>URGI01000027.1 GCA_900547315.1 uncultured Eubacteriales bacterium | reverse complement strand
TAATTAACAAATAGCTGTGCACTTTCGCCAAAAAAATCACAGGTTTTTGGCGAAAGTGTTTTGCGTTATTTAGTTTGCGTATAAACTCATCAAAAATCTTGATTAGACAGCGGATGAGATGGCTGTTAAAATAATAACGCCAAATATAAGACATCTCTTGATATCTAAGGAGGAAAGAAATATGGAATATCCGTCTATTTTCTCGCCGCTGACTGTGAAGAGTATGACCGTGAAGAACCGTATCGCGATGCTCCCCATGGGCAGCAACATGGGCGGGGAGTTCGGCAATATCACCGACGACCACATCCGCTACTATGAGCAGCGCGCCAAGGGCGGCACGGGGCTTATAATCGTTGAAAACGCATGTGTGTACAAGCAGGGACTGAACGGCACGACGCAGATCCGCATCGACAAGGATCGCTACATCCCCGGCTTTAGCCGTCTCGTCGAGCGCATCCATTCCTACGGCGCATGTGCCTCCCTTCAGATAAACCACGCCGGCGCGGGCGCCATCCCCGAGCGCACCGGCATGGAGAGCCTGAGCGCTTCCTGCGAGCCCAACAAGGCCGGCGGTCCCATCCCTCGGCCGATGACCAAGGACGAGATCATGCACGCCGCCAAATGCTTCGGCGACGCGGCAGCACGCGCGGTCGCGGCAGGCTTTGACGCCGTGGAAGTCCACTGCGGACATTCCTATCTCATAAGCCAGTTCACATCCCCGATATACAACAAGCGCGATGATGAATTCGGCGGCAGCATCGAGAACCGCGCCCGCATGGGACGGCTCGTGCTTCAGGAGGTTCGCAGACGTGTCGGGAAAAACTTCCCCGTAGGCATCCGCATCACCTCGGACGATATGGTCGCCGGCGGCAACACCTTCAAGGATACACTGGAGATACTCAAATACTGGGACGAGTACGTTGACGTCTACAACGTCTCCCTCGCGCTCAACTGCACCATGCAGTATCAGCTCGACCTCATGCACTTTGAGGACGGCTGGCGCACCGGATATGCGAAGAAGGTGAAAGAGACCTTCGGAAAGCCCGTCATCGCAATGGGCAACATCCGGACTCCGGAGCTTGCCGAGAAGCTGATACACGACGGCGTGACCGATTTCATCGGCATGGGCAGAGGCCTTATCGCGGAGCCGCAATGGGTCAACAAGGTGGCGAGCGGCCGCGAGGACTGCCTGCGAAAGTGCATCTCCTGCAACATCGGCTGCATCGGCAACCGCCTTGCCAACAACGTCGGCATCCACTGCACGATAAACCCCGACCTCATCCACAATGACGAGTACAAGGAGAAGAAGGTCTCCAGACCGACGAACGTCGTCGTAGTCGGCGGCGGCACGGCCGGACTCGAAGCGGCCTGCACCGCGGCAGAAGTCGGCTGCACGAGCTTCCTGCTCGAAAAGAGCGCCGAACTCGGCGGTCTTGCGAGAAAGATCAGCACTTTCCCCGAAAAGAGCCGCATCCGCCAGTTCGTTGATTACCAGACGCACCGCGCGGCGGGGCTGCACAATCTCTTTGTGTTCACCGAGGCTGACTGCAGCGTCGAAGCGGTCAAGAAGCTGCATCCGGACGTCGTCATCAACGCCACCGGCTCTGCGCCGCTGCTGCCCCCGATAAAGGGACTCAAGGAGCGGGTCGATGCGGAGAACGGCAAGGTGCTCACCGCGCTCTACATCATTACGCACATGGACGAGTTCACCGCCATGGATCTGACCGGAAAGAACGTGACCGTAGTCGGCGGCGGCCTTGTCGGCGTTGACGTCGCGGAGTTCTTCGCAAGGAGAAACGCGAAGGTGACGATGGTCGAGATGGCAGACGAGATAGGCCGCGAGCTTGACCCGATCAACCGCTGTGCGTTCAAGGAGCTTGCCGAGCAGAAGAGCATCCGCCTGCTGACCGGAACCAAACTGCTTGAGGTCAAGGACGGCAGCTTCATCGTCGATACCGGCGCCGAGACGCAGGAGCTCGACTTCGACTACGGCATGGTCTGCATGGGCATGGCGCCTGTCAGAACTCTGGACGAGCCGCTGCGCGAGTACTGCCTAGAAAACGGCATCGAATACGCGAACATCGGCGACAGCAAGAAGACCAGAAAGATAATCAACGGCGTTCAGGAAGGCCGAAACGTCCTGAAGATACTGGAAAAGATGGAGATTCTCCACTGAAAAAAATAAAGGAGGAAAAAATTATGCCGGATATCAACGGTAAGACACTGCTTGTGGGGCTGCTCGCAACCCCCATCCGCCACAGCAACTCGCCCAGAATGCAGAGCGAGGCATTCGCAATGACTGGGGTAAACTGCGTACAGCTCGCCTTCGAGGTCGGCAACGAGCAGCTCGAGGATGCCGTGAAGGGGCTTCGCGCCCTCGGCGCGGTGGGCTTCAACGTGTCGATGCCCAATAAGCGCATGGTCACTCAGTACCTCGACGAGCTTTCCACCGCCGCCGCGCTCAGCGGCTCGGTCAACACCGTCGTCAACGACAACGGCAGGCTCATAGGCCACAATACGGACGGCTACGGCTTCTGGGAATCGCTCCGCAGAAACAACATAGAGTTCGTCAGCAAGAAGGCAACTCTCGTAGGCCCCGGCGGCGTCGGCGCTGCGATATGCGTGCAGGGCGCGCTCGACGGCCTCGGCGAGATAGCCATCTTCACGCGGGTCGGCAAGTCCGAAAAGACTGCGAAGGAGCTTGTCGAAAAGATAAACGCGAACACCTCCTGCAAGGCCGCAATGTACATGATCGAGGATGAGACCGTGCTGCGGGAGCAGATCGCGGACAGCGACCTGTACATCAACGCCACCGGCGTCGGCATGGGCAGCCGCGCGGGCGAGAGCGTCATCACCGACGGCAGCATGTTCCGTCCGGAGCTTACCGTATGCGACGTCATATACGCTCCGCTCAAGACCAGACTTCTCGAGATAGCCGAGGAGCGTGGCTGCCGCACCATCAATGGTCTGGATATGATGCTCTGCCAGGGGGCAAAGGGCTTCGAGCTCTGGACCGGAAAGACCTTCCCGATGGAAGAAATACGCGCAATGTTCTTTTGATATAAAATAAGGGAGGATAAGCAAGGTATGAAAGGGAAAAACAAGTATTTGCCGGTGTGCGCGGCAATGTACGCAAACTATGCGGCACACGGATTCGGCCTCATAATACTCACTCAGACAGCGGCGTGGCTGATGGAGAAGTTCAACACCGACATGGTGGGCGTATCCTATCTCGTCAGCGTCATGGCAATAGGCAAGATCGTAATTCTAGCAGTCTCCGGCGTCCTCTCCGATAAGTTCGGACGCAAGCCCTTCGTGTTTCTGGGCATAGCATCGTACATAGTGTTCTTCCTCGGCATTTACTTTGCGAAGAGCTATTCGATAGCGGTGTTTTTTGCGCTGTTTGCAGGCGCGGGCAACTCCTTCCTTGACACCGGCAGCATGCCGGCGTGGATCGAGGCATACCCCAAGGCCGGCGGCACCGTCACCATTCTCCAGAAGGCCGCCGTCTCCGTCGGTCAGCTCCTGCTGCCCGTCTGCCTTGCGTTCTTCATCAGCCGTAATATGTCCACCTCCAACCTCTACCTCGTCGCCACTGCGATCCTTGTCATTGCCGGCATAGTCATCGCAAGAGCGCCGTTCCCCCCGCTCACCAAGGCTCCCGAAAAAGGCTCCGTCCCCGTGGACGAGGACGGCAACGCCCGATTCAACTCCAAGCCCAAGCTCTGGCTTGAGGGCGCCTGCCTCATCGCCATCGGCTTCACCTCTACCGCAAGCTTCACTCTTTTCTCCAACTGGGTCAAGATCTTCGGCCAAGAGATCATCGGCATGAGCGAGACCTCCGCGGCCTACTGCATCAGCATGTACAGCACCACTTCCATCATCGGCGTCGTCGTGACCTCCATTGCGATAAAGAAATTTATCAAGCCCTGCCGCCTGCTCGTCGTGTACCCGCTGCTCTCCGTCGTTGCTCTGCTGCTGCTCGCGTTTGCGCCGAGCGCAGCGGTCTGCCGCATAGCCTCCATCGTCATCGGCTGGACTGCCGCCGGCGGTGTGCTCCAGATGGCCGTTGCGGTCATGGCCGACCTCTTCCCTATGGGCAAGGGCAAGGTCACAAGCGTTGTCTACATGCTCTGCTCCATCTGCATGCTCGTTATACCTACCGTTGCAGGCTGGGTATATAAGGCGTCCGGCTCCACCAGCGTTATGCTGCTCAATGCCGGAATCACCCTCCTCGGCGCGCTCCTCGGCGTTGTCGTAAACGTCCGCTACAACATGCTCACCAAGGGTGTGGCAACTGCCTGAGCGCATAAATAAAACTATAAAGGGGCCTTAGTATGCAAAACAATTTTGTCGCCATGATAATTGTCATATTATACATGGTTATCCTGTTGGCCATCTCCTGGTATTCGACGAAATACCTTCAGAAAAAGGACAGCGCCAGCTTCCTCTTTGCAAAAAAAGCAATGAGCTGGCCTCTCGTCGCAATGATCGTGTCCGGCTGCGCGATCGGCGGCTCCGCGACTCTTGGAGTCGCGGAGAAGGCCTACACCCACGGCATATCCGCAGCCTGGTGGACAATGGCATGGGCCTTCGCCGCCGTGTTCTACGGCGCGGTGCTCGCCCGCCGCGTCAACCGCTCCCGCTATGAGACGGTCAACCAGATGTACGGCGCCGTCTACGGGGACAAGTTCCTGACCGTGTCGGTCATCGTGCAGATACTCAACATGTTCGTCGTAAATGCGCTTCAGGTCTACGCGGGCGGCGCGATACTCTCTTCGCTGCTGCCGGAGTACTTCAACCTGAGCACCGGTATCATCGTCTCCGCGGGCGTGTTCATGGTCATCACCTTCATCGGCGGACTATGGGCGGCGGCGCTGTCGAATATCGTGAATGTCGCGGTCATCTATGTCGGCATCCTCTTCGGCGGCATACATGCGCTGAGCAGTGTCGGCGGCGTTGACGGACTCACCGCCTCGCTCCCGAGCGACGTTCCCTGGTTCGGCCTCAACGGCTTCAGCCTGCTGATAGTTGTGGGCTGGTTCGTGACCATGTTCGTAAACGCAATGCCGCATACGGCCGTCACGCAGGCGGCGGTCGCGGCGAAGGATCCCAAGAACGCGAAGACCGGCATAATCGCCGCAGGCCTGATAATGATACCGCCAGGAATCTTCTCGGCGATATTCGGCATAGCCGCGGCAAAGATGTACCCTGAGCTTGCAAGCGCGTCTCTGGCGCTGCCGATGGTCGCGACTTCCTTCTCTCCGCTCATCGCGGGGCTTATCCTATCCGGACTCTGGGCGGCGGACGTTTCCACCGCGACGACCTTTATCATGGGCGGCAGCTCCATGATAATCAAGGACATCATCGTCAAGTTCTTCAAGAAAGACATGAGCGAGGAGAAGCAGCTTGTGCTCTCCAAGATCATGATAGTGCTCATCTCCGTGTTCGGCTGCCTCGCGGCCCTGCAGATAAAGAGCATTCTTGACGTGCTGAATACGGCGATCGGCTTCTTCGCTCCCTTTGCCGTCATCCTGATCGTGACCTACCTCTGCCCGCGCTTCGCAAAGAAATCCACCTGCTGGTGGGTGTTCGTGCCAAGCTGCATCATTTATCTTGTATCGACCTTCCTCGTGAAGAGCCTTGCCATCGGCGGCCAGCCTGTGTTCACGACCGTTATCGTCGCGCTGATCGGCCTTGTCATCTCGAACATAGTTGACAAGCGCAGCGCCGACTGCGACAATCTCTATAAAAAAGAATCTGCTGAAAACTGAGAAAGGAGCCAAAGAATGAAAACTTTGAAGGTTCGCGGCGTTACCCTCGGAGAGGGCAGAGAGAAGATAATCTGCTCTATCATGGATCCCAAGATAGAAGACGCGCTGGAGACGATGGAGCTTGTGAAGAAGTCCCGTGTCGATGCGATAGAGTACAGAGGCGACTGGAGCGAGGACGTCCATGATCCCGCCAAGATGCAGGACAACGTCCGCCGCATCCGTGAGCGCCTCGGCGAGTTCCCGATACTCTTCACCTTCCGCTCCGTAAATGAGGGCGGCCACCTTGACCTCCCCGCGGAGGAGTACATCACCCTGACCAAGGCCATGATAGACTCCGGCTGCCTTGACCTCGTCGATATCGAGTACTGGATCGGCGATGAGCGCGTGAAGGAGCTTATCGACTACGCAAGAGCCAAGAACGTCTACTCCGTGTATACTTACCATAACTTCAAGGACACCCCGTCTGTCGAGTGGATATGCAATTACATCGCGCATGGCCGCGAGCTGGGCGCAGATATCCAGAAGTGCGCGACGATGGCGACCAACAAGAAGGATCTTCTCAGGCTGCTCACCGCGACGGAGATGATGACCAGCGGCGAGGACGACGGACTTGTTCTCACCATGGCGATGGGCGGGGACGGCATGCTGAGCCGCCTGACGGGCGAGATCTTCGGCTCCTGCCTCACCTTCTGCAGCCTCAAGGCCGCAAGCGCACCCGGTCAGGTCGATTGCGACAGCGCGTACACCATCATGCAGACCCTGCACGAGTGCATCGCAAAGAAAGCTGAATAATATAGTGAATAATATAGAAAGTACGCAGGTTTTCCTGCGTACTTTCTATATAGGAATGAAAAAGCGAGCGGATGTTCCGCTCGCTTTTATCTTGTGATCATATGCGCTTCCACTTTGCGCCGTGGGGGATATCGGTGACTTCGATGCCCTGTGCCTTCAGCGCGTCGCGGATGCGGTCGGCCTCGGCATAGTTCTTGGCCTTCTTCGCGTCCTGACGTGCCATGATCTGCGCTTCGACCTCAGCGTCAGCCTCACCGGATTCGGAGATGACGGTGAACTGCCCCGCGACCGCGGCCTGCTTCTTCAGCTCCTCGCGCTTCGCGTCGCCCTTCTTGATGAGGTCAAGCCCAAGTACACGGTCAAAGTCCGCAAGCATATAGAGCTTGGTCGCGTCGTTAGTCTTGTACTTCAGCACGTCGTACAGCGAAGTGACGGCGAGAGAGGTGTTCAGGTCATTGTCGAGCGCGGCGGTGAACTTCGCGCGGAGCGCGGTCATCGCTTCCTCGTCAAGCTCGCCGTTGTCGGGCTTGAGCGCTGCGACCTTGGCGACGAGCTTGTTGTAGGTGACCTGAGCGTTGTCAAGGTTCTCCCATGTGAACACGAGAGACTTGCGGTAATGGCTCTGGAGGCAGAACAGACGGTAGGCCAGCGGGTCATAGCCCTTCTGCTCAAGCAGAGATACGGTCAGGAACTCGCCCTTGGATTTCGACATCTTGCCGCTGCTGGTGTTGAGATGCAGCACATGCATCCAGTAGTTGCACCACTTGTGGCCGAGATAGGCTTCAGACTGCGCGATCTCATTGGTGTGGTGCGGGAAGGCGTTGTCGATGCCGCCGCAGTGGATGTCCAGATCCTCGCCGAGGTGCTTCATCGAGATGCCGGAGCACTCGATGTGCCAGCCGGGGTAGCCGACGCCCCACGGGGAATCCCACTTGAGCGCCTGATCCTCGAACTTCGACTTCGTAAACCACAGGACGAAGTCGTTCTTGTTGCGCTTGTTGCTGTCCTCCTCAACGCCCTCGCGCACGCCGACCGCGAGGTCTTCCTCGTTGAAGTCGTTGAAAACATAATATTTCTCGAGCTTGGAGGTGTCAAAATACACGTTGCCGCCGGCAAAATAGGCGTAGCCGGTGTCCATGAGCTTGGAGATTATCTTGATGTACTCGTCGATGCAGTTCGTCGCAGGCTCGACGACATCCGGCGTCTTGATGTTGAGCTTGGCGCAGTCGGAGAAGAACGCGTCGGTATAGAATTTCGCGATCTCCATGACGGACTTGTGCTCGCGCTTTGCGCCCTTGAGCATCTTGTCCTCGCCCTCATCGGCGTCTGAAGTCAGGTGGCCGACGTCGGTAATGTTCATAACGCGCTTGACATTATAGCCGAGGTAGCGCAGGTACTTCTCGAGAATGTCCTCCATGATGTAGGAGCGGAGATTGCCGATATGCGCGAAATGATACACGGTAGGGCCACAGGTATACATCTTCACTATATCGGGATGATTCGGCACGAACTCCTCGCGCTGTCTGGTTGCAGAATTATAAAGCTTCATATGTCCTCCCAAAACATGTCAAGAATGAGCTTTGAAAACGTCGCGGTTTGCGACAAAGTATTCCACGCCGGAATAGACGGTTGTGACGATGATGAGAATATAGCACACAAGGTTGACCACGTGGTACTGCTGGCCGAACACCAGCATCGCGCCGAGGCCGACCATCGTGCAGCCGGTTTTTATCTTGCCGGAGCGCGCGGCGGCGATGACGCGGCTCTGCTCCACGGCGATGAGCCGCAGACCGGACACCGCAAACTCGCGGAACAGCACTATCGCGACTGCCCAGCCGGGCATCTGGCCGTTCTCAATGAAGAAGCACATCGCCGACAGCACCAGCATTTTATCAGCCAGCGGGTCAACGAACTTGCCGAAGTTTGACACCTGATTGTAGTGCCGCGCGATGTAGCCGTCGGCCACGTCGGACAGGCAGGCAATTATGTAAACCGCAAGCGCCCAGTACTTCAGCCCCGTGTAGGCAAGCACCAGAAAAACGGGTATCAGGACAATGCGGAATATAGTTATCTTGTTTGCGGTAGTATTCATGCTCACACCTCTTTTTATATCTCGTCGCCGATAAGCATGCCGTCGTCCGCGCCGCTTATCAGAACATCTGTCATCTCGCCTTCGGGGCAGCGGCCGGTGAAGTACACCAGCCCGTCGATATCGGGGGAGTCGGCGTAGCTGCGGCCGATGCAGCGCTGAAGCTCTTCGTCATAGCCGACGCAGAGCACGCGGATTGTTTTGCCGACGAAGCTCTGACAGAAATCGTCCATTATCGGAGCCTGGAGCTGCATAATGAGATCGGCGCGGCGGCGAGCCTCGTCCTCGTCCACATGCTCCATCTTTGCCGCCGGAGTGCCCTCCTCGGGCGAGAAGGGGAACACGCCGACGCGCTCTATGCGCGCCTCGCGCAGGAATTCGCACAGCTCCTCGAATTCCGCCTCGCCCTCGCCGGGCAGACCCGCGATAAGGCTTGTACGCAGGACAAGGCCGGGGATGCGCTCGCGCAGAGTTTTGAACAGCTCTCGTATCTCGTCGCCGGTCCCACGGCGGTTCATGCGCTTGAGAATGGCGTTGTTGATGTGCTGTATCGGGATGTCGAGATACTTGACGACCTTGTCGTTCGAGGCCAGCTCGTCGATAAGCTCGTCGTCAAACTGGTCGGGGTACAGGTAGTGCAGCCGTATCCACTCGACGCCGTCTATCTTCGCAAGCTCGCGGCACAGGCGGGCAAGACTGCGCTTGCCGTAGATATCCGTGCCGTAGCGGGTGATGTCCTGCGCGATGACGATAAGCTCCTTGACCCCGTGCTGCGCAAGCTCCCTTGCCTCGTCGATGATGTTCTCGATAGGGCGTGAGCGGTAGCGCCCGCGGATATAAGGTATCGCGCAGAAGGCGCAGAAATTGTTGCAGCCCTCGGCGATGCGCAGATATGCCCAGCCCGGGCCGGTCGAGACGACGCGGGGAATCTCATCCACGGCGGCACTGTTGCTGCCGAACAGACTGAGCTTGCGCCCCTCGCAGACGGTGTTAGCCGCCGCGACGATATCGCCGAAGCTGCCAACGCCTAGCACGGCGTCGATCTCCGGAAGCTCGCTCTGTATCGAGTCCTTGTACCGCTCGGCGAGACAGCCTGTCACGATAAGGCCGCCGAGCTTTCCGGCCTTTTTCAGCTCGGCCATTTCGAGAATGTTGTCTATGGCCTCGGTTTTTGCGGCGTCGATGAAGCCGCAGGTGTTGACTATTGCGAGATCAGCGCCATCGGGGTCGGGGACAAGCTCGTAGCCCGCCTCGCTCATAAGGTACAGCATCTGCTCGCTGTTGACAAGATTCTTGGCGCAGCCAAGAGAGATCATTGCGAATGTACTCATCAGAAATCCTCGTATTGCTTACTGTATTGTTCAACCGCCGTGCGGATATCGTCCCAGGAGTAACCGCGGCGGTAGAGCGCCGCGCTCACCTTGCGCACCGCCGCAAGATCAAACGGATCGGGCAGGTGCTGCCGCAGGTAGTGCTCAAGCGCACTGTCGTTCTCCGGCATCTCGGCCAGAGCATCCTCCCACAGCTCGCGGCTTATTCCGCGGCGGCTGAGCTCCATGCGGATGCGGCTGACGCCTAGATTCTTCGCTGCATAATGCCGCACGATCGCGGCGGCGTAGGTCTCATCGTTTATAAAGCCGTGCTCGGCCAGCCAGTCGGCACAGTAGGCGGCGGTATCCGCGTCCTCGCCCTTCTGAACCAGCTTGTCGCGCAGCTCCTTGCGGGAGTACATGCGGCGCGACACCATGCCGAGCGCACGGTCGCGCGCGAGGGCGCGGGCGGAATCGCGGCGCAGCGCCTCGGCGGCCGCGTCGTCAAGCTCCGCACCGTTATAGAGCCGGTGCTCTGTCACAACGCCCAGAGTTGTTTTTATCTCCTCCGCCTCGTCCAGCGTAACTATCAGCCGGTCGGACGAAGTCTGCCTGATGGCGGTGACGACCATGACCGTATCAGCCCTCGTCGAAGTCCGACGCGGTTATATCGACGGCGCGGCCGGAGACCTGCGCGGCCTTGCGCGCCTGCGGGCTCATGAGCTTGAAGGAGTTTGCGCGGATCTCTTGCTCGATCTTGTCGCAGACCTCAGGATTATTGCGCAGATATTCCTTCACGGCGTCGCGGCCTTGCACGCGCTGACCGTCAACGGTGAACCACGCGCCGGCCTTGTCGATTATCTCGAGCTTGACGCCGAGATCGACTATCTCACCGATTTTCGAGATGCCCTCGCCGTACATGATGTCGAACTCCGCCTCGCGGAACGGGGGAGCGACCTTGTTCTTGACGACCTTGGCGCGGGTGCGGTTGCCGATCATCTCGGTGCCGTTTTTCAGCGTCTCTATGCGGCGCACGTCGATACGGACGGAGGCGTAGTACTTCAGCGCCAGACCGCCGGGGGTGGTCTCGGGGTTGCCGTACATGACGCCGATCTTCTGACGCAGCTGGTTTATGAAGATAACGGTGCAGTTATTCTTGCTTATCGCACCGGCCAGACGGCGCATGGCCTGAGACATCAGTCTCGCCAGCGCGCCGACGACAGTGTCGCCGACCTCACCCTCAAGCTCAACGCGGGGGATGAGCGCGGCGACGGAGTCGATGACCAGCACGTCGATAGCGCCGGAGCGTACGAGGGACTCGGCAATGTCGAGCGCCTGCTCGCCGGTGTCCGGCTGGGAGATGAGGAGGCTGTCTATATCGACGCCGAGGGCGCGGGCGTAAGCAGGCTCGAGCGCGTGCTCAACGTCGATGTACGCCGCTTCGCCGCCGTTTTTCTGCGCGGAAGCGACGACGTGGAGCGCAAGGGTAGTCTTACCGGAAGCCTCGGGGCCGTATATCTCGACGATACGTCCGCGGGGGACGCCGCCGATGCCGAGGGCGAGGTCGAGAGAGAGCGAACCGGTTGACAGAGACTCAACGTTAACCGGAATATCGTCGCCCAGACGCATGATGGTGCCTTTGCCGTAATCCTTTTCGATTCTGGCAATAGCGGTCTCAAGAGCTTTTTTCTTATCGGTCGTGGGCGCGGCGACGACCGGAACGGATTTTTTCTTTTCAGCCATGTGTAGCTCTCCTTTATATATAATAGTAGATTTTCTCGCAGTTGAATTATATCTTCAGAATAAATCTGAAAACGATGTACAGTGCAAGCCCGCAGCAGGACAGCAGTAATCCGACTCTGACGGTGGATGCGCGGGTCTTTTTAAGCTGAATGCCAGCAATAACGATCCCCGCGAGCGAGGACAGCGGCGGCACGACCTGCACCGCGAAGATGAGCCAGATATATTGCCACGTGTTTTCCGCGACGCCGAACACACCTCTGTGCATCAGAACCGGTATAACGGGCAGCAGTACGTTTATTATCCCGTGGATGAGCGCAAATTTCGGCTTTCTTTCCATGGGCGCTTACATTTTGCCTATCACGACGCGCTCAATGTTCAGCGTGTCGAGTCTGGAGCCGACGGCGCGGAAGCCGGCGGAGCTCAGCATATCCTTGACCGTCGCGGCCTGCCCCTCGCCGACCTCGAACAGCAGGAATCCGCCGGGGCGGAGCAGGCTCTTCCAATACTTGATTATCGCCTTATAGAAGCGGTACCCGTCCTCGCCGCCGTCGAGCGCCCATATCGGCTCATAGTCGCGCACGGAGGCGTCGAGCGTCATTATCTCGGCGCTGGCAATGTACGGGGGATTGGAGACGATCATGTCAAACTGGCCGATGCTCATCGGAGGAGAGGAGGTCGCGTCCGCCTGAATGCAGATGGCGCGGGAGCCGAGCCGGTTCGACGCGAAGTTCTCGCGCGCGATCTCGAGGGCGTTGGCGCTGATATCGACGGCGACGAGTTTCGTTGCCGGCAGCTCGTGACCGAGCGCACAGGCGATGCAGCCGCTGCCGCAGCAGAGGTCAAGTATTCTCGCGTCCATCTTGCGGCCGAGCAGCAGCTCTTTGGCACTGGTCACGAGCAGCTCCGTGTCCATGCGGGGGATGAGCACGTCGGGCGTGACCTTCATCGGCAGCCCGTAAAACTCCCAAGCTCCCGTAATGTACGCGACCGGCTCACCGGCGAGGCGGCGGCGCGTCAGCTCCTGAACCTCCGCGTCGATGGCGGCGGTGGTGTACAGATTGATGTCGCGCAGCAGCTCCGCGACGGACTTTCCGGCGGCGGTGGCCACCAGCAGCCGCGCTTCAAGGGTGTAGCCCTCGATGCCGCTTGCGCGCAGGGCGTTGCGCGTTTCAAGATAAATGTCGTTGTAAGTTTTCATCCGGCGATCCTCAATTCTGATTTACCAGGCGTCGCTGCCTTTTTCTTCGGGGATGACAAGCTCCATCGCGCGAATCGCGCACTCTATCATGCTGTCGTCCGGCTCGTTCGTGGTCATATGCTGGAGCCATTTGCCCGGCGCGGAGAGCGCGGCGGACAGCCAGTTGTCATGCCGGCCGCACCAGCGGTTTATCTCGTAGCTTATGCCGACGACCAGCGGCAGGAGCAGCAGATGCGCTCCCATGCGCGCAAAGCTGTTTGTCAGGGTGACGACGGAGTTTACGAGTATGCTGACGACAACGACCACAAGCAAAAAGCTTGTGCCGCAACGCGGGTGGAAGCGGGACTCCGTCCTGACGTTTTCCACCGTGAGGGGCTTGCCGTGCTCATAGCAGAATATGGTCTTATGCTCCGCGCCGTGATAGGAAAACAGGCGCTTTACGTCGCTTACGCAGCAGCAAAGGCGCATATAGGCAAGCAGAATAATGATCTTCACGACGCCCTCGGAGAGATTTCTCAGCACGAGATTTTGCGTCAGCGGCTTTATAAGCCCGACTATCAGGGTCGGCAGGAAGATGAAGAGAAACAGCGCGAGCGCGATACCGAGCACCACCGCCGTGCCGATGACTATCTTCGACGCCTTCTCGGCCTCGAAGTGCTTCTCAATCCACTGGTCGAGCTTGTCCGGCTCCTGATCCTCAACGGGCACAAGCTCCGCGGAGTAGGTGAGCGCCTGCATACCCTTTATCATGGAGTCGATAAAGGTCACGCAGCCGCGGATGAACGGCCAGCCGAATATCGGGTATTTGTCCTTTAGCAGCTTTAGCTCATCGACCTTTTCTACAAGCCCCTCCGCCGTGCGGCAGACGATGGCCTGCTTCTTCGGGCCGCGCATGAGTATGCCTTCTATGAGCGCCTGTCCGCCTATCGAGGTGCGGAAGCCGCAGTCTTTGTTATTTGCCATGCTTTCTCCTTAGTTACTGATAGGTAAAGTTATTTTTGCGATGCAGCCGCCGCCCTCCGCGTTTTCTATCTCGAGCGCGCCGCTGTGCCGCGTGATTATCTCGTCGCACACGGCAAGGCCGATGCCCGTGCCGCGGTTCTTGGAGCTGCCCTTGTAGAACTTCTCCTTGACGTGCGGCAGTTCGCCCTCGGGGATGCCGCGGCCATAGTCGCGGATGCTGATGTGTACGCCCGCAGCGTCGGCAGTGAGCGCGACGTCTACCTTCTTGCCGTCCCCGCCATGCTTCGCGGCGTTGTCCAGCAGATTCAGGAACACCTGCTTCAGCCTCTCCGGATCGCCGGGGATGAGCGGGATCTCAGCGGGGGGCTGGGTGTAGTTCACCTCGATACCGGCCTGACGCATCAGCTCACCGTAGGTGAATATCGCGTCCTCAAGCTCGGCGGCGATGTCGATAAGCTCGACGCGGAGATTGAAGCGTCCGTCCTGTATGCGGGTGAATTCCAGCATCTCCGACACCATGCCCGTAAGCCTCTCGGCCTCCTTGGAGATGATGTTTATCCCGCGCAGAGAGTCGCCCTGCACGGCCTCGTCGAAAGCTATCGTCTCCGCCCAGCCGGTTATCGCGGTGAGCGGGGTGCGAAGCTCGTGCGACACCTGGGAGATGAACTCCGTGCGCGATTTCTCCGCCACGGCGACCTTTTCCGACATGCTGTTCAGCTCGTCGGTAAGGCGGCCAAGCTCGTTTTCGCTGGTCTTTTCAATTTTGACTCCGTAGCTGCCGGCGGCGATGTGGCGCGCGGCCTCGGTGAGATTCTCGATAGGCTCGGACACGAAGCGCGAGAACCAAAGGTTCACGCCGACGAGGAAGATGCACATCAGAACGATGATGATTATCGCGGGCGTGTATATCGCGCGGGTGATGAACCATACCGCGAGCAGCAGCAGGACTATTGCCGCCATGCTGGAGGCAAACAGTTGAGTTTTCAGGTCTTTAAACATTCATAATACTTCCGTTTTGCAGAGATGGTTTTTTGCGCCGCTTGGCTCAGTAGCCCCACTTGTAGCCGTAGCCCCAGACGGTGGTGAGGTATTCAGGCTCTGTCGGGTCGGACTCTATCTTGATGCGCAGGCGGCGGATGTTGACGTCGACGGTCTTGAGCTCGCCGCCGAACTCGCTGCCCCACACGGCGGAGAGAATGTCCTCGCGGCTCATGGCCTTGCCGGGATTCTCCATGAAGAGCTTCATCAGCAGGTATTCTATCTGGGTCAGCTTCAGGCGTTGACCGTTCTTTTCAAGGGTACGGTTGCGGATGTTAAGCACGAACGGGCCGCTGACGATCTCAACGGAGTTCTTCTCCTCCTCGTCAACGCCGAGACGGCGGATGAGCGCGTCGACGCGCGCTGTGAGCTCCGCGGGGGAAAAGGGCTTGGTGACGTAGTCGTCCGCGCCGGTCATAAGCCCGGTGACCTTGTCGATCTCCTGACTTTTTGCCGTGAGCATGATGATGCCCATCTTGGAGCCGGTCGCGCGGATGCGGCGGCAGACCTCAAACCCGTCGATATCGGGCAGCATGACATCCAGCAGGGCAAGGCAGATGTCGGGGTTCTGCTTGAGCTTTTCAAGAGCCATTTCTCCGTTCTCGGCCTCTATCGGCTCGAAGCCGCTGCGGCGCAGGTTGATGACCACAAAGCTGCGGATATTTGCTTCGTCTTCCAGAACAAGTATCTTCTTCATATATGTGATTTCCCCCTGTTAAGGCATTTTGTAAGCATTATATATTATGACAAGTAATTATATCACAGCATTTACAAAAATGGTAGTCATAGTTGCAAAAAAATATCATAAAAATATGCGCGCAATTACAGAACGTATGCATAGCGATGACATGTTATGTAACCCTATACGGCAGGAGGGCGGCGCGTTTACTTATCCTTGATATTTTTGTTCAACACTGGTAAAATATCACCCATGAAGAAAAATGTTGTTATAGGTATTCTGGCTCATGTGGACGCGGGGAAAACGACGCTGTCCGAGGCCATGCTGTACCTTTCGGGAAAAATCAAAAAGCTTGGCCGCGTTGACCACCGCGACTCGTATCTTGACACGCATTCAATCGAGCGCTCCCGCGGCATAACCATATTCTCAAAGCAGGCGGTAATTGATCTGCCGCAGAGCAGCGTTACGCTTCTCGACACGCCGGGGCACGTCGATTTCGTCTCCGAGACGGAGCGCAGCCTGCGCGTGCTGGATTATGCGGTTCTCGTCATCAGTGGGACGGACGGTGTGCAGGCGCACACGGAGACGCTGTGGCAGCTGCTGCGGCGTTACGGGATACCGACCTTCATATTTGTGACCAAGATGGACCTGCCCGTCTGTGACAGAGCCGCGCTGATGGCAGATCTGCAACGGCGGCTCGACGCGGAGTGTGTGGACTTCGGGGAAAATGCCGCCGCGCTCAATGAGCGGCTCGCCATGTGCGGCGAGGCCGCGATGGACGAATATCTGAGCTGCGGGGAGCTGAGCCGCGATACGGTCGCGGAGCTGATAAAGACGCGGCGCGTGTTCCCGTGCTTCTTCGGCTCCGGACTTCGCACCGAGGGCGTCGAAGAATTCATGCAGGCCATCGACGAATACGCGATACCGACCGAGGCGGGAGACGTGTTCTCCGCGCGGGTGTATAAAATAGCGCGCGACGCGCAGGGCAAGCGCCTGAGTTTCCTCCGCGTGAACGGCGGGGAGCTGTCCGTACGGCAGCTTATCCGCTACACAGGCGAGGACGGCGCGGAGCATGAGGAGAAGATCAGTCAGCTGCGCATATATTCCGGCATAAAATACGAGGCCGTCGATACGGTGAAGCCCGGCCGGATCTGCGCCGCGCTCGGCCTGAGCGAGACTTTCCCCGGTCAGGGGCTGGGCGCGGAGGCGGACGTCTCGGCGGAGCCGGTGCTGGAGCCGGTACTGAGCTACAGTCTGCTGCTGCCGCCGACGGAGGATCCGCGCGTGATGCTGCCGAAGCTGATGCAGCTTCAGGAGGAGGATCCGCAGCTGCACATCCGCTGGGATGAGCGCGGCAGGGCGATACGCGTTGAGCTTATGGGCAAGGTGCAGGCGGAGGTGTTCCGCGCGCTTGTCAAGGAGCGTTTCGACGTTGACGTCGCGCTTGACGCGGGGCGCATCATGTATAAGGAGACCATTGCAGACACCGTGGAGGGCGTAGGCCATTTCGAACCGCTGCGCCATTATGCGGAGGTGCATCTGATAATGGAGCCCATGCCGCGCGGCAGCGGCATAGTCGTGGACAGCATCTGTCCGGAAGACGGGCTTGACCGCAACTGGCAGCGGCTGATACTCGGCCATGTGCTCGAAAAGCAGCACCTTGGCGTGCTGACAGGCTCGCCGCTGACGGATGTGAAGATGACGCTTGCCGCCGGACGGGCGCACCTGAAGCACACCGAGGGCGGAGACTTTCGTCAGGCGACCTACCGCGCGATACGGCAGGGGCTCATGCAGGCAAAATCGGTGCTGCTCGAGCCGTGGTACGCGTTTTCGATAGAGCTGCCGCCGGAGCTGATAGGGCGCGCGATAAGCGACGTGCGCCAGATGTCCGGCAGCTTCACGGGGCCTGACGACGCGGGCGGAATGCTGCGCATCGAGGGCAGCGCGCCAGTGTCGGAGATGAACGGCTACGCAAGCGAAGTGGCGGCATATTCCGGCGGACGCGGCAAATTTTCCTGCCGCGTGGAGGGATACCGCCCGTGTCACAACGAAAAAGATGTTATTGTGGAGATGGACTATGACGCGGAGAGCGATGTGGGAAACACTGCGGATTCCGTATTCTGCGCCCATGGCGCGGGCTTCAACGTCCATTGGGACAAGGTTCCGGAGTACATGCATCTTGAAAGCTGCCTGAAAAAGCAGGAGACTCCCGCGCCGGTCAGGCGGTACCGCAGCCTCAGCATCGACGAGCGGGAGCTTGAAGCGATAATGGAGCGCGAATTCGGCCCAATAAAGCGTCCGGAATACCGTGCACCGGCAGTGAATTCCGCGCCGCCTCGCCCGGCCGTGCCGCCGAAGAAGCAGTATATAATAGTAGACGGCTATAACTTCATCTTCGCGTCGCAGGAGCTTTCGGCGCTTGCGCGGGAAAAGCTTGGCCTTGCGCGCGGACGGCTGATGGATATGCTGTCGAATTACTGCGGCTTTACAAAACGCGAGCTGGTGCTGGTGTTTGACGGCTTCCGCACCCCCGGCAACCCCGGCTCGCGCGAGGAGTACCACAATATACACGTCGCCTTCACCAAGGACGGCGAGACGGCGGACGCGTATATCGAGCGCTTCGCAGATAACATCGGAAAGAATTATGACGTCCGCGTCGTCACGAACGACAATCTCATCAGGCTCTCGGCGCTGCGTTCCGGCGTCCTGCGCACCTCGTCGGACGAGTTTGCGCTGGAGGTGCGGGACGTGCTGGAGCAGATAGACGCGCTGCTGAAAAAGACGAACTACGGCGCACACAAATACAGACTGGAACTGGACAGAACTGAAAATGGAGAAAAATGAACTTCTGCGCCGCATGGAGGATCTGGGCGAGCGCGCCGAGCGCAGCGGCACGGTCTGCTCCAGCGGGTATCTCAGCCCCGCCGAGCGGTATCAGACCGAGAAATGGGCGAAGCGGCGCGGCTGCACCGTGGTGTTTTCCGGCGGCGGAGCCGACTGCGAGCGGACGGCGGCGTTCTTCCTGCCGGAATATATGAGCGCCGAGAACTTTGACCCGTCGGAGCACTTCGCGGCGATAAAGCTGACCGCGCATTTCGGCGAGCCGGGGCATCGGGACTATATGGGCGCGGTGCTGGGCATGGGCGTCGGCCGCGAGTGGGTCGGCGATATCTGCGTCATGGGCGACACGGCGTATATCTTCTGCCTGCCCAGCGTGCACCGGCACCTGCTGAGTATCGACAAGGTCGGACGCTGCGGGGTCACGGCGGAGAATATCGCGCCGGAGGACGTTCCGCAGGCGAAGCGCGAGGTGAAGGAAAAGAGCTTTTCCGTCATGTCGATGCGGCTTGACGCGGTGACGGCGGGAATGTTTGACCTCAGCCGCACCGAGGCCGCGAAGGAGATACGCCTCGGCAATGTCAGCCTCAACTATGAACCGACCGAGAAGCCCGACGCGCAGATATCGGCGGGGGATATAATTTCCCTGCGCGGCGCGGGCAAGGGCAGCGTCACCGGCACCGGCGGCACCTCACGCAAAGGACGGCTTTTCGTCTACGCGGAAATACTGAAGTGATGCGGAAAAAACGTATATTCAACAATTTTACATAAGGAGAAAGCACATGAAAGCCTACGAAAGATTTATCACCTATGTCAAGACCCACACCGCAAGCTCCGAGACCTCGGAGAGCGTACCGAGCAGCGACTGCCAGTTCACACTGTGCCACATGCTGGCCGACGAGATGCGCGCGCTTGGGCTGGAGGGCGTATATGAGGACGAGCACGCCTATGTTTACGGCTTCATCCCCGCGAGCGAGGGCTATGAGGACAAGCCCTGCATCGGCTTCATCGCCCATCTTGACACCATACCCGACTTCCCCGGCGAGAACGTTCAGCCGCAGCTCATCGAGAACTATGACGGCGGCAACGTCGTCCTCGGCACGAGCGGGCGCAGCCTGACGGTCGAAAAGTTCCCGCATCTGCCATCCCTCAAGGGTCAGACCCTCATCACCACCGACGGCACCACCGTTCTCGGCGCGGACGACAAGGCCGGCATCGCCGCGATAATGACCGCCGCTGAGCGCATCATAAACGAGAAGCGCCCGCATGGCCGCGTTGCCGTGTGCTTCACGCCCGACGAGGAGATCGGCCACGGCGCGGCGCTGCTCGACCTTGAGCGGCTGGGCGCGGACTTTGCCTACACCGTTGACGGCGAGGAGCTGAGCGAGATAAACTACGAGACCTTCAACGCCGCGTCGGCGAAGTGGGAGGTCAACGGCTTCAACATCCATCCGGGCAGCGCGAAGAACATGATGATAAACGCGAGCCTTGTCGCTATGGAGATAAACTCCATGCTCCCATCCAGCGACACTCCGGCGCACACCGAGGGCTACGAGGGCTTCTTCCACCTGACCGACATGAGCGGCACGGTAGAAAAGGCGATGCTGAGCTACATCATCCGCGACCATATCGCCGCGTCCTTCGACCAGCGCATAAAGACGATGGAGCATATTGAAAAGCTCATAAACGAGAAGTACGGCGAGGGCACCGCGAAGCTGACCGTGCGCCAGCAGTACAGGAACATGCGCGAGCTTATCGGCGAACACATGGAGATCGTCGAGCTTGCGGAGCGCGCGCTGCGCCGCGAGGGCATCGAGCCTGTCACCGCGCCTGTCCGCGGCGGCACCGACGGCTCGCAGCTTACCTTCCGCGGCCTGCTCTGCCCCAACATCGGCACCGGCGGCTACTCCTGCCACGGCCCCTATGAGCACATAACTGCTGAGCACCTTGAAACCTCGGCAAATATTGTCCTGAACATAATCGACGAGAATCTGAAATAACAAAGCGCAAATTCAAAAAATCTCACACTTATAAGGAGAGATGAGAATGAAGAGCAGGCTTGGAGTAAGGAACTGGATCACGCTGATACTAATTGGTCTGTTCGGGCAGTTCGCGTGGACGATAGAGAACATGTATTTCAACGTGTTCCTCTATAACACCATCAGCACCGACCCCGGCTATATTGCCGCGATGGTCGGCTGGTCTGCCGCCGCCGCGACGGTGACGACGCTTCTCATGGGGGCGCTGTCGGACCGTGTCGGCAAGCGCAAGGCATTCATCTGCGCGGGCTACATACTCTGGGGACTCTCGACCGCCGCTTTCGGCTACATTACACCTGAGAACGCGGGGCGGCTTTTCCCCGCGGCGAACGCGTCTGCGGCTGCGGCGGTGATGGTGGTCGTGCTCGACTGCGTGATGACCTTCTTCGGCAGCACCGCGAACGACGCGGCTTTCAACGCCTACGTCACGGATATCACCGACAGTGACAACCGCGGCCGCGTGGAGAGCGTGCTGGCGATACTGCCGCTCATCTCCATGCTGATAATCTTCGGCGGCTTTGACGGGCTGACCCAGCAAGGAAAATGGCGCGAGTTTTTCAACATCTTCGGCGTCTCGGTATCCGTCGTCGGACTCGTGTCGCTCGTGCTGATCAAGGATTCGCCGCGGCTCACGCCGAGGCGGGACAGCTATTTCAAAAACTTGCTCTACGGCCTGCGCCCCTCTGTTGTGCGTGAGAATCCGCAGCTTTACCTGTCCTTCGCGGCTTTCAGCGTTTTCTCGATCGCCGTGCAGGTGTTCTTCCCATACCTGATAATCTATATCCAGAACTATCTCGGCATCAAGGACTATGCGATAGTCCTCGGCGTGGTGCTGATATTCGCAAGCGTTGTGAGCGTCGTCTCCGGCAGATTTATCGATCGGGTCGGCAAAATGCGCTTCACCGTGCCCGCGGCGGCCATCATGCTCATCGGCCTTGCGGCGATGTACTTCGTGCGCGGAAATGCCGGAGTTATGGTCGCGGGCAGCGTGATGATGAGCGGGTACATGATGATGTCCGCCGCACTCGGCGCGAATATCCGCGACTGGACGCCAAAGGACAAGGCCGGACATTTCCAGGGCATCCGCATGATATTTGCGGTCATGCTGCCGATGATAATCGGCCCCGCGATTGGCGCGGAGGTCATCCGCAATTCCGACAGCACCTATATGGAGCTTGGCCAGCTCAAGACCGTACCTACGCCGGGGATATTCCTCGCGGCCGCGGCAGTCCTGCTGCTGACGGCGGTGCCCGTGCTGATGCTGAGAAAAAGCGAAAAAAAGAGATAAGGCGAACGAGATGAAAGATGCGATATTTCAATTCCCGACGGACGGAACTCCGGCGGAGTGCGAACAGATAAAATGCGGCCACATAAACCAGACCTACCTGATAACGACCGATACGTGTGCAAAATATGTCCTGCAATGGGTCAATCAGTATGTTTTCCCGAACGTTGACGCGATAATGGGCAACATGTCCGCGATAAGCGCATATTTGCGCAGGCAGAACGAGCGGATGTCCATGATAAGCTATATAGACACGCGCGACGGCAGAAACTATTATGACGACGGCGAGGGCGGCTGCTGGCGGACTTACAGGTTTGTCGATAACAGCATATGCCTCCAGAGCGCAGAAACCCCGTCGGACTTCTACGAGAGTGCGCGGGCGCGGGACGAACGAGGTTCGCGGCGCGGGCGGACAGGCGGTCTACGGCGCGCTGCGCGCGAACGCCGTCGCCGCGGCGGATGAATTGACCGCACTCGGCTGCGACTGGGCGCGCGTGGAGAGCATACAGTTTGATTTTGAGGCCGACACGGACGGAAGCGTCCGCTGCACGCGCCAGACGCTGACGGACGCGGACGGTCTGACCGCCGTGAACCTCCGCCCGGAGACGGTGTACGTCGCCGACGGGTGCACGCTCATCCCGGTCAGCGCCGGGCGCGCCGCCGTGAGCTTCACCAACGCCCTTGGAGACAGCCTCCAGCGGCTGAGCATACGTGTCACGGACGCGGGCGGCGCGCTGACGGTGGAATGCCTTTGCCCGGAATGCAATGAGGATCAGGGTTCGACGCTGCATATGCGCGCCTGCGGGCATTATGCGTGCTCCCCCGGCTTTGACGTGGCGGCGCACTCCGTTCCCGAGTGCGGCATCGCGGGGCACTGCACGGTAGACGGCGCGGCGCACGGCAAGTGCCGCAACTGCCAGAAGCCGCTGTGCAATGGTGAAGATCACGGCGTGGGCGTTTGCCAGCATGAGCATATGTGGGTGCAGAAGAGCTACACCGCCGCCACCGCCACAACGGACGGACACTCCGTCGCGGAATGCATGACCTGCGGCATAGTGTACGAGCAGGTATTCCCGGCAACCGGCGGGTGAGAAAGGCTTTATCAAGATGAGCAAGGGCAAATTCGACATAAAAACCATATTGGACATTCCCCGCTGGGAGGCGGTGCAGGATCAGCTTGCAAAGGCGACGGGCACCGCTATAATCACGATAGACTACAAGGGGACGCCCATCACGAAGCACAGCATGCGCACGGATTTTTGCAACATCATCCGCGAAAACCCCATATCCCGCAAACGCTGCCAGAAGTGCGACTCGCTCGCCGGGCTGGAGGCGGTACGCCTCAATCAGCCGTTCATCTATCTGTGCCACTGCGGCATTGTGGACGTCGCCGTGCCGATAACCGTGGGCGATCAATACCTCGGCGCGGTGATGTTCGGGCAGGTGCGCATCTCGAACGGCTCCGACGCGGGAGTGGAGCGCCTTGTCAACGAGAGAAGCTCATTCCACACCGACAATGTGGTGAGCGCCCTGCAGCCCGATCTGCGCGAGCTGTACCAGCGTCTGCCGGAGATGGAGTATGAGCGCATACGCGGCATCGCGGAAATGATAAACGCCATTGTGCAGTATATCGTCGCCCGCGCCATGGACAACCGCGCTCGGATGATGAGCTATGAATGGCGGCTGAGAAGTCTTCCGGGCGATGCTCCCGCTGTCGGCGCCGACGCCCCTGTGGAGATACACGCGCTTACCAGCGCGGAGGAGCACATCAGCGCGGAAGAGACCGTGCAGAAAAGCAGCGTGGTATACCCCGCCGTCGTATACATAGAAGAGCACCTGCACGAGATGATACCCATGCACGAAATGGCATCGCTCTGCCACCTGAGCCGCAGCTATTTTTCGCGCCTTTTCCAGCACGACATAGGCGAGAATTACACCGACTACGTCAACCGCCGCAAGGTGGAGCGCGCAAAGGAGCTGCTGCGCGGCACGCCCGACAGCGTGAGCGCCATCGCCTCCGCGCTCGGCTTTTTGGATTTGAGCTATTTTGTCAAGCTCTTCAAGCGTTTCGAGGGCGTGACCCCGCTGACATACCGAAAGCTAAAGAGGAGTAGCAGCGCTGCCCCCGTAGGAAAAATTTAGCATATATTGCATTGTCGATGCACGATATAAAAAACAGCACGGAATGTCAGCAAGCATTCCGTGCTGTTTTTTTGTCGTCGTCCACCCATGCGGGCGTATGCCGCGGTTAGGCGCGCTGTTGTGGCATTTGTACAAATTCAATAAAACATTTTTGTAAATGATAATATTTTGTCAAATAATAAGCTCACATTTGCCGTATTTTGCACAATAGCACCACAAAATTATTCTAAAATGTACGGACTGTGAATAATGACAATCAGCAAAATGACGGATAGAATGAAGCCGAAGTTTGAGAGATAAGTGATAGTGCTAACATCTCTCCAC
>URGI01000026.1 GCA_900547315.1 uncultured Eubacteriales bacterium | reverse complement strand
GAAGAATACTTATCGCCGCGACCAGCACAAAGAATATGACGGCCTTTGCCTGACCGACGCCGCGGTTAGTTGTGCTTGCGTAGAAGGAGCTATAGATATTGAGCGCAAGCATTTCCGTGGTCTTTACGGTTTCACCCGCATTCTGTATGAAGGGACGCCCCGCCGTCAGCGCGAGGTTCTGGTCAAAGAGCTTAAAGGAGTTTGTGAGTGTGAGGAAGGTGCAGATGGTTATCGAGGGCATAACGTTCGGTATCGTGACCTTCCAGAGCGTCTGCCATGCGTTTGCGCCGTCTATCCTCGCAGCCTCAAGTATATCCTCCGGCACGGCCTGTAGACCCGCGATGTAAATTATCATCATGTAGCCAATCTGCTGCCACGCCATGAGTATCTGCAAGCCCCAGTAGCCGTACTGACTCTTGAGCAGTATGGACGTACCGTAGCGCGAGAGCACGCCGTCGAATATCATCGCCCAGATATAGCCCAGCACAATGCCGCCGATGAGGTTCGGCATAAAGAACACGGTGCGGAATATATTTGTTCCGCGTATGCCGCGCGTCAGAGCGTATGCCACGGCGAAGGACAGGACGTTAATCAAAATGAGCGAGGTAACGGCAAAAATCGCCGTGTACCAGAAGGCGTGCAGGAAGCTCGGGTCATTGAAGGCGCTGACATAGTTATCAAAGCCCACCCATGTCCACTTGCTCGTCGTCTTGAAGCGGCAGAAGGACAGGAATATGCCCTTGACGAAGGGGTAGAGGAAGCCGAGGCAGAAGGCGGCAAAGGTCGGAGCCAGAAACACAAGGTAGAGCCGCTGCACGGGGCGGCGGATAAGCTTTGAGTTCAGCGCCGCGTTGTCGCGCTTTTTCACGTCGATGCCGTTGAGCACGCCGCCGATGAGCAGCAGACCCACAAGCGCAAGCGTGGTATTATTCCACACCGGCAGCTTCTCCATCGTTTTTGCAAAGCTGAGCAGTCCCCCGCCGACGCCGATACCCTCAAGTATCTTATCCATGTCGCCGGAGGCGCTGAGCATACCGACAAGTATCATCAGCGCGCCGATTATGACAGTCAAGACCCGAAGTGCCTTGCTGCCGCCTGTATTTCTTTTGTTTTGCATAAGCCATCTCCTCCCAGTTTTATTATGCAAGAGGGACCTGCGGCTGCTCCCGCGCCGTCGGAAGCACCCGCAGAGCCTTCTTTTACACTGGCTTTTATCACGCAAGGGCGAGCGGTAAAGCTCGCCCTTGTGCTTAATTGTGTCTAATTATGCTAAGAGCTTCCCGAAATAATCAGGCGTGCTCTGCTGCGTACTGAGCTGCCCAGCCGTCAACGAAGGCTGCGACGACAGCGTCCCAGTCGCCGGTGCCGGCGGTGTACTGACCGAGAGCGTCAACAACGGCTGCGCGCCAGTCATCGACTGCGGGAGTGTAGTTGAATGCCCAGGTGACAACGTACTTGCCCTCTGTGGTGAGTGCGTTAGCATCGGCAAAGAACACGTTTGCAGGAGTCTTGGCTGCATTGAAGGGGCAGGGACCGAACTGCTCTGCGAGCATGGTGGTGCCTTCCTCGGAGGTGACGACCCACTTCATGAAGTCGAGGGTGGCCTGAATGTCAGCCTCGGAGGCCTCGGCGTTGACTGCCCAGCAGTTCTCGGTGCCGGAGCAGAGACCGGCCGCTTCCTCGCCCTTGACGCCGCAGTAGATGGGTATCATCTGCAGGTCCTCGGCCTTCATGCCGTACTTCTCGGTGAGTGCGGAGTACTCCCAGGAGCCGTTCTGATAGAATACGGCCTCGCCGTTGCCGAACTCTGCCTCGGAAGCGTCGCCGGTGGCGGCGAGGAGGTCAGCGCCGGTGGTAGCGGAATCGGTGATGTAGAGATCCCAGATAGCCTTGAAGTTGTCAAGGTAAGCGCCGGTGATGGTGGCGGGCTGAGAATGCACGTCGTCATCGCGGAACTCGTAGAAGAGAGGCATATTGGCAAGGTGGCCGGAGAAACGCCAGCTGGAGGAGCCGTCCAGACCTGCGGAGGAGAATGCGTCAAAGCCGAGCTCTGCTGCGCGGGCGTGGATATCGTCTGCAACTGCCTTGAGAGAGTCAAAATTGTTTATCTCGTCGATGCTGTGACCGGCCTTCTCCAGAAGAGCCTTGTTGACGATGATGCCGAAGCACTCGTAGCAGTAGCCGATGGAGTAGGTGAAGCCGTCCTCATTGGTGAGGTCGAAGGCGTGAGTGGTCATCTCATTCCAAACGTCGGTGTTGGTGAGGTCGTAGCAGTACTCGCCCCAAGTATCAACGGCGCCCTGGTTGCCAACCTGGAACATGGTGGGAGCCTCGCTCTTGTCCATCTCGGCGGTGAGGGTCTCCTGATAGGTGCCGGAGGCGGCGGTGACTACCTTCACGGGAACGCCGGTCTGCTCGGTGTAGGCGGCGGCAACCTTCTGCCATGCCTCATCTGCCTCGGGCTTGAAGTTGAGGTAGTAAACGGAGCCCTCCGCGCCGCTTGCAGCGGGGGTCTCTTCTGCGGGAGCTTTGGTCTCTTCGGCGGGGGGGTTGTTCGCAGGCTGAGAGCCGCAGGCGCACAGCGCAAACACCATTACCAGAGCCAGAAGCAGTGCAATGATCTTTTTCATTTGTTAGCAATCTCCTTACATTAATATTCCCTCATATCGGGGGTGGTATCTTCATGCCTTGCGGCAGGAAAATCAGATCTGTCTCGCGGACGCGCCCTCGCGCAGTGTGGCCTCAAGGCGAACATGCCGCGCCGCAGCGCCGTCCTCAAGGATGGAGAGCAGGATGCGCACGCTCTCTCGCGCCATCTCTTCGCCCGGCTGCACCATGGTGGTCAGCGTCGGCGTGATGTACTCCGAGACGCGCAGACCGTCGATTGCGATGACCGACACGTCCTCCGGAACGCGCCGTCCCCTGTCCTGGAGCGCCTTCATCGCGGCGATGCCCGTGGTGTCCGACAGGGTGAACACGGCGGTGAAGTCGACGCCGCGATCTATCAGGCGGCACATGCCCTCATAGGTCTCCGGCATCTCGAAGCAGCCGCCCGTCTCCATCAGCAGCATCGGGTCAAACTCGATGCCGTGGTCGCGGAGCGCGGCACGGTAGCCGTTATAGCGAAGCTCGCTTATCGAGCGGTCGCTGCAGCTGGGAACCAAGGCGGCGATGCGCCGGTGGCCGAGACTTATCAGCCGCTCGACCGCACGGTAGGCCGTCTGGTGGTCGTCGATGGAGACCGAGGAATAGTCCCGCTCGCACAGGGAGCCGAAGCAATTGGTGTACGAGCAGCAGACGTAGGGCACGCCGAGGAGCGCCATCCCCGCCGGAGTGTAGTCGAAGCGGCCGCCGAGGAAGATAAGCCCTTTGAGCTTCTTCTCTCGCTCGAGTATCGCGCCGGCCTTGACCTCGTCCGCATCGGAATTTATCTGGTGCAGGACCATGGTGTAGCCGTTGCGCTCGATCTCGTGGGACACGGTCTTGAGTATTTCGGAGAAGAAGAGGTTCCCCGTGCCGCGGACGACGACGCCGATATTGTCCGACTGGCTGCGCACAAGGTCGCGCGCGCTGTTGTTCGGTATATAGCCCATGTCCTCGACCGCGGCCAGCACAGTGCGGCGCACGGCGTCGCTCACGTCGGGGTGGTTATTGAGGACGCGCGACACGGTGCTCACGCTCACGCCGCAGGCCTTCGCAATATCCTTGATCGTCACTTCGCCACAGTTCTCCTAAACATACCGAAATTCGGCGTAAAGCGTTTCCGGAATCGTTACCGGAAACGTTTTCAGTCTCTCTGAATATAAATATAACAATTCGGAATCTAAATGTCAACATCTGCGGGGCGCTGTGGAAAAAGTTCGGAGAATTAGCCAAATTGAACAAATCGTTTTTGACTATAATCACAACACCGGCGGTTTTATTTTGCCCATAAAGTCGTGGAAAACGCGCGGGAGGATTTGCGGGACGGCACAGCGGCCGTCCCTTACGATTTTGGTTTGGGTACGTGCTGTCTTTTGCACTCTGCTCGTCTCTATACTCTGGCGACCCCTCAGTTGCTTACGCGACAGCGTCTCGCTACCGCGCCGCCGCTTCGCTACCTAAAAGGGGCAGCGCTTCGCGGCGAAGATTTTAACCCCTGCATCTGCTTCCCCCACACCAAAAATACGCCGGCACTACACGTGCCGACGTATTTTCACTCTCATTTATATTCTATTTCCTGCCCTCATCCGGTGGGCATGGCGCTTCTGCCCGCGGACGACGACGTAGACCATCATCACGACGGTGATGATATACGGGATGGTCGCGGTCAGGTCGGAGCTGATATAGTTCTGCAGGCGCAGACCCAGCGCGTCAAAGAAGCCGAACATCAGCGCCGCAAGGTACGCCTTGCTCGGATTCGCGGCGGCAAAGATGACGCAGGCAAAGGCGATATACCCGCGCGAGGCGGACATGCCCTCGACGAAGCTGCCGTTGAGGTAGCCCAGCGACAGATGCGCGCCCGCCATGCCGCAGAACACGCCGCACAATATGCTCGCGATCCACTTCATCCGCTCCGGACTGATGCCCGCGGTGCGCAGCGTCTCCGGCTGCTCGCCCGCGGCGCGTATCCAGAAGCCGTACGGCGTCTTATAGATGAACAGCCACATCACAATGACCAGCAGCCACGTGATATAAATAAACACCGAGTTGCCGCTGAGTATCTCGCCGAGGAACGGGATGTCCTCGATAAGCGGGATGCGCACGGTCGGCAGGTGCGGCACGGTATAGCCCGAGGTGCCGGACAGGCCGAATATCGCGCGCGAGAGGTATGCCGTCGCGCCCGCGGCGAATGTATTCAGCGCGCAGCCGATTATGAACTCGTCGCTCCTGAGCTTCACGACGAACAGCGCGAAGAACAGCCCGATCACGATGCCGAAGGCGATCGCGCACAGCACGCCCATCGCGGCGGAGGCCAGAAAATAGCTGCCGACCGCGCCGACGAACGCACCCATCAGGATCATGCCGTCCATGCCGATGTTCATTATTCCGGCATGCTCGGTCATCAGCCCGCCCAGCGCGGCGAGCGCGACGGGCGTTGCGCTGCGGAGCATCTGATTGAAGGTACCGGCGGAGAAAATGCTCGCCCATATGTTCTCATTCATCTTCGTTCGCCTCCTTCAGTCTCTCCTTCGCGGCGGCTCTGGCGCGGCGGCGCTCCCCGCGCGCGGCGAGGGACGCCCGTATCCCCTTCTCCGCCGCCATGCAGAAGATGACGACGGTCTGGATTATCAGATATATCTGGTTCGGCACTCCGGCGGCGGTCTCCATGCCCTGCGCGCCGATCTTCAGCACCGCGAACAGGAAGCTTATGACGACCGTCGGCAGCGCCTGATACTGCGCGATCATGGCCACCATCAGCCCCTCGAAATAATAGTCGTTGCTGATGCTGGCGGTGTAGATATGCGTCGCGCCGTAGACGCGGAACATGCCGACAAGGCCGCACATCATGCCGGAGACGACCATGGTGACGATGACTATCTTGTCCGTTTTCAGCCCCGCGAACAGCGCGAAGCGCGGATTGTGGCCGGTCAGCTTCATCTCGTAGCCGACCGAGGTCTTCTGCATAATGTACCAGGTCAGCACCGTCATTATAACGGCGGCGAATATCGCCGTGGACAGGTTCGAGCCCTGCACCAGCTTGCCGAGCCAGAACCGGTTCGGCAGGTTTGCGGTACCTGCGACGATGTTGTTGTTCGGGTTTTTCCACGGCCCCTTCGCCAGGAACTGGCATATCGAAGCGGCAATGGTATTGAGCATAATGGTGGTGATGACCTCGTTGACCTTGAGCTTCACCTTCAGCACGCCCGGTATCCACGCATAGAAGCCGCCGACGAGCGCCGCGCCGAGCGCGGCCACGGGGATGACGACGACGGGCGGAAGGCCGGTCATCCAGACGCCGATCTGCGCGGAGAATATCGCGCCGAACAGCAGCTGCCCCTCGCCGCCGACGTTGAAGATGCCGACGCGGGAGCCGATATCGCAGGCGAGGCCGCAGAGGCACAGCACCATCGCGTACTCCAATGTGTCGCCGATATGCCGCCCGTTCGAGAACGCGCCGGACAGCATGGCGGCATAGGCCTTCAGCGGGTCATAGCCCGACAGCAGCAGGATCAGCGCGCCGATGATGAGCGCGGCGGCAAGGCTTATCAGCAGCGCCGCGAGGTAGCTGAAATTCACGCGCTTTTTCATTCCGCCGCCTCCTCTCCGCGATGTCCGGTCATGTAGTAGCCGATCTCCTCTTTGGTTATCGAATCGGCGCGGAACTCGCCGGTCACGCGCCCCTCATAGAGCGTGATGATCCGGTCGCTCAGGCGGAACACCTCGTCGAGGTCCGCCGACGAGAGCAGCACCGCGCAGCCGGAATTGCGCTTTTCGATGATGCGCGTGTGGATAAACTCCATCGCGCCGATGTCCACGCCGCGGGTCGGCTGGGATATCACGAGCGCGGGGGTGTCATACGAGAATTCGCGCGCGACGACGACCTTCTGCATGTTGCCGCCGGACATCGAACCGACTTCGGTATCGACGCCCGCGCCGCGGATGTCGAAGCGCTCGTACAGCTCCGACGCGTAGCGCTCTATCGACGAGCGCTTCTGGTGGAAGCCGAGGGCGTTGAACTCCTTGTCGCGCTGCCGCCCGACGAGGAGGTTATCGGTGACGCTGGCGAATTTATCGACGCCGGTGGCGAGCCTGTCCTCCGGAATGTTCGCAAGGCCGCGGGCGCGTATCTCGCCGGGGCTGCGGTTGGTAACGTCCTCGCCGCCGATGCGGACATGGCCGCTCTCGGCGCGGCGCAGACCGCATATCGCCTCCAGCAGCTCGCTCTGGCCGTTGCCCTCGATGGCGGCGATGCCCAGCACCTCGCCCGCGCGCACCGACAGCGACACACCGCGCACTGCCTCCAGCCCGCGGTTATCGCCGACACGGAGATTCTCCACGCCGATGACAACGTCGCCCGTCTCGCCGGTCTTTTCAAGGTGGTCAAAGAGTACGGGGCGGCCGACCATCATGGAGGCGAGGATCTTTTCGTTCACGTCGCGGGTATTTTCAAGTCCGGCCAGGCGCCCCTGACGCATCACGCCGACGCGGTCGGAGATGGCCATGACCTCATAGAGCTTGTGAGTGATGATGATGACGGTCATCTGCTTTTCGCGGACGATGCGGCGGATGACGTCGAACAGCTCGTCCGTCTCCTGCGGGGTGAGGACGGCGGTCGGCTCGTCGAGGATGAGGATATCCGCGCCGCGGTAGAGCGTTTTGAGTATCTCGACGCGCTGCTGAAGCCCGACGCTGATATCGCGCACGGTGGCGGCGGGGTCGACCTCGAGGCCGTATTCCTCCACGAGGCCGCGCGTTTCGCGCTCGGCCCTGGCGTTATCGAAGAACACGCCGAGCCTGCGCGGCTCGCGGCTGAGGACGATGTTCTGCGCGACGGTGAACGACGGGACGAGCATGAAGTGCTGGTGCACCATGCCGACGCCGCGCTCGATGGCCGCCTTCGGGCTGAAGTGCTCGATGCGCCGGCCTTTGACGTAGACCTCGCCGTTGGTGGGCGTATTGATGCCGTAGAGGATGTTCATGAGCGTGGATTTGCCCGCGCCGTTTTCGCCGACGAGCGCGAACACCTCGCCCTTTTTTATTTCAAGCGACACGTCGTCGTTTGCGAGCACGCCGGGGAATTCCATCGAGACGTGCTCAAATTTTACAACCGTTTCTGACATATGTATCTCCTCTCAGGAGCGTTGATATTATAAAAATGGCGTGGCTGTTGCCACGCCATTTTACCTTTTATACAATATTATCCTCTTGTGGTATCGACCTTGATCTCGCCGGAGACGATCTTTGCCGCCAGAGCCTCGACCTCGGCCTTCACTTCGTCGGGAACCTGCTGGGTGGCGCCTTCCTCGCCGTAGCCGATGCCGACGTAGCCGTTGGACATATCAGCGATCCAGGTGGTGCCCCACAGGGAGGTATCGCCGTTGAGGTACGCCTTGATGGCCTCATAGATGGAGGTGCCGACTTCCTTCTTCATGGAGCAGATGATGACGTCGTCTGCGATGTACTTCTGGTCGGAGTCAACGCCGATGGCATAGAAGCCGCCCTCCTGCGCCGCCTCGAACACGCCGTCGCCGGCCTTGGAGGCTATCTGGAAGATGACGTCCGCGCCGAGATCATGCAGAGCCTTGGCGCACTCCTTGCCCTTTGCGGGGTCGTCATAGTCGTTGGAGTAGTTGGTCTCGACCTTGACGCTGCCGCCCTTTTCGGCCGCGTAGTACTCGGCGCCCTGCTTGTAGCCGACGATGAAGTCGTTGATTGTGTCGGAGTCCTCGCCGCCGACCGCGCCGACGACGCCGCTGTCAGACATCGCAGCCGCGATGTAACCCGCGAGGAAGGAACCCTCGTTCTGGGCGTAGGTGATGTTCAGGACGTTCTCGACGGGCGCGGAGGTCGCGTTGTCGATCCAGATCCAGTGGACATTCGGGTATTCGGGGGCGATAGTCTCGATGTTGTAGAACTCCCAGCCGACGCAGACGACGATATTGGAAACGTCGGCGGCGTTGCGCATCTGGGCGTCATGGTTCTCGTTGTTGCACTCGATGGTCTTGACCTCGACATTGCTGAACTCGCTGGCGAGCTTGTCCACGCCCTCCTTGGAGGAGTCGTAGAACGAACGGTCGCCGAACGCACCGGCCACGACGAGACCGACGACGGTCTTATCGCCGGAGGCGCTGTCGGTCTTGCCGCAGGCGCACAGCGCGAACACCATGACGAGCGCGAGCAGAAGGGCTATAATTTTCTTCATTTCGTTACCTCTTTCACATAGTTTTTTATCGTTTTTCGCCGAAATGTTATACCATTCCAGACTGTCATTGATATTATACAGCATCCCGCGGGAATAATCAATACCGTGAATTTGGTGAATTGGGGGTGGTGAGCATTTGGCAAGGGATCGCGGGACGGCACGGAGGCCGTCCCCTACGGCGGGGGGTATGGTGCGCTCTCTTTCTTTTCTCCCCCGCTCGTATCTCAGCTCTGGCGACCCCTTTCCCCAGTGTGCGCACTGGGGACTGTCTCGCTGCTGCTCGGTCACGGCGCGGCTCTGACATGCCACCGGCATGTCATTCACTACCGCGCCGCCGCTTCGCTACCCTAAAAGGGGCAGCTCTTCGCGGCAAAGATTTGGGATGGGTGCGTTTGATGCAGCGCGCCATCTTGGCGCCCCTTTTAGGGGAGCTGGCGGCCACAAGGCCGACTGAGGGGTCGCCTAGGTGAAGGGAGTGCCATTGGGGAAACGAAAAACACGGGGCGGCATTGGCCGCCCCGTGGTATACATATTACTTCTTACTTCCTATATAATTTGCTCCCGCTCAGGCGGTTTCTTCGTCCCTGGCTTTCGACTTCTTGCGGCGGAGGACTGCGAACGCGCCGACGGCTGCGGCGGCGAGGACGCCGACGCCGACCCACACCCACACCGGTGTGCCGCGCGTCTCGACCGCGGCGAACACGACCGTATCGGAATTGCAGTCGAACACCGTATAGCTGCCGCTGCTGCGGGTGGACACACGTGTCCAATCCGTGCCGTCAAAGGTGTAGATCTCCAGCTTATGCGACCTGCGTTCCAGCTCCGGACGCAGGAAGCGCACCGAATAGCTGCCGGCCGCGGTGTCCTCGTCCATATCGTCGATGCGGAGCACCCACTTTTCGAGCACCGTGCCGTCGGTATGCGGATCGTCGCCCACGTACTCGTTGAGCATGGCCTGCGAGCCATCGTTGAAGCTGCCCTCGACGAGCACTATTGACATCGGCGAGCCCGCGCGGGTATTCTCGACGGCGAGCGTCGCGCGCTTATAGCTGTACTCGGCTTCGATGACGTCGCTGAAATACAATGCGCTGTAATCGTAATCCGCCCAATGGCCGCTGTAGCCGTCCTTCTCCGGCACGGCGGGGATCTCGCTCTCGTCTATCGAATCGCCGTAGCTGAAGCTCAGCTCCTTGACCGTCTCCCCGTCCGCGACGAAGCGCAGGGTCAGGGTCCTGAACTCGTCCGGTATGCCGGGCACGGCGAGCAGCTGCTCATAGCTTATCGGCGTGGCGCGGCCGTTATAGCTGATGCCGTCGATCGCGCCGAGCGTCTCATGCACGAAGCTGTTGCCGTCCACGACGCCCTCGCCGTTCATATCGGCGTAGCCCGCGATCGCGCCGCCGCAGGCCGTCGCACCCGTGACGCCGACGAGCGAATGGCAATCGGTTATCTCGGTGCCGTAGCCCGCGATGCCGCCGACATACTCCGCGCCCGCGATATTGCACATGGCGTAGCTGTCGCGGACATTGGTGTAGGAATACCCGACGATGCCGCCGACATAGCCGCCGGTGCTGCTCTCGACGCTGCCGTAGCCCTCGCAGTCGATTATCGTGCCCATCTCGGTGACGCCCGCGATGCCGCCGACGTTATTCTTCTTCGCCGTAACCGCGCCGCGGTTGACGCAGCGGCGGGCGACGCACTTGATCATATAGGTCTTGGAGAGGATGCGCGTGACGCTCAGGCCGCTGGTGACGTCGCCCTCCACGTCGGCTTCGAACTCGATGGCCATAGCGCCGGCGATGCCGCCGACGTCAAGGTCGCCGCTGACCTCGCCGTAGTTGACGCAGCCGGAGAGCTTGCCCTCGATGCTCTCGTCGTTATCCGGCTCGGACACGTCGTCATAGACGTTGTTCTCGATATTGCCGCTGAGGGCGTTTGCGAGCAGCTGCATGACGACGTTGAACTGGTCGTTGACGCGCATGAGGTTCAACGTCAGGGTGTCGGAGGTCGAATCCATGGCGACGTTCAGGTCGCTCATACTGCCCGCGACGCCGGTCAGGCCGTTGAACAGCTCGTCGGAATAGTCATAATACTTGCTGCCGAGGTTCGGGAACTGCACCTTGTCGAGTGAGGCGAGGTACTGGTTCAGCTCGTCGAGGCCGCCGGTGGCGCTGGCAAGGTAATTGGAGGCGGCGGTGAAGTTGTCGCGCGCCATGCCGCCCTCGTCGTTGGCGTACTCAAGGCGGCTCTGGTCGGGGATGCCGTCGCCGTCGGTGTCATATATCGGGGTGAGGTAGTAATCGTCGAGGATGGCGAGCACCTTGCTCGTCGCCTTGGAGAGCTTGGCGGTGTCCATGATGAGGTCGGAGACGACCTGTACCAGCGCCTTCTTGAGCTTGGAGGAAGAGCTGCCGGCGTCAAGGTCATAGTCGTAGCCGTACTTGTCCTTTATCTCGTCGGAATTATCCGGGCGGAGCTGGTCGAGGTCGACCTCGCCGTCGCCCTTCTTATTGAAATACGCCGAGGCGATATACGCCAGATACTCCAGCTCCACGTTGATGCGCTCCAGAGAATCGGACATCTGGTCGAGATTCGTGTGCAGCTCGCCGAGAGTGGCGCTGTCCATCTCGAGGTTATCCATGGCGTTGTCCATGTGCTGCATGCCGAGGGAGAAGTTGACCGCCGCCTGGTTCAGGTCGGACATTATCGGCTCCATGGCCTTGATCGAATAGTCGATGCGGTTGAGTATCTCATTCGTCGAGTCGATGGCGGTGTCCGCAACGCCGCCGAGGTGGTCGGCGAGGTTCGACGCGCCCTGCGCCGCGGAATAGGCGTTGCTCTGCATCCGCGTGAGCGCGGCGTTGACATCGTCGTTCTGTATATTCGTGTCGCTCAGAGTCACGGTCACGAGGTCATGCAGGGTCTGAAGCTCGGTCGCCAGATCCTCGGACAGGGCAAGCTCCATATACGGCTCCATCTGGCCGACGATGCCGCCCACGTCCTTGCGGCCGTAGACGCGGCCGTGGTTCTCACAGCCCTCCATGTAGCCCGACTGCCGCCCCGCGACGCCGCCGACGTTATAGCCGTAGTGCTGGTAGCCGATGGTGCCGTAGTTGACGCTGTTGTAGATAAGCCCGACGCTGCCGCCGACAATGCCGCCGCTGTCGGAGACGACGTTGGCGTCGTTCGCGGAGGTGAGGTCAAGGCTGGTCATGTCCATGAGGCTGAGGCTGTCAAGCTCCAGCTCGCTGGCGGTGATGCTGGTGTTGACCTCGGCGTGGTTGTACGCGGAGTCTATGGTGCCGTTATTGAAGCCGACGACGCCGCCGGTATAGCGCTTGCCCGTGACCTTGCCGGTGACGGTGCAGTTCTTGACGGTGCCGTAGTTCTCGCCCGCGACGCCGCCGACGTTCGTCAGTCCCGCGACGGTGCCGTCAAAGGCGCAGCCGGTGATGGTGCCGCGGTTCGTGCCCGCGATGCCGCCGACGTTCTCACGCGTGCCGTCCGGCGTTATCGTGCCGGAGAGCTTGAGATTTATGACCCGCGCGCCCTCCTCGATATAGCGGAAGAAGCCCTGATGCGAGCCGTCGGTAGCGAGGGTGAAGTTCGTGATGCTGTGGCCGTTGCCGTTGAACGCGCCGGAGAAGGACGGGATCGGCTGTATCGCCTCGCCGCCCATGTCGATATCCTCGTCCAGCAGGACGGACAGACCCACGGAATAGCTGTCCAGCTGACAGTTGCGCGCGAAGGTGCGCAGATCCTCCGCGGTCACGATATGTATGACCTGATTGTCCGCCGCGGCCGCGGGTATCGCGATGCCCGCCGCGAGCAGCACGGCCAGCAGCAGCGCCATTACTCTTTTCTTCTTCATTGTTCCTCTCCTCCGCCGCGATCCGGCTCCGGTATGATGATTTCCGGTAGTTCCTCAACGCTGCCCATGTCGATGACCGCGTTGAGCGTACCCTTGAAAACGCCGTGTATCTCCGCGTCCACGATGCCGTCCAGCGTCCCCCGCACGCGGCCGTTGATGCGGATTATGCCCGTGTGCGTGGTTGCTTCCGCGCCGCGGGATATGGTGAACTTGGTTTTGCGGATCAGAATGTCGCCCAGCAGGAGTATCTGCGGCAGGACGAACAGCACGAGCATGATGGATATCGCGGTGCCCATGCCGAGGTACACGCCGATGGCGGAGACCGTCTCGTCCGAGGTGACAAGGCCGATGATGAGTCCCGCCGAGGCGAGCATCGTGCCCGAGGTGACGATGGTCGGGAAGGCGAGGTTCATCGACTCGACGATGGCCTTCTTCAGCGGCAGCGACTCGCGCAGCTCCATGAAGCGGCTTGAGATGACAATGGCGTAGTCGATGTTCGCGCCCATCTGGATGGCGCTTATTATAAGATACGTCAGGAAGAACAGGTTTTTGCCCGCGAGGTATGGTATGGAGAAGTTTATCCAGATACTGCCCTGAATGACCAGGATGAGCAGCACCGGCAGCCCCGCGGACTTGAAGGTGAACAGCAGCACCGAGATGACGAACACGATCGACAGCACGCTTATCAGCAGGTTATCCTTTTCAAACGAGGTGCGCAGATCCTTGCAGCTCGTCGTATCGCCGACGACGCAGGCTTCGTCGTAGTAGCGCGCGGTGATGCCGTGGATAATCTCGAGGTAGTTATAGCTCTCCTCGCCCTCGGTCGGGATGTCGGCATAGAGGACGATGCGGCTCCAGTTATCGCTTTTGAGCTGGAGCTTTGCGTCGTTTATCTGCTGCTCAAGCTCGTCCAGCAGCTCCTCGGTGTCCGCCGGAATGTTGACCTCGACCTCGTCGCGCTTGTCGCAGAGGTAGCAGAACATGTCCAGCAGCGGGACAGCGTAATTTTCAAGATTGGTGACGACCTGGCCGTACTCGTTTATGTCCATCGCGTAGCCCGTGTACAGCACCTGCGCGACCTCATAGTCGAGGTCGGCAAGCTCCGCGAACTGGCGCGGCGTCAGCTCCGAGGTCAGGTAGTATTCGTCGGTGGCCTTGATGTTGGCAAGCCCCGTGATGCTGACGGTGCGGCTCAGCTCCTCGACCTCGGAGATGAGCTTCGCTTCCCTGCCGTAGTCCCCGGCGGGGACGATGATGGCCATCTGGTTGTCGATGCCGAACAGCTCCTCGATGCGCTGGTAGGCGATCTGGTTTTCGTTATGGCGGATGGAGTCCACCGAATTGTGCGAATAGACGTAGTTGACGCGGCCGGAGAACACGAAGCCCAGCACGAGCAAAATCGCGAACACGGGCGGCATCACGAAGCGCGTCTTATACGCGAAGCGGCCGAGCCAGCTGACCTTCGGGATGAAGCTGCGGTGGTGCGTCCGGTCGATGAGGCCGGAGAAGGTCACGAGCAGGCCGGGCATCAGCAGGAACACCGAGCACAGGCTGAGAATGATCGCCTTTATCATCACGACGCCGATGTCGTAGCCCAGCCGGTACTGCATGAAGGTCAGCGCCAGAAGGCCGGACACGGTCGTGAGGCTGCTGGCGGAGATTTCCGGAATGGCCTTACTGAGCGCGGCGATGGCCGCCTCGCGCGCGGCCTTGTTTTCGTGCTCCTCCATGTACCGGTGGCAGAGGATGATGGCGTAGTCGATGGCCATGGCGAGCTGGAGGACGATGGCGACGGAGTCGGTGACGAAAGATATCTCCCCCATCATGTAGTTCGTGCCCATGTTCAGCAGTGCCGCCGCGCCGAAAGTTATCAGCAGCACCGGAATTTCGGCGTAGGTTTTCGAGGTGAACAGCAGCACGACGACGATTATGAGCGCCGCGATGCCGTCAACGATGAGCAGCTCGCGGTTGATTATCGCTTTGAGGGGGTTGCCGACCTCGGTGTTGACGTAGAGGTCGTAGACGCTGAGCATGTCGCGCAGGGTGTCCATGGCGAGGACGCTGACCTCGTCATCGTTTTCGCCGTCAAAGGTGACGGAAAAGAGCGCGGCGGCCTCGTTGTAATGCTCCGGACTGTCGTCAAACGCGACCTCCTTGACGCCGGGCACGCGCTCGATATCGGCGCAGATCTTCTCCGCCTGCTCGTAGCTCACGTTCTCGACGACGATGCGCGCGGTGCCGAAGGTCGTGAACTCATCGTCCATGAGTTCGAGGCCGATCTGCGTCTCGGTGCTCTCCGGCAGGTACTTGGTCAGGCTGTCGCTGACCTCCACCCAGCCGGATGAAAAGATGCAGAACACCGCCGCGGCGATGTATATGAGAAAAATGATGTTTCGTTTGTCTACAATGAACGCGGCCACACGCTCCATGAGGCTCGCTTTTCCTGATCTCATCGGCGTAATCTCCCCCGAAAAATGCGTAGAGTTCTACAAATACAGATTATAGCAGGAACGGAAGAAGAAAGCAATTTTTTTCTGAAGGAGTTTTGATGGGGGGAGGGAAATCTAAGCAACGCCTTGTCTTTTCCCTAATGGCAGTTGATTAAGACTGGCGACCCCTCAGTCAGCTTCGCTGACAGCTCCCCTAGAAGGGGCGCCAAGTTGGTGCGGCACACTTCTCCCCTCCCCCTCCCCAACAAAAAAATACGCAGAAAGCTTTCGCTTTCTGCGTATTCATTGCGGTTGATATCAGACGAGCTCGATGACTGCGACTTCCGCTGCGTCGCCGCGGCGGGTGCCGATGCGGGTGATGCGGGTGTAGCCGCCGTTGCGCTCCGCGTACTTCGGGGCGATCTCATCGAATACCTTCTTGGCGACATCCTCGCGGGTGATGAAGGCCAGTGCCTGACGGTAGGACGCCAGATCCTTTGCCTTGCCAAGAGTTATCATCTTCTCGGCCATCGGGGCGATCTCCTTGGCGCGGGTAACGGTGGTCTCCATGCGGCCAAGATCAAGAAGATCAGTGACCTGCTGACGGAGCATTGCCATACGGGCGTCGGTCGCCTTGCCGAGCTTTCTGGTTCCGGGCATAATTGCATTTCCTCCTTCTTGAGAGCTTACTGATTGTCCTCGTCCGCCAGTGACAGTCCCATCATAGTCAGCTTGTGCTCGACTTCTTCAAGGGACTTGCGGCCGAGGTTGCGGACCTTGATCATCTCATCCTGAGTCTTGCTGACCAGATCCTCAACGGTATTGATATTTGCGCGTTTGAGGCAGTTAAAGCTCCTCACGGACAGATCCAGCTCTTCGATGGTCATCTTGAGCACGGTGTCCGGTTCCTTCTCTACCTTCTCAACAACAGTGGAGTTGCTGCCGATAGTGTCGGACAGATCCGTGAAGAGAGTGAAGTGGTCGCAGAGTATCTTTGCACCCAGAGAGAGAGCATCGCGGGCAGCCATGGTCTTGTCCGTCCAGACCTCGATGGTCAGCTTGTCAAAGTCGGTCTGATTGCCGACACGGGTGTTCTCGACAGTGTAGTTGACCTTGAGGACAGGAGTGTAGATGGAGTCTACCGGAATAGTGCCGATGGGCGTCTGCGGAGTCTTGTTCTGCGCGGCGGAGACATAGCCTCTGCCGTGATCCAGAACCAGCTCCATGTTCAGCGCGCCGTCGGGACCAAGGGTCGCAATGGGCTGCTCAGGATTGAGTATCTCCACCTCCGCGTCCGCCTTGATGTCGCCGGCGGTGACTACGCCCTCGCCGGAGGCTTCAATGTACACGGTCTTGGGGCCGGTAGAATGCAGAAGCGCTATGATGCTCTTGACATTGAGGACGATCTCGGTCACGTCCTCCTTCACACCGGGGATAGTGGAAAACTCATGCTGTACGCCTGCGATCTTGATGCTGGTGCAGGCGGTACCGGGGAGAGATGACAGGAGTACCCTGCGAAGAGAGTTACCAAGTGTTGTTCCGTAGCCGCGTTCCAGAGGCTCTATAATGTACTTGCCGTACGAGCTGTCTGCGGGTGTTTCGATGCACTCAATGCGCGGCTTTTTAATTTCGATCATAAGTGTTTTATAACCCTCCTTTTAAGTCTTGTGCCACTTGCGGCACATGCGGTGATTCAGCTTACCAATTTGAGGGTGTCTTTATTACTTGGAGTACAACTCGACGATGAGGCGCTCTTCGATGGGCATATCAATGTCCTCGCGTGCGGGAACTGCAATGATCTTTGCCGTCAGATTATTCTTGTCATACTCGATCCACTTGGGAGCGGCGCGGAAAGCGTTATCCTCAATATTTTCCTTGATCTTCTGCATCGACTTGCCCTTCTCGGTGAGAGAAATGACCATGCCGGGCTTGACCTGATAGCTGGGGATATTGACCTTGCGGCCATTGACGGTGACGTGACCGTGGTTGACGAGCTGACGAGCCTCGCGGCGGGTCATGCCGAAGCCAAGACGGAAAACGACGTTGTCAAGGCGCTGCTCAAGGATGGCGAGGAGGTTCTCACCGGTGATGCCGGGCATCTTCTCGGCTCTCTCATAGTAGAGACGGAACTGCTTCTCCAGCACACCGTAGATGAACTTGACCTTCTGCTTCTCGTTGAGCTGCATACCGTACTCGCTCTGCTTTCTGCGGACCTGAGCTTTGGGGTTGCGTATGGTGTCGACCTTGCTCTTGCCGGTGTAACCCAGAGATGCCGGGGTAACGCCCAGAGCCTTTGCACGCTTTACAACGGGCTGTGTATTCTTTGCCATTATCTGTACCCTCCTTCAATTAGACGCGGCGACGTTTCGGAGGACGGCAGCCATTGTGGGGGATGGGGGTAACGTCCTTGATCATCGTCACTTCGAGACCTGCGGTCTGCAGGGCGCGAATTGCAGCCTCACGGCCGGAGCCGGGACCCTTGACAAACACTTCGACGGTCTTGAGGCCGTGCTCCATGGCTGCCTTGGCGGCAGTCTCAGCTGCGGTCTGTGCGGCGAAGGGGGTAGACTTCTTGCTGCCACGGAAACCGAGTCCGCCGGCGGACGCCCAGGAAATGGCGTTGCCCTGAGTATCGGTTATGGTGACCATGGTGTTGTTGAAGGAAGAGCTGATATGAACCTGACCCTTTTCAATGTTCTTGCGCTCTCTTCTGCGGGTTCTGACTTTCTTCTTTGCGTTGTTAGCAGCCATAATTCATATCCCTCCTTACTTCTTCTTATTTGCGATGGTGCGTTTCGGACCCTTGCGGGTACGAGCGTTGGTCTTGCTGCGCTGGCCGCGCACGGGCAGGCCGCGGCGATGACGCATGCCGCGGTAGCAGCCGATCTCGGTCAGGCGCTTGATATCAAGCGCGGTCTGGCGGCGCAGGTCGCCCTCCACGATGTAGTGGTGGTCGATGCACTCACGCAGCTTTGCTTCTTCCTCTTCGGTGAGGTCTTTGACTCTGGTGTCGGGGTTAATTCCGGTTGCCTCGAGAATCTTGTTTGCGCTGGTTCTGCCGATACCGTAGACATAGGTGAGACCGATCTCGATTCTCTTGTCCTTGGGCAGGTCAACGCCGGCTATACGTGCCATATTATACGATCATCCTTTCGAATAATTGTTCCGCATTCTTGAACACGGAGACTTGTTCCCGCCGGAGGGGAGTCCCCCGTTTGATGCGGATGTTGTTTATAAGGACAGGCTTTTAACCTTGTCGCTGAGTTGATGCGGGGCTGCGCCCCGATCTGCTTAGCCCTGACGCTGCTTGTGCTTCGGGTTCTCGCAGATGACCATGACTTTACCCTTGCGCTTGATGATCTTGCACTTCTCGCACATGGGCTTCACGGAAGGTCTTACTTTCATTTGTTATACCTCCTACTTGCTTCTCCAGGTGATCCTGCCGCGGGTGACGTCATAGGGAGACATCTGCACCGTGACCTTGTCACCGGGGAGGATCTTGATAAAGTTCATCCGGAGCTTTCCGGAAATGTGAGCCAGTATGGTGTGACCGTTGCCGATATCCACCTGGAACATGGTGTTGGGCAGGGATTCTACGACCGTGCCCTCAAGTTCGATTACATCGTCTTTTGCCAAAGTAATTTTCCTCCAAAGTTCGGTGTTGACGTTCTGTCAAATATCCTCTGCCATTGTGAGTATTTCCGGCTCGCCATCTGTGATGAGGATGGTATTTTCATAGTGAGCCGAGAGGGAGCCGTCCGCGGTGACGACCGTCCAGCCGTTGGGCATTTCCTTCACTTCGTATCCGCCGATATTGACCATGGGCTCGACCGCTATCGTCATGCCGCGCACAAGGCGCGGATCGGGACGGTGGCCGAAGCGCCGGTCAGGCCGGTAGTTCGGAACCTCGGGTGCCTCATGGAGCTTGCGCCCCACACCGTGGCCGACATAATCGCGGACGACAGAATAGCCGTGGCTCTCCACGTAATCCTGCACCGCCGCGCCTATATCGGAGATGCGATAGCCCTCCTTGGCGAACTTTATGCCCTCAAAGAAGCTCTGTCTCGTAACCTCGATGAGCTTTCTCGCCTCTTCGCTTATCTCACCGCAGGGGTAGGTGCCGGCGCAGTCGCCGACGAAGCCCTTATAGGTGGCGCCGAGGTCGAGGGACACGATGTCGCCGTTTCGGATCACTCTCTTGCCGGGGATACCGTGTATGATCTCTTCGTTTACCGAGATGCAGGCGCTGGCCGGAAATCCGCAGTAATTGAGGAAGGTCGGGTAAGCGCCGCTCTTGACGATGAAGTCATGCACATGTTTGTCTATCTGCTTTGTGGTCACGCCGTCGGCCACTGCCTGCCGCGCGATGGAGCGCGCGGCGGCGGTGATCTTGCCGGCCTGACGCATCAGCTCAATGTCTCTGACGGACTTGATAGTAATTGTTTCAGCCATCGTCAGATACCCAGAGCCTTGGTGATCGCGGCCGTTGTTGCTTCAATGCTCGGCTGGTTCTCCACGGACTTCAGCTTGCCGCGGGCTTCATAGAAAGCCTTGAGCGGCTCGGTTTCCTTATGGTAGGTCTCCAGACGCGCCATGACCGTTTCGGGAGCGTCATCCTTGCGGATGGTCAGCTCGCCGCCGCAGAAATCGCAGACGCCTTCGACCTTGGGAGGATTGTTCTCCACATGGAAGGTCTGGCTGCAATCCCTGCAGGTACGGCGGCCGCCCATGCGGCGCACGATCACGTCGTCCTCCACCTCGATGGAGAGCGCGCAGTCGACGCCGATGCCCTTTGCCTCCATGGCCTCAGCCTGAGGAATGGTACGGGGCACACCGTCAAGAATGTAGCCGCCGGCGCAGTCGGGCTGGGCGAGGCGCTCCTCGATGATGCCGATGATGACATCGTCGGGAACGAGCTTGCCGGACTCGACATAAGCCTTCGCCTGAAGTCCCACGGGCGTGCCATTCTTCATGGCAGCCCGCAGGATATTGCCTGTGGAAATGGTCGGGACATTGAGCAGCCTGCTCAAAATCTCAGCCTGAGTACCTTTGCCGGCGCCGGGAGCGCCCAAAAGTATAAGTCTCATAGCCTTACTCCTTTTATCAGGACAGGAAGCCCTTGTAGTTGCGCATAAGCATCTGGGCTTCGAGAGCGCGGACGGTCTCAAGCGCGACGCCGACAACTATGATAATGGAGGTGCCGCCGAGGGACAGGCCGGTGAGAGCCGCGGCATTGCTGAAGTGGGAGATCAGGATGGGTACGATAGCGATGATGCCCAGATAGATCGCGCCGAACAGGGTGATCTTGTTCAGGACCTTCTGGATGAACTCGCTGGTCGGCTTGCCGGGACGGAAGCCGGGGATGTACCCGCCGTTCTTCTTCAGGTTATTCGCAACTTCCACGGGGTTGAACTGAATGGTGGAGTAGAAGTATGCGAAGAAGATTATCAGCAGGAAGTAGATTATCGCGTAGGGGATGGAGTTGTTGGCAAACCAGGTGTTGACCCAGCCGTCGGTCTTGCCGGCGAAAGCCGCAAAGGTCGCGGGGACGGAAGCGATGGACTGAGCGAAGATGATGGGCATAACGCCGGACATATTCACCTTCATGGGGAGGTGAGTGCTCTGGCCGCCGTACATCTTGCGTCCGACAACTCTCTTGGCATACTGAACGGGGATCCTGCGCTCCGCATCGTTGACGTAAACGATGAGGACGATCATCGCGATCGCGCCGATGAGCATCAGAACCGCGAGCCACCACTGGAGATTTCCGGCGGCGATGTTGCGCACGGTGGTGATGAGGCTGGTCGGGAGGCGGGAAATGATGCTTGCAAACAGGATCATGGAGATGCCGTTGCCGATGCCGAATTCGGTGATCTGCTCACCGAGCCACATGATCAGCGCGGAGCCGGAGGTGAAGGTCAGGATGATGACTATCGCCGACCAGATGCCCTGAGCGTCTGCGTTGAGCATATTGTTGTTCTTGATGAGCATGTAGTATGCGAAGCCCTGAAGCAGGCCGATCGCAACAGTGGCGTAACGGGTGATGGAAGCTATCTTCTTTCTGCCTTCCTCGCCGCCCTCCTTGCTCAGGCGCTCCAGCGCAGGAATCGCAATGCACAGGAGCTGGATGATAATGGAGGCGTTGATGTACGGCTGGATGGACAGAGCGAAGATGGTCGCGTTCGAGAACGCGCCGCCGCTCATAACGTCGAGCAGGCCGAGAATGGTGCTCTGCTGCTGGGCAAAGTACGCATTCAGCAGGGCGATGTTGACGTCAGGAACAGGGATGGCGTTGCCAAGACGGTAAAGGAGGATGATGACCAGCGTGAAGAGTATCTTCTTGCGCAGCTCTTCGATCTTCCATGCATTACGCAATGTCTGAAGCACTTAGACCACCTCTGCCTTTCCGCCGGCCGCCTCGATCTTCTGTTTCGCGGTTTCGGAGAAAGCAGCAGCTTTGACAGTCAGCTTCTTGGAAACCTCGCCGTTGCCAAGGAACTTTACGCCATACTTGCACTTGGAGATGATGCCTGCGTCGAGCAGTGCCTGCACGTCTACGACTGCGCCGTCCTCGAACTTATCGAGAACTGCAACGTTGACGGAGGTGAGGGGCTTTGCAAAGATGTTGTGGAAGCCTCTCTTCGGGATGCGGCGTGCCAGAGGCATCTGGCCGCCTTCAAAACCGATGCGGGTGCCGCCGCCGGAGCGAGCCTTCTGACCCTTGTGGCCACGGCCGGCAGTCTTGCCGTTACCGGTGGCATGGCCTCTGCCCTTGCGCTTGTCGACATGGGTGGAGCCGGCTACGGGAGAAAGATCATTGATATACATTCTCTTGCCCTCCTTATTCTTCGGTTACCTTGACAAGATAGCCGATCTGGGCGATCTTGCCGCGGGTCTGGGGATTGTCGGGCTGTACGGTCTCGTTGCCGATCTTGTGCAGGCCGAGGGAGTAGGCAGTGGCGATGTGCTTATCGTGTCTGCCGTTGAGGCTCTTGACGAGCTTGATTCTGAGATTAGCCATGTTTCGCCCTCCTTAACCCTGAATTTCTTCAGGAGTCTTGCCTCTGACGGCCGCGACCTGAGCCGCGTCACGCAGAGACTTGAGGCCTTCCATAGTGGCTGCGACGACGTTCGCGGGGTTGTTGGTGCGCAGGCACTTGGTACGGATATTCTTGATACCGGCTGCCTCAACGACTGCACGGACTGCGCCGCCGGCGATAACGCCGGTGCCTTCGGGTGCCGGCTTGAGCAGGACGCGGCCTGCGCCGAACTCGCCGATGACCTCATGGGGAATGGTGGTGCCGGTCAGGGTGACGGCGGTGATGTTCTTCTTTGCATCCTCAAGACCCTTGCGGATTGCCTCGGAAACTTCGCTCGCCTTGCCGAGGCCGAAGCCGACGCGGCCCTTGCCGTCGCCAACTACGCACAGCGCGGAGAACTTCATAACGCGGCCGCCCTTGACGGTCTTGCTGACGCGGTTGAGGGAAACTACCTTCTCGATGAACTCGGAGGGAGCCTCGTCCTTGCGACGATCTCTTCTGTCATTATTGTATGCCATTATAAGTTTTCCCCCTTCCTTAGAACTTCAGGCCGCCCTCACGGGCGCCCTCTGCCAGTGCCTTCACGCGGCCGTGATAAATGTAGCCGCCGCGGTCGAACACGACTTCTTCGATGCCCTTCTGCAGAGCGCGCTCTGCGATGGCTGCACCGATCTTCTTTGCGGCTTCGCAGTTGCCGCCGTTGCCTTCAAATGCCTTCTCAACGGTGGAGGCGGAGACGAGGGTGTTTCCTGCTACATCGTCGATGATCTGGGCATAGATGTTGCTTTCGCTGCGGAATACGCACAGACGGGGTCTCTCGGCAGTGCCGGAGATCTTGCCGCGTACTCTGTTGTGGCGCTTGATGCGCTGTCCTCTGGTATCAGGTCTCTTAATCATTCAGGCACACCTCCGTTTACTTAGCACCGGTCTTGCCTTCTTTGCGGCGGATGACTTCGTAGTCGTACTTGATGCCCTTGCCCTTGTAGGGTTCGGGAGGTCTCTTACCACGAACTTCTGCTGCAAACTGGCCGACCTTCTGCTTGTCGATACCCTTGATAACGACATGGTTTGCATCGGGAACGTCGATCTGGATGTCCTCGGTCTCAGGGACGATGACCTGATGAGAATAGCCGATGTTCAGAACCAGATTCTTGCCTTCCTTGGCTGCACGGTAACCAACGCCGCTGATCTCCAGCTTCTTCTCGAAGCCGTGAGTCACGCCCACTACCATGTTGTCGACCAGAGTTCTGGTCAGGCCATGGAGGGAACGGTTCTCCTTGGTATCGTCGGGACGGGAAACGTGGATGACACCTGCGTCGACGTCGATCTTCATCTGAGGAACGAGGTCACGCTCAAGAGTGCCCTTCGGGCCCTTGACGGTGATGTGATTGTGCTCGCTGACGGATACTTCAACGCCGGCGGGAACAGTGATGGGTTCTCTACCTATTCTAGACATTCTGCAGCCTCCTTACCATACGAACGCAAGGACTTCGCCGCCAACATGCTCTTTGCGAGCCTGCTTGTCGGTCATAACGCCCTTGGAGGTGGAGATGATGGCGATGCCCAGTCCCTTGAGGACGCGGGGCAGCTCGTCGGCGCCGGCGTAAACGCGCAGGCCGGGCTTGCTGACGCGGCGAAGGCCCTGGATGGCCTTTTCCTTGCCGGGCAGGTACTTGAGGGTTACGCGGATGACACCCTGGGTGCCGTCGTCGATGAGCTGGAAGCTCTTGATGTAGCCTTCGTTGAGAAGGATCTCAGCAATGGACTTCTTCATCTTGGACGCGGGGATGTCGACGGTTTCATGCTTAGCGCTGCCGGCGTTGCGGATGCGGGTAAGCATATCTGCAATGGGGTCGGTGATCTGCATTTGGTTTTCCTCCTATATTAGAGTTACCGCAGCCTTTGGCTGTCGGTTCAGGCGGCGAGGTTCCATGCCAATGCTTGATTGGCCATGGCCTTTCGTCATCCTCAGACTGGGCTTGCTCCATTCCGCTTTCACGGTTTGCGTAGGAGCCGTTAAAGCTCCATATCCGCGCCCCCAGTCTTCGTCCACAAATCGAACCCACTTCGTTGGGCTTCGATTTGTAAGGGGACGGGGGATGCGCTGGGCTTGCTCCATTCCGCTTTCACGGTTTGCGTAGGAGCCGTTAAAGCTCCATATCCGCGCCCCCAGTCTTCGTC
>URGI01000025.1 GCA_900547315.1 uncultured Eubacteriales bacterium | reverse complement strand
GTAGAGTGGAAACGCTCTATCATCGATCAACTCGGCCGACGAATCTAGCTTGAGCGTTGAGCATTGAACTTTATAGGTTCCCTTTACAGTTGAGCGTTTGGCAGAAAAAGTTAGTTACGCGCAACTTATTACATATATAAATTGGAGGAATACATTATGAAGCATACCGGACTGTTCGCAGCGGGCGTTCTCTTTGGCACCGCAGGGCTGAAGATCCTTGGCAGCAAGGACGCCAGAAAGGTTTACGCACATACCACTGCCGCTGTTCTGCGTGCGAAGGACAGCGTTATGCAGACCGTTACCGCGATCCGCGAGGGCGCCGAGGACGTCTACGCCGACGCAAAGGAGATCAACCGTCTCCGTGCCGAGGAAGAGGCGGCAGCGGTTATCGAGGATAAGTCTGAGGAGACCGTCAAGGCGTGATTTATACCGCGGCTGCCGCGGGCGGAACCTGCGCCTTGCGGCAGCCGCCGGCAAGAGGTAACGAGTTATGAAATGCAAAATAATCCATGAGTCGCGCGGGCGGCTGCGTGTGCATCTCGAATGCGCGCGGATGTCGCTGGACGAGGCTGATGTGCTGGAATATTACATGCGCAGTGTGGACGGCGTTGACGAGGTGAAGGTGTACGACCGCACCCGCGACGCGGTCATATGCTACTGCGCAGAGCGCGCCGCAGTGATAAATGCGCTGGCGGCGTTTTCGTTTCCCGCAGCGGAGGCGATGCAGCTTGTCCCGGAGCACACTACCCGTGAGTTGAACCGCGAGTTCGAAGATAAGCTCGCAATGGCAGTGCTGCGCCGCACGGCATCGAAGCTGTTCCTGCCCGTACCCGTGACGACGGCGATAGCGATAGTGCGCTCGCTGAAGTATATCCACGAGGGGCTGAAGGCGCTGCTGCACGTCAGACTCTCAGTCGCGGTGCTGGACGCGACGGCGGTTTCCGTCTCGATGCTCCGCGGCGATTTCTCGACGGCAAGCTCCGTCATGTTCATGCTCTCCCTCGGCGAGATTCTTGAGGAGTGGACGCATAAGAAGTCCGTCGCCGATCTCGCGGGGGCGATGTCCATAAACATTGACAAAGCGTGGCTGCGTACCGGTGAGACCGAGACGCTTGTACCCGTCGGCGATATCCGCCCCGGCGATGAGATCGTTATCCGCACCGGCTGCATGATCCCGCTTGACGGCAAGGTCATTGAGGGCGAGGCGATGGTCAATCAGGCTTCGATGACCGGCGAATCCATGCCGGCAGCGAAGCGGCCGGGCAGCTATGTGTATGCGGGCACTGTCGCCGAAGAGGGTGAGTGCGTCGTCTGCGTGGAGAAAGCATCCGGCGGCGGCCGCTATGACCGCATCGTGAAGATGATAGAGGAGTCCGAAAAGCTCAAATCCACCGTCGAGGACAAGGCGTCCCGCCTTGCCGACCGCCTTGTGCCCTATACGCTCGGCGGCACGGTGCTGACCTATCTCGTCACGCGCAACGTCACAAAGACGCTGGCTGTGCTGATGGTGGACTTCTCCTGTGCGCTGAAGCTCTCAATGCCTATTGCGGTGCTGTCCGCAATGCGGGAGAGCAGCGGACATAATGTTTCCGTCAAGGGCGGGCGCTTCCTTGAGGCTGTTGCCGCAGCGAACACGATAGTTTTCGACAAGACCGGAACCCTGACCTACGCTACTCCGACAGTCGCGCAGGTCGTGCCATTCGGCGGCAGGGAAGAGAGCGAGATGCTGCGTCTCGCGGCCTGCCTTGAGGAGCACTATCCGCATTCCATCGCAAACGCGGTCGTGGAGGAGGCCAAGCGGCGCGGCCTGTCGCATGAGGAGTACCATTCTCAGGTGCAGTACGTCGTGGCGCACGGCATCTCCAGCATGGTCGAGGGTAAGAAGGCCATAATCGGCAGCGCGCATTTCGTCTTTGAGGACGAGGGCTGCCGCATACCCGAAGGCGAGGAAGAGAAGTTCAGCACGCTCCCGGCGGAGTATTCGCATCTTTATCTCTGCATCGCGGGCGAGCTTGCCGCCGTCATCTGCGTACATGACCCACTGCGCCGCGAGGCGAAGGCCGCCGTCCGTGCGCTGCACGACTGCGGCATAGACAAGGTCGTGATGATGACCGGCGACAGCCGCAGAACCGCCGAAGCCGTGGCCGCGGAAGTCGGGGTGGACGAGGTGTTCGCCGAAGTGCTTCCGGAGGACAAGGCCGCGTATATCCGCAGTGAGAAGGCCGCCGGACGCAAGGTCATAATGATAGGCGACGGCGTGAACGACTCTCCGGCGCTGTCTGAGGCCGACGCCGGCATAGCGATAGCGACTGGCGCCGCGATAGCGCGCGAGATCGCCGATATAACCATATCGTCGGAGAATCTGTTCGAGCTGGTCACACTGCGCCGCCTGAGCGAAGCGCTGATGGATCGCATCCACCGCAACTACCGCTTCATCGTCGGCTTCAACTGCTTGCTCATCGCGCTCGGCGTCGCCGGTATACTCCCGCCCGCTACTTCCGCGTTGCTGCATAATCTCTCCACGCTTGCCGTGAGCATGAAGAGCATGACGAATCTGCTGCCCGAGGAAGAGTGACATGGCGGAGATAAGGAAAGCGGCCGAGCGGGACGTGCTGCCCGTGGCCGCGATATATGAGCATATAATCTCCGAGGAAGAGGCCGGACGCGTCTGCATCGGCTGGCAGCGCGGCGTATACCCCACGGAGCACACCGCGCGCGAAGCCATTGCGGCGGGGGAACTGTTCGTCATGGCCGACGGCGGTGAGATCGTCGCGGCGGCGCGGATAAACCGGACGCAGGTTCCCGAATACGCCGACGCGCAGTGGGAATATATTGCGCCGGACGATGAGATCATGGTGCTGCATACGTTGGTCGTATCCCCTGCCTGTGCGGGCAGGGGATACGGCACGGAGTTTGTGCACTTCTATGAGCGCTATGCGCTCGAAAACGGCTGCCCGTATCTGCGCATGGATACGAACGCGAAGAACACGGCCGCGCGGCGGCTGTATGCGCGCCTCGGCTATAAAGAGGTCGGCATCGTGGACTGCACATTCAACGGCATAGCCGGCGTAAAGCTCGTGTGTCTGGAAAAGAAAATTGGTTAAAATGAAAAGAGCGCTGCAAAAGCAGCGCTCTTTTCATACTCACTTACATGTTGCAGCCCGGGATGTCGCCGACGCCGTTGAGCACAAGGCGCGGACGGTAGGGGAACTGCTCGATATCCTCGCGCGAGGTGACGCCGGAGAGAACAAGGCAGGTGTCGAGGCCGGTCTCAATACCGGCGACCATGTCGGTGTCCATCCGGTCGCCGATCATAACAGCCTCGGCAGAGTGGACGCCGAGGATACGCAGTCCGGTGCGCATCATCAGCGGGTTCGGCTTGCCGACAAAATATGCGGTCTTGCCGGTCGCAAGCTCTATCGGCGCGATCATCGCGCGGCAGGCGGGGATTATGCCGTCCTCGGAGGGACCGGTCAGGTCGCTGTTGGTGCCGATGAGCTTCGCGCCGTTCGTGACAAGGCGCACGGCCTTGAGAATGTTCTCATAATTATAGGTGTTGCCCTCGCCGATGACGACATAGTCGGGATCGACATCGTTCATGGTTATTCCCTCGTCATGCAGCGCCATGATGAGCCCTGCGCCGCCGATGACGTACGCGCTGCATCCGGGCGACTGCGAGCTTATGAAGCGCGCGGTGGCAAGGGCGCTCGTGTAGAAATGACCCTCGTCCACCTCAAGCCCCATGCGCCACAGCTTCTGCTGAAGCTCCTTGGGCGAGCGCTCAGAGGCATTGGTGAGGAAGAGAAAGTTCTTGTTCTCACGGTACAGCCAATCGACGAATTCTTTCACTCCGGGCAGCAGCCTGTTGCCGTGATATATCACGCCGTCCATATCGCAGATGAAACCTTTTTTGCTTCTGAGTTGTTCCATGTTATCCTCCGTACACTTTTCTTTAAATGTATCATATCACGTAATATCATATTGTAAAAGCACATTTTTGTAAAGAAAGCGAAAAAATAATATGATCTGATGATTTTACTTTGATTTTACCTTATTCGGCTTTCGTATTTTACATTGCCTGGTTAGAATTACAGACGTACCAGGAAATTGTTTAAAACGAAAGGGAGATAAAACATGAAAAAGATCATCAGTATAGTTCTTGTACTTGCATGTGCAGCCGCGCTGCTCGCAGGCTGCGGCAGCTCCGGCACGGCCGGAAGCACCAGCGCATCCAGCGAACCCAGCAGCTCCGTCAGCACTGACGCCGCCGTCACCGGCTCTGTCGCGACCGACGGCTCGACCTCCATGGAGAAGGTCATCGGCGCGCTGGGCGAGGCGTTTATGAATAACAACAGCGGCGCAAGCTTCACCTATAACCCGACCGGCTCCGGCTCCGGCATCAAGGCGGTTCTCGAAGGCCGCTGCGACATCGGCCTTTCGAGCCGCGCGCTGAAGGACGAAGAGAAGGCCGAGGGACTGGTCGAGACCGTGCTCGCCTATGACGGCATCGCAATGGTCGTCAACCCCGAAAACCCAGTCTCCGATCTGAGCCTTGAGCAGATCGCCGCCATCTACACCGGCGAGATCACGAACTGGAAAGAAGTTGGCGGCAACGACGCCGAGATTGTCCTGATAGGCCGTGAGGCCGGCAGCGGCACGCGCGACGGCTTCGAAACCATCACCGGCACCGCCGAAGCTTGTAAGTACCGCCAGGAGCTCACCTCAACCGGCGACGTGATCGCGACCGTGGCCTCTAACCCCGATGCTATCGGTTACGCCTCTCTCGCAGCGCTCAAGGATACCGTCAAGGCGCTCAGCGTCAGCGGCGTGACTCCCACCGAGGAGACCGTTAAGGACGGCAGCTACATCATCCAGCGTCCGTTCGTCCTCGTGACCAAGGAAGGAACCGCGCTCTCAGCCACCGCGCAGAAGTTCTTTGACTTCGCCCTCTCCGCCGATGCGGCAGACATCATCTCCGCAGCCGGCGCAGTTGCGGCAAACTGAAAAACACCAGCCTGAAGGCGGCCGATATCGACCGCCTTTCGGCGCATTGAAAGGACTTTCCGATGAAGCGTCAGAAAGCGCAGAATAACAATCTGATCGAAAATATAATACACGGCGTGTTTCTCATCATGGGGCTGATAACCGTTGGCTGCGTGCTGCTCATAACCGTGTATCTTGTCATATCCGGCATACCGGCGATACGCGAGATCGGCCTGCGGGAGTTCCTGCTGGGCAAGGTCTGGGCATCCACCGCAGCGGAGCCGAAATACGGCATCCTCCCATTCATCCTCACAAGCGTTTACGGTACGGCGGGCGCGATGCTGCTCGGCGTCCCTATCGGATTTTTCACGGCGGTGTATCTCGCAAAGTTTGCGCCGCGCGCGGTGAAAAACTCAATGCAGGCCGCCGTCGGTGTGCTGGCCGGTATCCCGTCAGTGGTGTACGGCCTCGTGGGAATGCTGGTGCTGGTGCCGGGGATAAGAGAGATCTTCGGCGTGCCGGACGGAGCGAGCCTGCTCGCGTCGATAATCGTGCTCGCGGTGATGATTCTCCCGTCCATCATCAAGGTGTCGGTCACGGCGCTGGAGGCCGTGCCGCGGGAATATGAGGACGCGTCGCTCGCCCTTGGCGCAACGCCGACGGAGACCTGCTTCCGCGTCTCCGTCCCCGCTGCAAAAAGCGGAATCGCCGCGGCGGTGGTTCTCGGCGTCGGGCGCGCTATAGGCGAAGCGATGGCGGTCATGATGGTGTCGGGCAACGCCCCGAACATGCCGGAGCTTCTGCAGAGTGTCCGCTTTCTTACAACGGCGGTCGCAAGCGAGATGTCCTACTCCAGCGGACTTCAGCAGCAGGCGCTGTTCTCCATAGCGCTGGTGCTGTTTCTGTTCATAATGATGATAAACGCGGCACTTAACTATTTCCTCAAACGCGATAAGGATAAATAATATGGATTCAAAAAAACTTTCGCCTTCCCGAAGCGCGTACGGCTGGCTGATGCGCGCGTTGATGTGGCTTGCATCCGCGCTTACCTGTGCGCTGGTACTGTTTCTGATAGGGTACGTGCTGTATAAGGGCATCCCGAATCTGTCATGGGAGCTGGTGTTCACTTCGCCGAGCTACCTCGAGGAGCGCATAGGCATCCTGCCCGATATCATGAATACTCTTTATATCATGCTCGCGGCAATCGTTATCGTCGTTCCGCTTGGAGTCGGGGCGGCGATATACCTGACAGAGTACGCGCACAATAAGCGCATCGTCGGCGCGATAGAGTACGCCGCGGAGACGCTGTCCGGCATCCCGTCGATAATCTACGGTCTTGTCGGCATGCTGTTTTTCTGTCAGTTCCTGAGCATGAGCACCTCGCTTCTCGCGGGCGCGCTGACACTGGCGGTGATGAACCTGCCGACGATAATGCGCACGACGCAGGAGAGCCTGAAAACCGTGCCGCAGAGCTACCGCGAGGGTGCGTTCGGACTGGGCGCGGGCAAATGGCGCGTCATCCGCACCGTGGTCATCCCAGGCTGCGTGGACGGCGTGATCACGGGCTGCATCCTCTCCGTCGGCCGCATCCTCGGCGAGTCGGCGGCGCTGCTGTTCACAGCGGGCTTCGCGCATACGCTGCGTCCGCTGTTCGAAGGGATCCGTGCCGTCGGCCTTGAGGGCGCGGGCGCAACGCTCACTGTCGCGCTCTACGTCTACGCAAAGGAGCAGGGCGAATTCGGCGTAGCCTTTGCGATAGCGGCGATACTTATGTTCCTCACTCTTGTAATCAATCTGGCCGCCGGACTGGTGACCAAATACTATAATAGGAAGAAAAAGCTATGACTACTATAAACGAAACCGGAATGCCGCGCGCAATGCTTATAAATGACCTGTCATGCATCGGCAAATGCTCTCTCTCCGTGGCGCTGCCGATAGTCTCGGCCTGCGGGGTCGAGGCCGTGGCGCTGCCCACCGTCATACTCTCAACGCACACGGGCGGCTTCGAGGGCTTCGCGGCGCGGGAGATGACCGAGGAGATGCGCGCCTTCGCCGCGCACTGGAGGAGCATCGGCGTGAAATTTGACTGCATATACACTGGCTTCTTCGGCTCGGTGGAGCAGATTAACCTGACGGAGAAGCTGATCCACGATTTCTGCGGGGACGATACTGTTGTTATAGTCGATCCGGTTCTGGGCGACAACGGGCGGCTGTACCCCTGCTTTTCGGATGAATATGTGGAAGCGATGCGGCGGCTGACGGTGCTTGCCGATGTGATAACGCCGAACCTGACCGAGGCCGCCATCCTTGCCGGACTACCGTTTGACACGGCACCCGAGACGATACTCGCGCGGCTCAACGTGCCGAATGTGATAATAACCGGCGTGCGCCGCGAAGGGCGCATCGGCTACCTGTCGCGCTTCGGCGGGGAAAAGTGTGAGATAAGCACGCCATACGTCCCGCTTGCGCTGCACGGCACGGGCGACGTTTTCGCGTCCGCGTTCTGCGGCAAGCTCATGGCCGACCCGCAGCGCGACATGCAGCTCGCGCTGGCCGCGGCGGCGGACTTCTGCTACGGCTGCGTCCGCGAAACGGTGAAGCGCCAGCCGTCGCACTGGTACGGGCTTAGCTTTGAGGACATGCTGAAAAAAGGAGCACTGAGATGAGCATTATTTCGGTAAACGATCTCTGTCTCTGGTACGGGAAGCAGCAGGCGCTGAAGGACATCTGCGTCGAGATAGAGCCGCACAGCATCACGGCGCTCATCGGCCCCTCCGGCTGCGGAAAATCGACCTTCCTCAAAACGCTCAACCGCATGAACGACCTTGTTCCGGACGTGAAGATCACCGGCAGCGTCAGGTATCGCGGGGAGGACATATATGCGCCGGGCACGGACGTCAATGAGCTGCGGCGCCAGATCGGCATGGTGTTCCAGAAGCCGAACCCATTCCCCATGAGCATATACGACAACATCGCCTACGGCCCGCGCACACACGGCGTGCGCAGCCGCGCTAGGCTTGACGACATAGTCGAGCGCTCCCTGCGCGACGCGGCGATCTGGGACGAGGTAAAGGATCGGCTGAAGAAGAACGCTCTCGGCCTCTCGGGCGGCCAACAGCAGAGACTGTGCATCGCGCGGGCGCTGGCTGTGGAGCCGGAGGTGCTGCTGATGGACGAGCCAACGAGCGCGCTCGACCCGATATCCACCTCGCGCATCGAGGAGCTCGCGATGCAGCTTCGCGGCAAGTATACGATCGTCATCGTTACGCACAACATGCAGCAGGCCGTGCGAATATCCGACAACACCGCATTTTTCCTCCTGGGCGAGCTGGTGGAGTACGGCGGGACGGAGCAGATGTTCTCGCAGCCGGCGGACAAGCGCACGGAGGACTACATAACGGGGAGGTTTGGATAAATGAGAAGCAATTTTGACAGGCAGCTTTCGGAGCTGAACCGTTCGCTCATCGAGATGGGCGCAATGTGCGAGGAGATAATCGCGCTTGCGACAAAGGCTCTCGCCGAGGGCGACATGGAGCTTGCGAAGCGCGTCGATACGCTGGGCGCGGACATCGACCGGATGGAGCGCACGATAGAATCCATGTGCCTGCGGCTGTTATTGCAGCAGCAGCCGGTGGCGCGCGACCTGCGGCAGATATCCGCCGCGCTGAAAATGATAACGGACATGGAGCGTATAGGCGATCAGGCGGAGGAGATAGCGGCGCTGGTGCGCTTCCTCGGCGGTCACGGCGCGGGAAACGACGCGCTTATCTGCGAAATGGCACGCCGCGCGGTGAATATGGTCACGGAAAGTGTTGATGCGTATGTAAAATATGATATAATGTTAGCGGAGCGGGTCATAGCCGAGGACGACGAGGTGGACGCCCGTTTCATACAGGTCAAGGCGGAGCTTATAGACGCCATAGCGAAAAACCCGAGCAACGGGGAGCTTGACCTCGACCTGCTGATGATAGCAAAGTATTTTGAACGCATCGCCGACCACGCGGTGAACATTGCCGAATGGGTGATATTTGCCGTGACGGGCGTGCATAAAGGAGATAAGGGACTATGATATGGTGCGTGGAGGATGACGCCAGCATACGTGATATCGAGGTATACGCTCTGCGTTCAGTGGGCTTCGAGGCGCGCGGATTTTCCGACGGCGCCGCGTTCTGGGACGCGCTGCGCGCCGAACGGCCGGAGCTTGTCGTGCTGGACGTGATGCTGCCTGGGATAGACGGCATTGAGCTTCTGAGCCGTATGCGCGCATCTGACGCTCTGCGCGATATCCCCGTCATCATGGCCACGGCGAAGGGCACGGAGTACGACAAGATACACGGCCTGGACCTCGGCGCGGACTACTATCTCGCAAAGCCCTTCGGCGTGATGGAGCTGGTGTCCTGCGTCAAGGCGGTGCTGCGCCGCTGCCGACGCGACGATGCGGAGCGTGCGGGACTCAGCGCGGGCGGTGTCTCGCTCGATGCCGACGCGCACACCGTCACCGCCGGCGGCCAGCGCATCACGCTTACATACAAGGAATTTGAACTGCTGCGTCTCTTCATGGCGCACCCCGGCACCGCGTTCACGCGCGAACAGCTCATGGAGCTGGTCTGGGGCACCGATTACTGCGGCGAGACGCGCACGGTTGACATGCATATACGCACTCTGCGCCAGAAGCTCGGCGAATACGGCGAGATGATAGAGACGGTGCGCGGAGTGGGCTACCGGCTGGAGGCGCAGGTATGACAAAGAAAATTTTCTCGTCCATCATGCTCACGGCGGCCTGCGTGCTGCTTGCAAGCATGATAACGACAGTGGGCTTCCTGCGCGATTATTTCGGAGGAATCGAGGAGAGCGGTCTGCGCGAAGAGCTGGGCATAGCTGCGGTCGGCGTTGAGGACGATGGCATGGATTATCTCGCCGCGCTGCCGGACGGGCAGCGCCGTTTTACGTGGATAGCGGCGGACGGCAGCGCGATTTACGACACCAAGGCTGACGCGGACAGTATGGAGAACCACTCAGAACGCGAGGAAGTCAAGGCCGCGTTTGAGACCGGAGCGGGCGAGAGTGTCAGATACTCGAACACGCTGATGCAGAAAACTATGTACGCCGCGCGCCGCCTTGATGACGGCACGGTGCTGCGCGTCTCCGTCAGCACGGCAACTGTGGGTGCGCTCCTGCTCGGCGTGACGCAGCCGATGCTGGCGGTGCTTGCCGCGGCGCTGATACTGTCCGCAATACTCGCAAAACACATCTCCCGCCGCGTCGTCGCGCCGCTCAACGAGCTTGATCTGGAGCACCCGCTGGACGACAGCAACGCTGCCTACGAGGAGCTTGCGCCTGTTTTAGGCCGCATCAACCGCCAGCGCAGTCAGATAAATTCGCAGCTGCGCGAACTGCGGCGGCGCACGGACGAATTTGCGCAGGTGACGGGCAGTATGCGCGAGGGGCTTGTGCTGCTCAACGAGCAGGGCTACATCCTCAGCATGAACCCGGCGGCGCGGAACATCTTTGCCGTGGAGGGGGACTGCGCGGGGAAGGACTTTTTGACGGTTGACCGCAGCTGTGACATGAGCGCGGCGGTGCGTTCGGCGATGGAGAGCGGACATGGCCGCCTGCACGAGCGGCATGGAGGCCGCATCTATCAGGTCGACGTCAGCCGCATAGATTCCGACGGAGCCGCTATCGGCACCGTTATACTGGTTTTCGACGTGACGGAGCAGGAGAGCGCGGAGCAGATGCGCCGCGAGTTCACCGCGAACGTCTCGCACGAGCTGAAAACGCCGCTTCAGGGCATCATCGGCAGTGCGGAGCTTATAGAAAACGGCATGGTGCAGCCTGAGGATATACCGCGCTTCGTCGGCCATATCCGCGCCGAAGCGCAGAGACTTGTGACGCTTATCGGCGATATAATCCGCCTTTCCCAGCTTGACGAGGGCGAGGTGCTCCCGAAGGAGAGACTTGATCTGCTTGAAGTCGCGCAGGGCGCCGCGGACGATCTCCAGGCCGAGGCGGAGAAAAAGAACGTGCATCTCTCGGTAAGCGGCGAGCCGGCGGAGCTTGAGGGCGTACGGCAGCTCATATACGAGGTGGCCTACAACCTCGGCGACAACGCGATAAAATACAACGTCGACGGCGGCTCCGTCAGTATCAATGTATCATCCGACGGCAAAAACGCGAAGCTGACCGTGAGCGACACGGGGATAGGCATTGCGGCGGAGGATCAGAGCCGAATTTTCGAGCGGTTCTACCGCGTGGACAAGAGCCATTCCAAGGAGTCCGGCGGCACGGGGCTTGGCCTGTCGATAGTTAAACACGCCGTCCAGTACCACGGCGGGCGGATATCCATGGACAGCGCGCCCGGAAAGGGAACGAGCATAAGCGTAAGTCTGCCCATTCAATGATGATATTTGACTAATCGTCTCCGAAGGATTATAATACGGCATATCGCAGCATATGCTATGGCATCATTATTTTGGAGGACGCCATGAAACGCATATGCACCGTGTTCGCGCTGTGCGCGGTCTTGCTTCTGACAGGCTGCGGCAGCGGGCTTGAACAGCGCTGGGATGAATTTACCGAAACCGTCTCCGAGGCGGACGGCCTGAGCTTTACGGCTGCTCTGCGCGCCGAGTATGAGGACAAGAGCGTCAGCTTTGAGCTTCGCTATGAGCAGTCGGGCGGGGAATGCGCCGTGACGGTGCTGTCGCCCGAGGAGCTGCGCGGAGTGAAGGCGGTGCGGAAGGACGGCTCCGGCGCGCTGGAGTATTACGGCTTCGTCATCGACACCGGGACGCTTGACGGCGGCTTGACGCCTGTCGGCGCGCTGCCGTATCTGGTCGATGCGCTGCGCGGCGGCTATGCCGACTGCTTCTGGCGCGAGGGCGGCAGTACGGTAGTGCGGCTTATCCCTGAGGACGGCATGACTGTTACGGTGTGGCTCGAAGAGGAGAGCATGACGCCGGTATACGCGGAGCTTGCATCCGGAGAGCGCGTGACGGTATTCTGCGAAATAGAGGATTGGGAGCTTGGCACATCCAGCGCTTGAATTCCTCGGAACGGAGACAGATATGAACGACTTACAGAAGAGAACATGGGCGGAAATAAACCTTGAGAATCTGCGGCACAATTACCGCGCCATCCGCGCGACCCTGCCTGATGGCTGCCGCTTTCTCGGCGTTGTGAAGGCGGACGCGTACGGTCACGGCGCACTGCCTGTCTCGCGGCTTTTGCAGGCTGAGGGCGCGGATTACCTCGCCGTGTCCTGCCTTGACGAGGCGCTGGAGCTGCGCGGCGGCGGAGTCACAATGCCGATACTCATCCTCGGCCATACGCCGCACGAGTACACCTCCGTGCTCATCGAGCAGAACATCACCCAGACCGTGACCTGCCTTGCCAAGGCGCTGGAGTATTCGGCGGAGGCCGTGAACCTTGGAAAGACGCTGAAGATACACATAAAGCTCGATACGGGCATGTCCCGCCTCGGCTTTCTCTGCGACGGGGCGCACTTCGAGGAGGGCGTGGACAACGTCATCCGTTCCTGCACGCTGCCGGGCATCGAGAGCGAGGGCGTGTATACGCACTTCGCCGTGTCCGACGAGCCGGGCGAGGACTGCGAGAAGTATACATGCGATCAATTCGCGTTGTTCTGCCGCGTCGTGGACGAGGTAGAGACCCGCGGCAATATCAAATTCAAAATACGCCACTGCGCCAACAGCGGCGCCGTGGAGAGCTACCCTGAGATGGCGCTGGATATGGTTCGCCCCGGCCTGCTGCTGTACGGCTATGGCGATACCAGCGGCAGAATGGGTCTGAAGCCGTGCATGCGCCTTGTCAGCACGGTCAGCACGATAAAGATATATGACAGCGGTGTCAGCGTCAGCTATGGCCGCCGCTACGTCACCGAGCGGCGCACACGCATGGGCGTGCTGGCCATAGGATATGCTGACGGCCTGCCGCGCGTGATATCGAATAAATGCAGCTTCGCCGCAGGAAACGGCTTTGCGCCGCAGCGCGGCAGCATATGCATGGACATGTGCATGATCGACCTGACGGAGCTTCCGGAGGTCGATGTCGGCAGCGAGGTGGAGCTGTTCGGCGAGCGCAACAGCATCTATAAGCTCTCCGACGCTGCCGGAACGATACCGTATGAGCTTCTCTGCGCGGTGTCAAAGCGCGTCCCGCGCGTGTACGTGCGAAAATAAAACGATACATAAACGCCGTCCCCGTGAACTTTTCGTTCACGGGGACGGCGTTTTGTTATTCTTCAAGGTTCCACGGCAGAATGACGAAGGCCGGTTCATGCCCCATGGCGGGGATGAGCTTGTGCAGCACGTCGCCCATTGCGATGCGCAGAGTGGAGGTGTTTATACAGGGGTGGCAGCCGAGATATTCGTCGGCGAGCAGGTCGTTATCTATAAGCAGGTGTACGCGGCGCTGAGCGTCGTTCATCAGCCCCAGTACGCTGACGGAGCCGGGCGTGATATCCATAAGTGCCTCCATGTGCTCCGCGGACGCGAACGACAGCCGCGCCGAGCCTATCTGCTTTGATAGGAGCTTCGTCTTGAACGGCTTGTCGCCGGGGAGGAGCAGAAGATAAAACTCCGTAGCCTGCCGGTTGCACAGAAACAGATTCTTGCATATCCCGCAGCCCAACACGGACTCTATGCCGTGGCAGGCCTCAATTGTGTCCGCGTGCTCATGGTCGACGCGGTAATATTCTATCCCAAGCGAGTCGAGAAGCGCGTAGCAGCGCTCTTCCTTGTCGATGCGCTTGTCGGCCGGACGGCCTTTGTGTAGTTCCAGTTCCATATCTTGTCCTTGTATTTATCTTTTATTTGACGGCAGCCATATTTTCTGCTGCTCTGCCGCGCGTATAAGCTCGTCGCGGAAATCGGGGTGGGCGATGGATATCATCGCGTCCGCACGCTCCCACGTGCTGCGTCCGGCGAGATTCGCCGCGCCATATTCGGTGACAACGTAATACGCCTGACTGCGCGGCGTTGTGATAATATCGCCGCCGAAGCGCGGCAGCACGCGAGAATGGAGAACTCCGGCCTTGTCGCGGAAGGTGCTGCTCATGCACAAAAATGCCTTGCCGCCGCGGGACAGCGTCGCTCCGGTCACAAAATCCAGCTGGCCGCCGGTGCCGCTTATCTGGCGCGTTCCCGCACTCTCGGATGCTACCTGCCCGTAGAGGTCGGCGTTCAGGCAGCCGTTTATCGAGATCATGCCGTCGTTTTTCGCGATGACATACGGGTCGTTGACGTAGCTGAGAGGCATGGCCATGAGGCCGGGGTTGTCGTTTATCCAGTCGTACAGCTCTTCGCTGCCGACAGCGAGCCCGTACACACCCTTGCCGGGGTGCAGCGGCTTGCGGCGGTTCGTGAGCTTACCGGCGCGGAACATCGCGAGATACCCGTCGGAGCACAGCTCCGTGTGCATGCCGAGATCGTGCAGGTCGGACTCCGCAATGAGCCTGCCGAGCGCGTTCGGCATACCGCCGATGCCGAGCTGCACTGTCGCCCCGTCGTGAATGTGCGGGAAGATGTGGCGGGCGATCATCGTGTCCGTCTCCGACGGCTCAGGGGACTGCATGTCCCACAGCGGAAGCCTGCCCGCCTCAACGACGTGCGTCACCTCGGATATGTGGATGCTCTCGCCCTCGCCTAAAACGCGCGGAACGGCCTCGTTGACCTCGAGAATGATGACGTCCGCAGTGTCGGCGATGTCGCGGCATACGCCGGTGGAGCCGCCGAAGCTGAAATAGCCGTGGCTGTCCATGGGGGAGACGCAGAACATCGCGACGTTGACCGTCAGCTGGGTACGGTAGTACCAGCCGAGGTTGCGGAAGATCATCGGCGTGAAGAACGCGCGCCCCGCGTCGCAGAGCTTGCGCTCATAGCCGGAGCAGTGCCATGTGTGGTAGACAAAGTGCTCCATCTCAGGATCGCACTCCACAACGGCGAGCGGCCCCGGGGTCAGATTCCCGCGTATTTTCACGCCGTGCAGCTCGTCTCTGCGCCGGGCAAGCGCGCGGTCGAGCAGGACGGGCTTAGCGTTGTTGGACGCGTAATCGACCCAGTCTCCGTTTTTGACAAGCCGCACCGCCTCGTCGGCCGTGCATAGCCTGGCGCGGTATTCGTCGGAATAGTTCATCTTATCACCTCGGAAATAATTTATGCCGGGGACGGATATCTCAGTTTCCAAGCACCCACAGGTGCGTTACGCCGAACGCCTCGCGGATGAAAAAGTTCAGGGTTATCAGCGGGTAATCCGGAGCGCCCGCGACGCCCGCTGCGGCGACGCCCAGCATTTTGGACATCTCCTTTGCGCGGTAGAGATGATATCCGCTGGAGACGATGGCGACATTGCCTTCAGGTTCGTCCCCGCGCTCGCGGATTATCCTGTATGAGAACTCAAGGTTCTCCATCGTCGAGGTCGATCTGTTCTCCATAACGACCCGCTCCGGCGCGACGCCGTGCGCTGTCAGCCAATCGTACATCGCCTGCGCCTCGCTGATATCCTCGCCGTTCCCCTGACCGCCGCTGACTATCGCAATAGAATCCGGATAGGCTTCGAGATAGCCGAGCGCGCCCTCGAGCCGGTGCGCCATGGAGAGAGACGGCGTCGACCCGTGCACGGCGGCGCCGAGCACGACGAGGTACTTCCGTTCAGGATCCTTATCCGTGCGCGAATTTGCGATTATCGGTATCTCCACGATGCAGAAATATATAAGCCCGACGCACACCAGCGCCGTCACGGCGCGCCACGCGCCGCGCGGCAGATAGTGATGCAGCACTATCAGGGCGGCGATGAAGGCCAGCGTGTAGCCTATGTACGCGTAGCCGCGCATCGCAAAGCGGAACACCAGCGCCGCCGCGAGCAGCGCGGCAGTCCAGAGTATCCAGTTCGGTATACTTTTCAGACCGTTCATCCGTTCAGCTCCTCCCACTGTTCATATAGCTCCAGAAGCTCGTTTTCAAGCCCTTCGCGCTCGGCGGACAGCTCCATGAGCTTCTGATAGTCGCTGCCGTTGGCCTCGGCCTCGGCGTCGAGCGCCGCAATCTTAGCCTCAAGCTTCGCGATCTCACGCTCTGCCTTGGCGATGGCCTTGTCGTTGCCCTGCACGGGCTTTTTCTTAGGTTCGGCCTTTGGCTCCTTCTTTTTCTGCGCGGCGCGCTCGTTCTGGCGGAACACCTCCTGCCGGTCGCGCCACTGGCAGAATTCGCTGTAGCCGCCGCGGAAATCGGTTATCCGGCCGTCGGCCAGCGCCCATATGCGGGTCGCAAACTTCTCTATAAAATATCGGTCGTGCGAGACAAAGAGCAACGTCTGCTCATAATCGGACAGCGCATCCTCCATCCATTCGCGGCTGGCGATGTCGAGATGGTTCGTCGGCTCGTCAAGTATCAGGAAGTTTATGTCCGCGCCCATCAGCATACACAGCCGCAGGCGGCTCTTCTCGCCGCCGGACAGCGTGCCGACCGGCGTGAATACGTCCTCGCCGCGGAAGCCGAAGGCCGCGAGCCTGTCGCGCGCCTCCTGCGGCTGGCAGCGGCAGTCGTAAAGCATGGTGTCGTAGGCCGAGCGCTCCGGAACGGAGAAGCTGACCATCTGCGGCAGATAGGCCGTACGCACTGCGGGGCCGCGGTATACGTATCCTGCGTCCGGCGTTTCGTCGCCCATGATGAGCTTGACGAGCGTGGATTTACCGGTGCCGTTGTCGCCGATGAGCGCGATGCGCTCGCCGCCGGTGACGGTGAGGTCAAGGCCGGAAAACAGCTTCTTTTCGCCGAAGCTTTTCGAAAGTCCCTCCATCACGAGGACCTCGTCGCCCTCAAATTCGCGCTGGCGGAACTTGACGGAGAGCTTCTTCTGCTCGGTGGGCTTCTCGGTGTGAGACAGCTTTTCGATGCGCTTTTCCATGGAAAAGGCGCGCTTATGCAGCTTGTCGTTGCCCATGAACGCCCAGAGATGCATCTGCTCCGCAGCGCGGGTGAGCTGCTCTAGCTTGGCCTGATCCTTTTCATATTTGCGCATCTTCTCCTCGAAGCGGCGCTGTCGTTCCTCAAGATAGAAGCTGTAGCCGCCGGAGTAGAACTCCGCCTTACCGTCAACGATCTCGATACAGCGCTGCGCGACGCGGTCGATGAACCAGCGGTCGTGGCTTATCGAGAGCACGGTGCCCTTGAAATGCAGCAGGTAATCCTCGAGCCACTCGGTAGCGTGCAGGTCAAGGTGGTTCGTCGGCTCGTCGAGAAGGAGAATGTCAGTGTCCTCAAGGATGAGCCGCGCGAGGTTGACGCGGGTCTTTTCGCCGCCGGAGAGGGAGTCGAACGGCTGTTCGCGCATGGCGGCGGGGATGTCAAGACCGTTTGCGACGCGGTTTCGAGCTGTGTCCATATCGTAGCCGCCGAGGCGGCGGAAATCGTCACTCAGGCGGTCGTACTCCTGCAGAAGCGCGGGGGACTGGTCGTGCTCCATGAGAAGCCCCAGCTCGTCGAGCCGGTCGCTTATCTCGTACAGACGCTTGTGCGCTGAGCGCAGCACGTCCTCGGTCGTCCAGCCGTCAGGGTAGACGGGAATCTGAGAGATGAGGCCGAGCCGTTTGCTCGGCGCTACCATTACCTCGCCCTCGTCCCAGCCAATCTCGCCCGCGAGTATGCGGAACAGCGTCGTCTTTCCGCAGCCGTTATGGCCGAGGATGCCGACGCGCTCGCCAGAGTTGACCGTGAAGGTCAGACCGTCCAGAATATTTTTGCCAAGCTCGAAGGATTTTACCAGCGAGCTTACGGAAATGTCGATCATGTTGAATTTCCTCGTAAATCAGTATGGATTTGCGCTCAGTTTCCGACTGCCGCCTGAAGCACCGTGTTCGCCACCGCGCCGGCGTTCGTCAGGCCGCCTCCGCCGCGCTCAACGAGAACCACAAACGCGTAGGGGTGCGCCTCATCGTCCAGAAATCCGGCGAACCACGCGTGACTCGTGCCGTCGCCAAGCTCCGCGGTGCCGGTCTTGGCGCAGACATTAAGCCCCGGGAACCTGTCGGAGCTGTAGTGAGAGACAACGTTGTAGCTCATCATCTGCTTGAGCTTGTCCGCCGTATCGGCCTCCATAAGCTGCGATTTTTCCGCTTCCGCGCCGCTCATCACGAGCCGCGGCTCGCACAGAGTGCCGCCGTTTGCGATGGCGGCGACATAGCGCAGCAGGGAATAGGGGCAGACAAGATCGGTGGACTGGCCGATGCCCGACCACGCAAGCTCGGGATCGCCGACAAACTCCGTCGGGTAGCTGCCCGCGGCGGTCGAGATGCCGTCAAGGCTCTGCGCGTCGAGAAAGCCGTATTTTTTCACGTATTCCACCATTGTGTCCTGACCGAGACTTACGGTTATCTGCGCGAAAGCACAGTTGCAGGAATTGGCGAGCGCCTGCTCAAAGGTCTGCGTGTAATGCGTTCCGGAGCAGTATATCTCAACTCCGGCTATCGTATAGCTGCCCTCGCAGTAATACGTGCGGGAGAAGATATCGGGAATGTTCTCGATGGCGGCCGCCGCCGTTATGAGCTTGAACACCGAGCCTGGCGTGAACGACGCGGAGAGACAGCGGTTTATATATGCGCCGTCGGGCGGGTTCGAATTATCCGCCAAGGGGTCGATGGACGGGGAGGACACCATGCACAGAAGCTCGCCGTTTTTGTAGTTCATCACGAGTACGGCGCCGTTTCGTCCGGCAAGAGCCTCGTAGGCGGTGTTGTTCAGCCTGCTGTCGATGTTCAGGGACATCGCAAAGCTTTGCGCCTTGGTCGTTCCCGTGACGAGGCTGAAGCCCTGCATATCGTCCCAGAAGTTGTTTATTACGCCCGTCGCTGTCGCACCCGTATAGTCGCCGAGCGCGTGATAGCAGCTGAGACGGGTCTGTTCATCGTCGGCGTAGAGATTAGTGCCGCCGCCGAAGCGGGCGAGAACGACGCCGTTGCGGTCGCTTATAAGTCCGGAGGAGCCGGAGTTGGCGCTGGAAAAAGCCAAGGCCCATGAGCGCCCGTCGTCGATATAGCGCAGCACGTATACGACGCAGCCGAATATGACGGCTGCCGCGATGAGAAGCACGGATATAGCGCGTCTGCTTATCTTTTTCATTCCGCGTCCTCCCCGTCATAATCATCCTCTTCGTATTCGTCTTCTTCCTCGTCCTCCTCGGCGCGCGATTCGGCGGTCACGGGTCTCACCGCAAAGCTACCCTCGCGCCGCGTGTCGGAGCCTTTTATGAAAGCCATGAGCATCCAGCAGGAGAGAAGCGACGTGCCGCCGCGGGAGACGAATGGGAAGGTCACGCCGGTAAACGGCAGGATATCCAGAGAGCCGAAAACGTTCAGCGACAGCTGCACGAGCAGCATGCTCACTGTCGCGCAGGCGGCGATGGAATAGAACGCGCTGCGGCTGCGGCTTGCGCTGCGCACGGCGAAAAAGGCGAGAACCAGTATCGCGGCGATGGAGCAAAGGGCGATGATGAGCCCCAGCTCCTCGCATATCATGGCGAAGACCATGTCGGTGTTCGCGGCGAAAACATTGTGCAGCCAGCCGCTGCCCGCGCCCTTGCCGAAGAGCGCGCCGGATGCGGCGGCGGACATCGCGCGGGTCTGCTGGAAGCCGGTGTTGTAGATATCCTCCCACACATGCCCCCAGTTTGCAAAGCGCTGGGCAATGTACGGCTTGACGCTCACCGCGAGAAAGCCCGCAAGTCCTGCCCCCGTGACCGCGAGTATAACGGTGGCGATGGAGCCGGAGCGCATGAAGGATATCACAAGGAAGGTCGCAAAGAATATGAGCGCCGTGCCGAAGTCACCTATCAGCGCGAGCGCGATGACACAGGCCGCGGAGAAGGCGATGTATGAATACAGGTTCCGGCGGCGGTACAGCCGGTCGAGCGTGGACGCTCCGACATAGATGTACGCGACCTTGACAAGCTCGGAGGGCTGGAGCGAGTATCCGGCAACCTCGAGCCAGTTGCGCGCGCCGTTGACCGACTCGCTTGTCAGCACGTTCAGTGCCATCAGCGCCAGCGCCAGCACCGCGACGGGCGTGCGCATAACGGCGCTGCGCTTGAGGCTGCGGAGCCACCAGCCGCCGAACAGGAACAGCAGCACGCTCACCAGAATGAGCAAAATCTGCTTATACATATCCTCCGGCGTTGACGACGCGGCGACCGCGAGGCCGAGCGCCGTGAGATAGAACGCCAGCGTTTCGACCTCGAAGCCGGAGCGCCCCATCAGCCGCATCGCGTTATAGCAGCAGAGCTGAAGGAGAATGAGTGTCCCGAAGGCGAGCGCGATGGGGAACAGGTTTTCCCTCGCCGCGGAATATACGTATTGCGCAAGGAGCAGCAGTTCGAACAGCGTCAGGTCAAAGAGCGTCAGCGCGGGGGACACGGCAAGCCCCGCCGCCTCACGCTTTTCTTCAAGCTTCTGGCGCTTTTCCGGCGTTGTGTCGTAAAAGCGTACCACGTTGCCGGCGAGGTTTATGGCGTCCCCGTCCTCAACGGTCAGACCGTTGTCGTCCGCGCGCTCGCCGTTGACCCAGACTCCGCCCTTGGAGAAGATGTCATAGATCGTCCAGACCCCGTGGTCGCTGCGCGTGAGAACGGCGTGCACTCGGCTGACGCCCTCGCGGTCTACACGGATGTCCGCCGAGCGGGAGCGCCCTATTAAGTTTTCCCAATGGTTGACGGGGATGCGCTCGTTGCCGACGCGCATATAGCCCCAGACCTCCGGATCATACCGCACGCTGAACATAGAACGCAGACAGCGGATGAGTATGATGACGGACAGAAGTATCATCAGATACTTTGTGCCTGTGAGCAGGTATTCTGTCATTGTGTCCATACGGGTACTCCAAAAATTAAATGGTTAAAGGCTTCGGCCTCAGCTCAGAAGTCTGCTTGTCGCCTCGTCCTCATACTGGCGGGTGTACAGGCGGTAGTAGCTGCCGCGGCGGGACATGAGCTGTTCGTGCGTGCCCTGCTCGATAATTTTGCCGTCGTCAACGACGAGGATGAGGTCGGCATTGCGCACGGTGGAGAGACGGTGCGCGATGACTATCGAGGTGCGGCCGTGGATTATCGTGTCTATGGCGGACTGTATCTTCTGCTCCGTTATCGTGTCGACCGAGGCTGTCGCCTCGTCGAGCACGAGGATGCGCGGGTCGGCGAGGATCGCGCGGGCGAAGGACAGCAGCTGCTTTTCGCCGGTGGAGAGCATGTCGCCGCCCTCGCCGACGTCGGTCTCAAGCCCGTTTTCAAGCTTATCCACAACGCCCTGCGCCGAGACAAGCTCCAGCGCGCGGCGGATATCCTCGTCGGTCGCGTTCGGGTTGCCGTAGAGCAGGTTCTCGCGCACGGTGCCGGAGAAGAGGTGCGGCGTCTGAAGGACGTAGCCTATCGCGGAGTGCAGCCAGAGTTGCGAGCGCTCGCGTGCGTCGCGCCCGTCGATGAGGACGCGGCCGGACGTCGGCTCATAGAAGCGGCAGATGAGGTTCACTAGCGTGGATTTGCCCGCGCCCGTCTCGCCGACGATGGCGATATTCGTGCCGAATGGAATATTAAGGCTGAAGTGCTCGAGAATATATTCGTCGCCGTCGGGGTATTTGAAGCTGACGTCGTCAAATTCAATGTCGCCCTTTATCGGCTCCCAGTTCTCACGCTTCGGGTCGAAGCAATCGCCGTATTTCTTGATGACCTCCGGAGAATCCACAACGTCGGACTTCGTCTCAAGCAGCTTCGACAGACGCTCGATGTTGACCTGCGTCGTGATGAGGTCGGAAATGCTGTCGATTATCCAGCGCACCGGCTCCATCATGCCCTGTGCGTAGGACATGAACATCGAGAAAGTGCCGACCTCGCTTGCGGCGATGTAGCCGCCGCGCCACAGGACTATCGCAAGCGCGAGCGACGAGGCGAAGCCCATTGTCGAGGCGAAAAGCCCGCGCAGATGCGCGGCGCGCACGGTCTTCTTGCGCATGGCGGCGGTGTCGGCGACGAAGCCGTCGTGTATCTTGTCCTCAATGACCAGCGTCTTTATCGTCTTTGCGCCGGTGATGCCCTCGTTGAAGTTGCCGGTTATTTTCGAGTTTATCTCGCGCACCTCGCGGTTGACGCGGACAAGGCGGCTCTGGAACACCGAGAACAGCAGCACGATGATCGGCATTATCGTCAGCACCATAAGCGCGAGCTTCGCGTTTATGACGAGCATGACGATTATCGCGCCGACGAGGTAGGTCATCTGCCACACGCCGTCGATGAGCGTCCATGAGAACAGCGAGCCGATACGCGAGCTGTCGCTTATTACGCGGGCGTGGATATAGCCGACGCTGTTCTGGTTGAAGTAGGAGAAGGACAGTGTCTGCAGATGCGCGAAGGCGTCGTTTCGGAGGTCGCGGTCTATCCAGACCTCAAGGCAGGTGGCGTCGGTGCAGGAGATGTAGTTTGCCGCGGCGGAGAGAAGGATCGTGCCGAAGTAGATCGCGATGAACCACGGCAGAGTATCGAGCGTTCCGCCGCCGATGAAGTGATTTATCGAATAGCGCTGCAGGATCGGCTGCGCAATATCGACAACGCTGCCGAGCAGACCGCAGAACAGCATGGCGTAGACCCGCTTTTTGTACCTTGCGAGGTAGGGGATTATCTTGCCGATACCGAAAAAGGGGAGGCCAGATTTTTCTGCTTTTTTCATTTTGCCGCCTCCTCCGCACCCGCGGTCTGGATATCGTAGATCTTGCGGTATATTCCGTTCGCGGCGACAAGCTCGTCATGCGTGCCGCGCTCGGCTATGCGCCCCTTGTCGAGCACGAGTATCTGACCGGCCTTGGCAAGGGTGGTTATTCTGTGGGATATCAGGATGATGCTGGCCGAGCCGAAGCGCCGCTCAAGCTCGGCGCGTATCTTCGCGTCGGTCTCGGTGTCGACCGCAGAGAGAGAGTCGTCGAATATCATAATGGGCTGACGGCGCATCAGCGTGCGCGCGATGGCGGCGCGCTGCTTCTGACCGCCGGAGAGCGTCACTCCGCGCTCACCAACAAAGGTGTCGTAGCCCTGCGTGAAGCCCTCGACGGTCTCGTCGAGGCAGGCCGCGCGGGAAGCCTCGCGCACGGCGGCCATATCGACCTCCTCGCCCGCGATGGAGATGTTCTCTGCGATGGAGCGCGAAAACAGGAACGGTTCCTGAAGTACCATGCCGATATTTTCGCGCAGATAGGGCGTGCTGATGTCGTTGATGTCCACGCCGCCGATGCTTATTCTGCCGTTTTCGGGCGGCAGCTCATAGAGCTTGTCAAGCAGGAACATCATCGTAGATTTGCCGCTGCCAGTGCCGCCGAGGATGCCGAGGACGGAGCCTGCAGGCATAGTGAAGTCGATGTCGTGTAGGATCTCCGGACAGCCCTCGTAGGCGAAGTTCACGTGCTCAAAGCGGATGTCGCCGCTGAGATCAGGCTCCGTTGTGCCTGGCTTGTCCTGCTCGACGGGGGAATTCATGATGTACGCTATGCGCTCCACGGACACGCCGGCCTTGCTCATTTCGGATATCATGCGGCCGAGCATACGCACAGGCCAGACCAGCATCGAGTTATACGAGATAAAAGTCACGTATTCGCCTGCGGTAATCTCGCCGCGCAGAGTGAACACTGCGCCGAACACGACGACCAGCAGCACCTCCGTGCCGGACAGCACGTCGGAGCTTGACCAGTAGCGGCTCATCACCTTTGCAAGACGCACCCATTTCGAGGTGTAGTATTCGTTCTGATCTTCGAAACGGTCGCGCTCATAGCGCTCGCGCCCGAACGCGCGCACTACGCGCACGCCCGTCAGATTCTCCTGCGCCATGGCCGAGAGCTTGCCCTCGTTCTCGTCGCAGTCAAGGAAACCGTCGCCTACGCGCTTATAGTAGAGCAGTGAGTAGCAGATTATGATCGGGACGGGTATCAGCGCGATGATGGTCAGCCGGACGTTCATGCCCAGCATGAATATGACCGCCATCACGAGCAGAATTATAATGCGGAGTATCGAGGTCATCTGCTCGGAGATGAAGTTTTTCATCGTGTCGATGTCCGAGGTGCAGCGCTGGATGATGTCGCCGGTGCGGTTTTTCATGTGCCACGCGAAGGGCAGATGCTCGATGTGCTCGAAAAGCCCGTCGCGCATGGTCTTGACCATGGTTTCCGCCGCCATGGAGTTTGTCAGACGGAAGAGATACTGACTTACCGCTTTCACGAGCGCGACCGCGACTATTGCCAGCGCCATTATCCACAGGTGCTCTCCGAGGTAGGCAAAGCCGCCGCCCCTGTCAACCAGCCGCATTACCGTCGCCGGATAATCCGCCGGTGCGCCGCCGATGGCGTTGTCTATCGCAGCGCGGATTATCTGCGGGATGACCATGTCGGCCAGCGCCATGAGCGCCGCCGAGATTATGCACACCGCGAACAGCGCCTTGCTGCCCTTCAGAAAGCTCCATATCAGTCTGAAATTACTTTGTTTTTCTGTATTCTTTTCCGTTTCCATAAAAGTCCTCAAAAAATATAATACAATATAGTATACC
>URGI01000024.1 GCA_900547315.1 uncultured Eubacteriales bacterium | reverse complement strand
ATACTAAAAGCTGCCGCACCCCTGTTTCATAATCCCCCGCCGCGGGAATAATCACTTAAGAAATATTAAGGCCGGAGTTCATTGAATTTTAACGATTCCGCGCTATAATATAGCCCAATCAATGGGAAAAGCCGCGCTCTCCGCCGCGGCAGGGAGCCTTGAATTATTCCTAAGGGGGTAAACCATGAACAGACAGAACCGCTCAAAGCTGTTCTTCCGCGCGTTTTTTACGATCCTCGCGGTGCTGGCGCTGGTCGTCATCGGCGCGTTCTGCACGTATATGCTGTGGGAAAAAGCGCCCGACATCTCGGACGAAGCACCGGCGCAGGTCTCGGCGCAGCCCGTGAAGTCCGACTCCGGCTCCGACGACACCGGCACGGCTTTCAACACCGACCGGCAGGACGGGGTGTACACGGTGCTGCTCGTCGGCAATGACGACGGCAACGGCAACACCGACACCATCATCGTCGGCAAGATCGACACCGTGCAGCACAAGATGGACTTCGTCAGCATCCCGCGCGACACGCTCGTGAACATCAGCTGGAACATACGCAAGATCAACGCCGTCTATTGGGGTACGGTGAATTCCGGCGGCGTGGGCATCGACGGCCTGCGCCAGCAGGTCAAGAACCTGCTCGGCTTCGACGTGGACTGCTACGCGGTCATCGACCTCAACGTGTTCATCGACACGGTCGACGCCCTCGGCGGCATATACTTCGACGTCCCCTGCGACATGGACTATGAGGACTCCAGCCAGAACCTGTACATCCACGTCAAGGCGGGCTACCAGCTCCTCGACGGCGAGACGGCGATGGGCGTCGTGCGCTTCCGCAGCGGCTACGCCAACGGCGACCTGGGCCGCGTCGAGACGCAGCAGAAGTTTCTGAAGGCCGCCGCCAGCCAGTTCATCACGCTCGGCAACATCCCGAACATCTCCAAGGTCACGCAGATACTCGGCGACGGCATGGACACCAACCTCTCCGCGGCGAACATCGCCTTCTTCCTGCGGCAGGCGCTCCAGTGCAAGAGCGAGGACATCAATTTCTACACCTTGCCCAACTCGCCCGACATGGTCCGGGGTTTGAGCTATACCTTCGTGCAGCTCTACGACTGGCTCGACATGATAAACGCGCACCTCAACCCCTACACCACGCCCATCACCGCCGCGAACGTCGATATCGTCTACCGCAGCGGCGGCGCGATCTGCTGCACCGGCGAGCTGCGCGGCGCGTGGTACTATCAGGACACATCGGCGGAGCCGGAGGAGACTCCGCCCGCGGATGTGATAATCGACCCCAGCCCCACGCCCGAGGAGCCGACTCCCAGTCCCGAGCCGAGCGGCGAGCCGGAGCCTGAACCGACCCCCGAACCCGAGCCGACCCCCGAGCCGGAACCGTCGGCCAGCGTGATAATTGTCGGAAATTAGTGCACGGAGTCGAGGGTGTTACCAAATTGTAATTTGTTTCTTAATAATACTTAACTTCTCTTGAAAGGCCAATACTAAAGTGTTATAATTTGGACGCAAGCAGGAAAGATACATAAAAAGTTTGAAGTATTGCCGCAAAGCGGCGAAACTTGCGATTTTCCTAATCTGAAAAGGAGGAGACAGGAAATGAAAAAATTCAATGGCAGAAAGCTTCTGGCGCTTATGATGACGCTCATCATGCTTCTGTCGCTCATGCCGGCGGCGTTTGCCGACGGCGAAGCGGAGGCTGCTCCCGCCGTGCAGGACGGCGAGACACCGGCGGAGCCCACCCCCGCTCCGGTTGAGCCGACGCCTGAGCCGAAGTACCTCGCCAAGATCGGCGACGTCAAGTATGAGACTCTGGACGACGCAGTGAAGGCCGCGCAGAGCGGCGACGTTATCGAGCTTCTCGATGACTGCACCAGCGGCGGCATGGATCTGACGAAGAGCATCACCATCAAGGGCAATTACAGCATCACCTTCGCCGGCAAGGGCATCGCGCTCCGCGGCGCGGCGCTCACCTTTGACGGCTGCACCGTCGTGATGACCGGCATCGGCGCGACCGGCAATGCCGAGCTCGGCTGGATGACCATCGCCCTCGGCAGCGGTTCGAGCCTGAACCTCAGCGGCGCGAGCCTGACGCTCGACGGCAGCGGCGTTGCGAGCAACGTTCACGCCGTCTACTGCACCGGCAACAACACCATCAACGTCGCAGGCTCTTCCCTGACCATCAGGAACTACCCGCAGGACGCCATCGAGTGGGACGGCGGCAGCGCTGAATACAGTGTCAACATCAGCGGCGGCTCCACCGTCGTGCTCGACCGCAACCGCTCCGGCTTCACCGGCACCTTCAAGGTGCACAGCGTCGGCAGCACCCTACAGGTCACCAACAGCAGCGGCAACGCCTCCAACGGCACCGACTTCGTCTTTGACGGCGGCGTCGTGGACTTCAGCGGCAACACGAACCACGCCATCTCCAGCACCAGCGAGATGACCTTCAAGGGCGGCGTCAACGCGAAGATCAACAATAACGGCCTCTGCGCCATGTACATCAAGAACGGCAAGATCAGCATCAGCGCCGACTCCACCGTTGAAGTCAGCGGCAACGGCAAGTCCGAAGCCGCGAAGGGCGCGGACGCCCGCGGCGCGATAAACATCGCGAAGGCCTCCGCCTCCCTCGAGGTCGCGAAGGGTGCGACCTTCACCGTAACTGACAACTACACCTCCGCCATCCGCAATAACGGCACCGTGACCCTCGGCTCCGGCGTCATCATGCGCAACGGCTCCATGATCCCCTACGGCGGCGGCCTGAACAACTTCGGCACCGCCACCGTTGCAGAGGGCGTCGCTCTCTACAATAACCACGCTGCCGCCTCCGGCGACGATATCGCAAGCACCGGCACCCTGAACATCGCAAAGACCGGCGAGGGCTGGGCGCTCGACGGCACCGAAGGCACCAACGACTGCACCAGCGCCATCGACGGCTGGTACAAGGACGGCACCGAGAAGCGCTGGAACACCCACAGCCTGACCGATCTCTTCGCCGAGGCGGTCGAAGCGGGCAGCATTGAAGCGCCCGTGTACCTCAAGGCCGCGCACGGCATCGGTGCTAAGGAGCACCACGAGCCTGCGGATCTTATAATCTTCAATGCCGATTCCGTCACCAAGGCCGGCATTGCGGATGCTGAGTTCACCGTGTACGGCGACTCCGCCTGCAAGAACGCCATCGACAGCGGCAAGACCGATAAGAACGGCCTCCTGACCGTCTCCAAGCTTGAGCCGGGCAGCTACTACATAAAGGAGACCAAGGCTCCCAAGGGCTACAAGCTCAACTCCAATGTCTACGAGATCAAAGTCACCGAGACCAAGGGCGACACGAACGTCGTCGTTGAAAACGGCGAAGCCGTCCGCGTGACCGAGTTCACCGCAAGCGCGGCTCTGCTGCTCAACGGCAGCGAGGTCGCAAAGACCGAGAACGGCGAGAACGCCTACCCGACCGTCACCAACGACGCGCTGGCAGTGTTCACCGTCAAGAAGGTCTGGGTCGACAACAACGCCAAGACCGGCAGAACGCCCGTTGAGATCAGCCTTTCCGCCAACGGCAAGCAGATCGAGAAGTTCGAGCTGAACGACAAGAACGGCTGGGAAAAGAGCTTCGAGCTTGCAAAGTATGACGAGAACGGCAAGGAGATCAAGTACACCGCCGCCGAGATCACTAAGGTCACCGGCTATGTCACCGGATACAGCTCCGACACCTTCACCGTGTACAACACGCTTGAAAGCCTCAAGCCCAAGACCGGCGACGACAGCAACCTCACGCTCTGGACAATGCTCGGCCTCTCCGCTCTGCTCTGCGCAGGCGGCGTGGGCATCCTGATGTACAAGAAGAGCAGGAACGCCGGCTGATTCAGCTGCAATAAAAGTTAAAACTCACTGGGAAAATTCCCAGTGAGTTTTCTTTATGTTCTGTGCTTTCTGATTATCGACTTCACAAGCTCGCACAGCGGCAGCAGATATAAAAACCACGCGAACGCGATCAACCGCGTCAGTAGGACATCAGCGGCGCGGAGCCGTCGTCGTCGGTCTTGGTGATGGAGCGTATCTCCGCCTCGTAGCTGTAACTGTCGCTTACGTGGACGGTGAACTTATCGCCGACCTTCTTGCCGAGTATCTGCTTGCCGAAGGGCGAGTCCATGCTGATAAGCCCCTTGCGCGGGTCGCAGCGCACGGTCGTGACGACCTGGATGATATCCGTCTCGTCGTCCTCGGGCATATAGACCTCCACCTTGTCGAACAGGCCGACCTCGTCGGCCTTCGAGTTGTCGTCGATGACGGAGGCAGTCTTTATCATGCCCTCCAGATAGCGCATACGACTGCGGTTCTTGTTCTGCGCCTGCTTTGCGGCCTTGTACTCGTAGTTCTCGCTCAGGTCGCCGAAGGCGCGCGTGCGCTTGACCTCCTCGATTATCTCCGGCATAAGCTCCAGCCGCCGGTAGTCCAGCTCCTCCTGCATTTTCTTGATGTCGTTTGCCGTCAGTTTGTCATGCATAATTCTCGCCTCACAGCTTTGTCAGATGTCTATATTTATCGTGTTCAGGCCGTTCTTCTCAAACTCCGCCATGTATTCGTCCATGCGGTTTGTAAGCTCGGTCGCGTCCTCGGGGTCGCTGTTTTCCAGCCCCAGATCGCGCCGCGCCAGCTCCTCGGCCAGTATATCGTAGAACACGGCGTCCTCATAGTCGGCGATGGCTTCGTGTATGCCGCCGTCCTCATAGGCGCGCGAGGGGAAGATGTGCCCCTGCCAGCTCTCCACCAGCGAGCGCATGCCGTTGGCCGGAGCCTTGGCGAACAGCTTCTCCTGCAAGAGGTCATAGTCCTCTATGCGGTCGTCCGTGCGCGTCGAATTGAGTATCCAGTTGCCGATATATACCATGTCAAGGAGCAGCCGGTACTCCTTGCTCGTAAGCTCTATGTTCATGATCTCGCCTCCTGCCATGTGATTATATACTTATTATAGCAAAACACAAGCCCCATTTCCACTGTTCCGGCGCAATTTCTTTCTCCGGAGCAAGTTTTGCTTGTAATAACGGCGGTTTTGCTGTATATTTAAATATCGGCTGCTTTATCCGCAGCCAAGTATGCATAGTCGGGGAGAATTACATGGACAACAGACCCGTCGGATTCTTCGATTCGGGCTTCGGCGGCCTGACCGCGCTCAGAGCGTTCAGGAAGCTCATGCCCGATGAAAATATAATTTACTTCGGCGACACCGGCCGCATGCCGTACGGCGCGCGCCCCGCGGCGCAGCTGCGCCGGATGACGGCGCAGGATCTCGACCTGCTGCGCGGCTTCGGCGTGAAGGCCATCGTCTCCGCCTGCGGGACCACGTCCAGCACCGCCGGAGACATTCTTGACGCCTACCCCCTGCCCGTCACCGGAGTCCTGCGCCCCGGCGTAAAGACGCTGGCGGGGCTTGCGGGCGGCGCGCCCCTCGGCATCATCGCCACGAAGGCCAGCATCGACAGCGGCGCGTTCCGGCGCGAGCTTGAGAGATACGGCCTTGAGCGCGGCGTGATATACACCGCCTGTCCGGACTTCGTGCCGCTCATCGAGAGCGGGCACTATTCGCCAGACGACGCGCTGATACGCGAAGCCGTCGCGCGCTACCTGCGCCCGATGAAGGACGCCGGAGTCGGCGCGATACTGCTCGGCTGCACGCACTACGGCCTGATCTCGGCCGCGATAGAAGATTACATGGGCGCGGAGACACGGCTCGTCAGCGCGTCGGAGTGCGCGGCGCGCGAGCTGAGCGATAAGCTCCGCGAGCTTGACATGACCGGCGGCTGCGGCGAGGAGCGATACCTCACCAGCGGCGAGACCGGCGACTTCGGCCGCATGGCCGCGATATTCCTCGGCTGGCAGCCGAAGCGCGGCGCGGAACACATAGCTCCTATGGAGGTAGAACAGAGAGAAATATGGAAAACGTAGAAAACCCCAAAACCGTTGTCATCGAGATGACCAGCCAGCAGATCGGCGACGATTCGAGCATCATGGAGTTCTCGGTCGACGGCGAGTATCACTACGAGGGCGACACCATCCGCTTCAGCTATCCCGAGCAGCGGCTGACCGGCCTGCGCGGCACGCAGACCAACGTCGTCATATCGCCGGACGAGGTCACGATCGACCGCAAGGGCTACATCAACAGCCGCATGCTCTTCCGTGAGGGCGAAACGGATCACTTCACCTATAAAACGCCCTACGGCAATATGCTGATGGGCATCAACACCAAGAAGATAACCAAGAACTTTGACGAGCACGGCGGCTCGCTCGATGTGTATTACGTCATCGACTATGAGCACGCCGTAGTCACCAGGAACATGTTCAAGCTCAAAATCACCGAGTGGGAGGATACACGTAATGTCAAACCTGATACAAGACGCGAAAGAGCAGATAAGCAGCATTCTGAACAGAGCCTGTGAGAAGGCTGTCGGGAAGGGTGAGCTGCCCGCAGGCGCGGTGCTCAGCGGCAGCGTTGAGATACCCAAGGACACCGCCAACGGCGACTATGCCGCGAACCACGCCATGACCGGCGCCCGCGCGCTGCACATGGCGCCGCGCAAGATCGCCGAAGCGCTCACGGCGAACATGGAGCTTGAGGGTACCTGGTTTGACTCCGTCGAAGTTGCAGGCCCCGGCTTCATAAACTTCCGCCTCGGCAAAAGCTGGTACGGCGACGTGCTCCGTGACATCGCCGCCGAGGGCAAGGACTACGGCCGCGTAGACGTCGGGCACGGCGCAAAGTGCATGGTAGAGTTTGTCTCCGCAAACCCCACCGGCCCCATGCACATGGGCAACGCCCGCGGCGGCGTGCTGGGCGACGCGCTGGCCAGCATCCTCGACCGCGCGGGCTACAATGTCTGGCGCGAGTTCTACGTCAACGACGCCGGCAACCAGATAGAGAAGTTCGCCTCCTCCATCGACGCGCGCTACCGCCAGCTCATCCTCGGCGAGGATAAGGTCGAGTTCCCCGAGGACGGCTACCATGGCGACGATATAAAGGAGCTTGCCAAGGACTTTTACGATATCTACGGCGAGGATTACCTGAAGCGCCCCGAGGCCGACCGCCACGCGGCGATGGCTCGCTTCGGGCTTGACCGCAACATCCCGAAGATGCAGTCCGACCTGCGCCGCTACGGCATCGAGTACGACCAGTGGTTCTTCGAGTCGGAGCTGCACGAGAGCGGCTACGTCGCAGAGTCGGTGCAGAAGCTGACCGATCTGGGCTTCACCTATGAGAAGGACGGCGCGCTCTGGCTGCGCACCTCCGAGATCCTCGGCTCGAAGCTCCGCGCTGAGGGCAAGACCGAGGAGGAGATCGCCAAGCTCGACCTCAAGGACGACGTTCTCCGCCGCGCCAACGGCTTCTACACCTATTTTGCCGCCGACATCGCCTATCACCGCAACAAGTTCGAAAAGCGCGGCTTTGACAAGGTCATCAACGTCTGGGGCGCGGATCACCACGGCCACGTCGCCCGCCTCAAGGGCGCGATGGACGCGCTGGGTCTTGACGGCGAGCACCGGCTCGACATCGTGCTGATGCAGCTCGTGAAGCTGACGCGCAACGGCGAGGTCGTGCGCATGTCCAAGCGCACCGGCAAGGCCATCTCCCTGACCGACCTGCTCGACGAGATACCCGTCGATGCCGCCCGCTACTTCTTCAATTCCCGCCCCGAGTCGCCGGTCGAGTTCGACCTCGAGCTTGCCATCCGGCAGGACAGCGAGAACCCCGTGTATTACGTCCAGTACGCCCACGCGCGCATCTGCTCGATGCTCGCCGCGCTCGCGGCGGACGGGCACAGCGTTCCCGCCGCGTCGGACGCCGACCTCTCCCTGCTCGATACCGACGCCGAGCGCGAGCTGATAAAGCAGCTTGCCGCCCTGCCGGAGGAGATACGCCTCGCCGCCCGCGACTATGACCCCAGCCGCATAAACAAGTACGTCACCGAGCTTGCCGCACGCTTCCACCGGTTCTACACCGTCTGCCGCATCAAGGGCGCGGAGACCGGAGTGCTGGAAGCCCGCCTCCTGCTGGCGGACACCGTGCGCCGCGTCCTCGCCGTCGCCCTCGGCATCATCGGCGTATCAGCCCCGGAGAAGATGTAAACCGAAGCTGAAATAACTTATCCCCCGCAGCATCTGCCTTTTCAGGCAGACGCCGCGGGGGATATTTTTACGGCTTTCGGATTGTTTAAATTTTTTAGTGGTCATGCCGTAGGGCGGGGTCAGCGCGCCGAGCGCCTGCGGGAGCTTGGTGCGGACGATGACCTGACCGAACATGGTCGCCACGGCGAGCACGCCGCCGTATATGCCGACAAGAATGCAGCAAAAAACACCGGGACCGGTCTTTTACGACCCATCCCGGTGTTTTTTATTTGTCTGGGCTTTCTTCCGTGAAGCGCTCCCTCGTGCCGCCCTCGCGGCGGATGGTGAGGATATGGCAGCAGTCGGCTCCGAGGTATGACTCGATACCTGTCTTGAAGTCTTCAAGCATATCGTTCGGTACGAACGCCTGTATCGTCCCTGCAAAGCCTCCTCCATGCACACGGCACGCCCCTCTGCCGTTGAGCAGTCTGCCGCACAGCGCGAGCGCGACGGCAAGCTCCTGATGTCTCGTGCTGCCGGCGGGCGTGATGTTCTGAAGAAGCGTCCATGAGGATGTCCCCGATCCGTTGACAAGGCGCAGAAATTCGTCAAACCGGCCGGATTCAAGCGCCGCTATCTCCGCGTCGACACGGCGGTTTTCGTCGTAGATATGCATGGCTCTCAGGACGGCTCTGTCCCCGGCAAATTTTCTTGCGCCCGAAATGCCGAGGTAAAATTCCTCCTCCGGCACCTCCCGAAGATATTTTTTCCCGAAATACCCGCACAGCCTTGAAAGCTCAGCGGGTATCGCCGCGTATTCATCGGTCAGTCCGGCGTGATCGGCGCCGCTCTCGATTATGCACAAGCTGTGGCCGAAGCCGCCAAAGTCCGCGCATACGGGCCTGATAACGGGATCTTCGGGGGCCGTGAAGTCTATCGCTATTGTTCCCCCCACCGCGCAGGCGGTCTGATCCATAAGACCGCTGGGCTTTCCGAAGAATACGTTCTCGGCATACTGCCCTATACGAGCGATCTCGACAGGCGTGAGGCCGAACTCTCCGAGGTCATTTATCACGGTCCCTATAAGGACCTCAAACGACGCGGAGGAGCTGAGACCGCTGCCGGGGAGGACTTCCGACGAAACATATGCGTCAAAGCCGCCGACGCCAAAGCCCCGCATGGCAAAGCCCGCCGCAACGCCCCTGACCAGCGCGGCGGTCGTTCCCCGCTCCGCCGTAACGGGCGAAAGCTCGCTGAGGTCTATTTCAAAATAGTCATAGCCCTCGGACTTTACGCGGATAACGCCGCTGTTGTTCGGAAGCACCGCAGCCCTGCTCAGCAGTTCGACCGCTGCCGCAAGTACTTTGCCGTGCTGGTGGTCGGTGTGGTTGCCGCAGATCTCGGTCCTTCCCGGAGCGGAGTAGAGTCTTTCCGGCGTCCGGCCGGGATAAAAGCTCTCAAACTTTTCTTTTATGCCGTTCATTATCTGTCCATTCTCACGCGCAGGACACCGATATCGCTCGTCACCCACAGGCCGTAATCGTACTCGTCGCCGTTTCTGATGATATTGACCTTATACTCGCCGTCGGCAGTAAACTCTCCCTCAGTTACGGAGAGGTACCCCTGTGAACGCGTATTGAGAAAATCCCCGGCGTGTACCGCGCTGGTAAGCTCCTCAAGCGAGAATTTCGGGTAAAGCCTCAGCTTGTACGCGTCGCCGGTCAAATAGAACTCTCCGTTCCCGGCGTCCACGATAAAGCCCTTCGCCCTGTAGCCGTCATAGCTTGAGGCCATGTGGCGGTTGTCCATGCGTCTGACATTTCCGCCGTTGATAGGCGCAGACTCCATGTTGAGAAACTCGATCTCGCCGATATAGCTGCCGAAATCAAATACCTGATTCGCCGCTCCTTCATACTGCGCGACTGCATACAGTCTGCCCGTACCCTGATACTTTTCTATAAGGTGCTTTGAGTGCCTGAGTATGGTATAGGAATCGGCTATCTCGCGCAGGAGCGCAGACTTTTTCGCACCCTCCGCGCCGGAGGCCGCCATTGTGCAGAGCGCAGCCCTGTCCGCGGCGGCGGAGAGGATATCTATCCCAAAGGTGTGAACGCCGGTCAATCCGTATTCCGCGACGGCACGCATTGAGTTCGTCATGGAAAGCGGCATTGGAGAGGATTCCGGCAGATGGAAAATGTTTCCCTCCCCGGAGTACGTTCTGAAAAGCTCCTCCACCTCCCGGTAATCGGATACATAGATATCCGGGGCGATGGCGTCAACATGCTTCAGAAGGTGCTTCCAGAAGCGAAATGTCTTTGTTACCGCGCCGCCCGAGGGATAGTTCGTACCCGGTATGTGGGCGTACATCTCGCCAAGCCATACGTTTATGTACATGGGGAGGTCAAGTACCCGCTTGCCGGCCTCGGCGATATCGTCGATGTAGTGCGCGATATGATACGCGGTGAAAAACTCCGCGGCGTAGAAGCCGAAGGTCTCCTCCCATGTGCCGTCCGCGCCGATGAACTCTGCGGCGTCGGCAGGAATGCGCCCCTTGAAAAGTTTGGTAGACTGCGGAGAATAGTCTCTTGCCGCGCCGATAAGTCCCGGCTCGTTTTCGATCTGGATGCCGATAACGCAGCCGTCCGCGTTATTGCGGGCTATGTGTCCGCACAGCTCGCAGAACGCGCGCATGTCGGCTTTTTTCGTCTCCTCGCAGGTCGGAGAAAGAGCCCGTATCTCCGCGCCGTCATTCGCCTTAGCCCAGAGGAAGCGCTCCTTCTGCAGCTTGACCCACTCGGGGACATAGTGGGAGTTTCCGTTCTTCCACGTTCCAAACCAGAGGACAACGAGCCTCAGACCGCTGCGCCGTGCAAGCTCCATAAGCATGTCTACCTGCGCAAAGTCGTAAGCTCCCTCCTCCTTTTCAAAGAGTTCCCAGTGGACGGGCGCGGCAACGGTATTGAGTCCAAGTCCCACGCAGGTCTTAAAGGCCTTTTCCGTGAGCGCGGGGTCGGAGCTTGTGGAGTTATTCAGCTGTCCGCCGATGGAGAAAAACGGCTTTCCGTCTACATGAAAAAGTGAATCCATTGAAATACCTCGATTATCATAATTCAAAGCTGATGACCTCGGCCTCCCACGCGCCGAGAGTCAGCTTGCCGTCTCCGAGACCGTGCGTTTTCATTGTTGAGATGACGGTCCCGCAATTTTTATACTCCGCCGGCAGCGTGACCGTTATCTCCTTATCGGAGAAGTTGCCGGCAATGAACCAATGCTCGCCGTCAAGGTGCTTTTCAAAGGCAAAGAGCGTCTCGTCCTCGGGCCACAGGAGCTTAAATTCTCCGTAAGGCATGATCAGATTATGCTTGCGAAGCTCGATAAGTCTGCGGTAATACCAGTAGACCGAGTCGGGGTCGGCCATCGCGGAGGCAACGTTTATCTCTTTATAGTCGGGGTTTAGCATTATCCACGGCTCGCCGGTGGTAAAGCCGCCGTTTTTGCTGTCGTCCCACGGCATGGGTACGCGGGCGTTGTCGCGAGCCTTGCGCCATATGGCCTGCCACATAAAGTCCTCGGATGCGCCGGTGTTGCGGCAGTCGTTCACAAAATTCAATATCTCAACGTCCCTGAGCTGATCGACCGAGGTCCACGGCACGTTCACCATACCGATCTCCTCGCCCTGATAAATAAACGGAGTGCCGTGCAGATTGTGCAGTATCGTGCCGAGCATTTTTGCGCACTGTACGCGGTAACGCTCGTCGGTCGTACCGAAGCGTGAGAGTGCGCGGGGCTGGTCCTGATTTGACCAGAAAAGGCCGACCCAGCCGTCTCCGATCCCGGTCTGCCACTTTGCGAGCTTTTCCTTGAGTTCCGGCAGCTTCCACGGGCGGTAGTACCACTTGCCCAGCGGCTGCGCGTCCATGTCGATATGCTCAAAGGAGAACACCGCGTCGATCTGGCGCTTTTTTCCGGAGGTGTATTTTACGCCCTCCTCCAGCGGCATGGCGCAGCACTCACCCACGGTAAATACATCCCTGTCTCCGTAGGTCTTTTCGGCCATCTCCTCAAGAAGCTCATGTATGGGCGGCACGTTGCTCATATGCTCGGTGGGGAAAACGTAGCCGTTCATGTCCACCGGGCCGGAGGCGTCGGGCAGTCCCTTGGTCTTGCAGAGGAGATTGATAACGTCCATGCGGAAGCCGTCCGCTCCCCTCTCGAGCCACCAGTTCATCATGGAGTATATCTCGTCCCTGACCTCCGGGTTTTCCCAGTTCAGATCCGGCTGTCTTTTTGAGAACAGGTGCAGATAATACTCTCCTGTCGGTTCGTTGTACTCCCACGCGGAGGGCGTGAAGAACGACGACCAGTTGTTCGGCTCTTTTCCGTCCTTTCCGTCGCGCCAGATGTAATAGTCGTGCTTGGGATTATCGCGGCTTTTTCTTGCCTCGATGAACCACGGGTGTTCGTCGGAGGTGTGATTCACGACGAGGTCCACAAGGAGCTTGATGTCATGCTCGTGGAGCTTATCGCGAAGCTCCTCCCAATCCGCGAGGGTGCCGAAGCCCTCATAGATATCCCGGTAGTCGGAGATATCATAGCCCATGTCATCCTGCGGGGACTTAAACACGGGGCCGAGCCATATCGCGCCGACGCCCAGCTCAACGAGATAGTCTATCCTGTTGATAATACCTCTGATATCGCCGAAGCCGTCCCCGTTAGAGTCCTGAAAGCTGCGCGGATATATCTGATAGAAGACGCATTCCTTCCACCAGTGACGTTTGATAGGCTCCATATCACAGTCCCCCTTGACTTTCATATTTGTGTGCAGCACCTTACAGGACGATCTCTCCGCCGCTTTCGGCAGACCTATATATCCCGTCGATGATTTTCTGCACGGTGTAGACGTTTCTTTCGTTTGTGATGGTTTTTCTGTGCGCCTCGGCACAGGAAATAAAGTGCGCAGTCTCGTTCATGAAGCCCTCCGTCCATGCGTCGCCGCGCATGAAACGGGGCTGATAGTCAGTGAGATAGCCGTCGTCCTCGCCGTATATCACAAACGGGTTCAGGCTCGCGCCCTCCTTCGTGCCGTACAGCTTGATGTTGAGATCCTCGTCCGGGCCGTTTATCGCCCAGCTGACGGTGACAGTCATGCTCTTGCCCTGCTCAAAGCGGACAAGCGCCGTGAGAGCGTCCTCCACATCCATCGGCCCGCTGGTCGGGGCAACGGAGCCGTAGCTGTCAATACCCTTGGCATAGACCTTGCCTAGCCGACTGTGAGCGACCGCGCTGACCGCCGTAGGTTTGGGGCAGCCCATCAGGTACCACGCCGTATCGATGGCATGAACGCCGATGTCTATGCCTGGGCCGCCGCCGGAGAGGGCCTTCTGGGAGAACCACGGATTTGCCGGGACGCCTCTTCTGCGTATCCAGCGGCAGTCGCAATGATAGATGTCCCCCATACTGCCGTCTTTCCGCCGCCGGGCAAGTATCAGAGACTCGGTACGGAAGCGATTGAGCATGCCAAGCATGAAAATGACGTCGTTCTCCTCGACCGCGGCTACTATCCTCTCAGCCTCGGCGGCAGAGACGGCCATCGGCTTTTCAAGGAAAATGTTCTTGCCCGCGTTTGCCGCCGCGACGGCCATGGAGGCATGCATATCCGTGCGTGTGCATATGGAGACCGCGTCCGCGTCTGCCTCGCGGAGGAGCCTTTCATAGTCGTCATAGGCCTCCGCTCCGAGCTGTGCGGCAATACGCTCAGCCTTTTCTATATGCCGGTCATAGACCGCAGTGATCTTCGCACCGTTTTTTGTAAAGCAGGGTATGTGCTGGTTCTGCGCAATTACCCCTGTTCCGATGATAGCAAGCTTCATTCTCAGCCCTCGTGCCACAGCTCGTCTACGCTGACGACTCTTCCCTCCCTCGCGGAAAGAAGCACGGCGGCGCAAAGAGCCATTGTATTCATATTATCCTTGAGCGTCGGGAGCGCGGAAAATTTTTCACCGCCGAGCGCATGCACCAGCTCGCGCAGGATACCCGCGCGGTCAAAGCCGGGGAAGCCGGTCTCTTCAACGGCCGGTATCTCTCCCGGATGGTCGATCGCGGGGTAAAGCTCCATCTCCGGATGACCGGACAGCCATCTGACCAGCCCCTTAGACCCCTGCACCTGCCAGTTGCCCTGAAACTCCGTCTCCGCGCCGACCGAGCTCATATGATTCGAGAAGCAGGCGCGCACACCGTTTTCAAACTCGATGGTGACAAAGTAAGACTCAGGCCCCTTCGTGATCGCCCACTTTGGGTTCCACGCATTTGCGTAAACGGTCTTTGCGTTGCTGCCTGTCAGAAAGCGCATCATGTCATAGTGATGAACGGCGCACTCATAGGTCTGCATGCACACCTGCGAGCCTCTCCAGCCCTGTATGTTCCAGATATGCTCCTCGGGATCGGTCGACTTGCCCGTGCGGTAGTCGACCTGAATAAACTGAAGCTCGCCGAGCTTCCCGTCCTCGAAGCCCTCCTTCATCTGCCACAGCTCCTTGCGGAAACGGTAGTTGTGACTGACAAAGACCTTTTCTTTACGCCCTTCCATCCAACGGAAGAACTCCTTGGCCTCGTCAAGATCGTCACAGAGCGGTTTTTCTATCAAAACATTTTTGCCGGCGAGGACCGCCTTCTTCGCAAACTCTATGTGGGCGTAATGCGGCATGACGATAATGACCACATCCGCGTCGACCTTGAGCGCCTCGTCGATATCGGTAAAGCACATGCTGTCGGGCAGATTCCACTTTTCCTTCGCCTTGCTGAGGGTCTTTTCCGTTTTTACGCACAGAGCGGCAAGCTCGGAATCCGGATCCTTGTTGATAAAATCTATCCAGCTCTCGCCCCAATAGCCGTAGCCTAACTGAATTATTTTCATTTTTTCTCCTAACGCTGCAACTGATTTACAAGGCAGAGCAAGGTCATAGGCGCCGCTCTGCCTTGTCGGTCAATATTTCTCTACCAGCTTCTGCATGAAATCAACGAACTGATATGTGCATTCACGGTCAAACTGGTGCATTTCCTCAAGGCAGTTATAGTGCTTTTCGGGCAGGATGAACGCGGGTTCAGCCATGAGTATCATGTTCTGCTTTCTCTTTGCCTTCTCGCAGATGGCCTTCATTATAACGTCAAAGTCAATAATTCCCTCGCCGAGAAGGCAGCCCTTGAGGATCATGGGCATATCCTGCCACAAATGCTCGAACACAGGGTTATCAATGACCTTAAAATCCTTGAAATGCGCCGCGACGGCCCACGGCGCGAGATACTCGACATCCGCCATCGGGTCGCAGCATATGACAGCGCCGTTGCCGATATCGAACATTCCGCCGATGTTGGGATGATCCACCTCTTCAAGGATAGATGCGATCTCCCTGCCGGTGAAGTCGCAGTGATTTTCATAGGCCATCATGATATCCGTACCCTCAAGGCAGCGTCCAAGCTCCTTGAGATTTCCGACCACGAACTTCTTTACCTCGTCAAAGCTCACTGCTTTGTTATATCGGCTGTACTTGGTCTCAAGTCTGCCGTATCCGCCGCCGAGAGTGTTGATACCGAAAATGTCGCATATCTCGATGATCTTGTCAAGATAACGGTGCGCGGCCTCGACGCTCATCGCCGAGGGGCCGTTCACGGGGTGGTCCGCGCCGGACAGGCTCATCATCGGGATACAGTAGCAGACATAGTGTACGTCCGCCTCCTTCGCGAGCGCTGCCATCTCTCTTACATAGCCCATGTCGGCAAATTCGAGATATCCGCCGTCGTACTTCTCGCCCTCCGGTATCTTTTCGACCGGCATCATGGACAGAGAGTGCGCGTTCATGCGGCGGCATTCATTTATATACCACTCGAAGGATTCGCGGCCGGGCTTCAGGCTCTCCGGGCAGCGGTTGGCAAACTGCTGAAAGCCTACCTTAAAATTAAAGCTGTTGTTCATATCATAACTCCTCGGAAGCGTTTATCAGACGCCCAGCTTATCAAGAGGAATAGGCTCAAAGGTGGACTTGATGTCCACGACATGACCCTCCTCCGCGGACTTGTACGCCGCCTCGATTATCTCGATGACGTGGCGGGCATGCTCGGCGGTGCAGTAGGGTTCGACACCGTTGAGTACCCAGTCGGCGAGCTGATTTATGTCCTCGTAGATGTGCGGCTCGCCAAGCGTGGTCTGGTGGTCGGTCAGATGCGGGAGACCCATGGTGCTTCTCACGCGCTCCATGTCGAATTTGTTCGGGTCAAACAGCGTGACGACGCCGTTTTTGCCGTATATCTTGCCGTCCTGTATCTTTCCCTCGGTCCCGAAAATCATTGACATAAAGCCGTTGCCGTTGCCGAAGTCGTTTTTCAGCGAGGAATATGCCACGCCGAAAAAGCCCTCGCCGAAGTCGAGTATCATCTGGTTTGAGTCGTCGACCTCGGACTCTATCTTCTTGCCGTCGAACTTGAAGTCATGATAGCGCTGGCCGCACATACAGGTGACGCGCTTTACGGGTCCGAAAATGCCCGTCATCGCATGCAGCGCGTACACGGTGCAGTCCCAGACGGGGCCGCCGTCCGGCTTCTTGAAGTACCACGAGGGGTCTATCTTGGGCATGCCCTCGCCCATTTCCCTGTTTGCCTGCTGGCAATGCCAGAGCAGAACGCCCTCGGAGCCGCCGATGGTCCACGAGGGGATACCGATCTCGCCGGTGAGGACAGCCTTTCTAACGCGTCTGAGAGCGGGAGCGGTCATCTGTCCGGGGGACGAGACGATCTTTACGCCGTATTTCTCGGCCTCCTCGATAAGCTGCGTCGCCTCTGCCGTAGAGATGGTCATGGTCTTGTTGAAATGTACATGCTTGCCGGCGCGTATCGCCTTCATGCCCTGCTCAAAGTGGACCTTGATCGGCGAAGCCAGAGTTACAAGGTCAACGTCGGGGTCCTTGAGCAGCTCGTCATAGTCGGTATAATATTTCGCGACGCCGAACTTCTCCGCACAGTACTGCGCTCTGCCAGGGACGGGATCCATTACAGCCGCGGTATAGACGAGATCGCCCTTGTCCTCCTCGCAGGTATGCTGAAGCACGGACTGTATACCGGTCGAGCCGCAGCCGACTACGCCTATTCCCAACGCCTTTTTGTTTTCCATTGTTCACCCTCCTGTTTTTATTGTTTCGTTTGTCTCAGCCCTTTACCGCGCCGCTGACCGTCATTGCCTTTTCGACCTGCGCGCTGAAAAGGATATAGATTATTATGGTAGGTATACTTGCAATGACCATGGTCGCGCCCATCGCGCCCCAGTCGGTGGTATGCTCGCCCTTAAAGAATATCATGCCGAGCGGCAGAGTCTTTATCGCGTCACGGTTGAGAAGCACCAGAGCCAGATTGTACTCGTTCCACACATTCATGAACACGAATATCACGACCGTGGAAATAGCGGATTTGACGTTCGGCACGATGACCTTTATAAAGCAGGTCCAGAGCGACGCTCCGTCAATGCAGGCCGACTCCTCCAGCTCATACGGCAGACTTCTCATATAGCCGTATATTACCATCACGGCGAACGGGATGTTGAACGCGATGTACGGGACTATTACCGCCCAGAGGGTATTGCTGATGTGCAGATCCCTTACGAGGACGGCAAGCGGTATCATGATACACTGGAGCGGCAGGAACATGCCGATCATGGTACTCATGCGCAGGGAGTCGCTCCCCTTGAATCTCAGCCGCGCTACTGCGTAGGCAAACATGGTGGAAATAACGACGACCACGGCGATGACCACCAGCGTCACCTTAAGGCTGTTCATGAAATACGTCGGGACATTGAACGTGGTCCACGCCTTGACGTAGTTCTCCCAGTGGAATATCTTCGGGAAGCCAAAGGGATTCGTGACAAATATCTCGCTGTTATTCTTGAACGAATAGAAGAACATCCACACTATGGGATAGAGACTGATAACAGCATAAAAATAAAGAAATATCCTGAACAGGACTGAACCGACAGTAAACTTTTTTCCCATATCCGCCACCTCAATAAATGATCTGCTCGCGCGCGATGAACTTGTTGACGCAGAACGAGACGATCAGGCTCTGCACGACCAGCAGCACCGCCGCGGCGCAGCCGTAGCCGTACTTGTTCACGACAAAGGCCGAGCGGTACATCAAGCACGTCAGCGTGTAGCTCGCCGTACCGGGTCCGCCGCCGGTCATTATGTTCATGACCGCAAAGGAGTTAAGACCGCCGGTGATGGCAATGATGAGGCAGTACTTGTACGCCTCCTGCATGAGCGGTATGGTGATACGTATATGTGCCTTGGGCTTGGAGCAGCCGTCGAGCAGCGCGGCCTCAAAGTAGTCGTTGGGTACGGAGTTCGCGGCGGACAGCAGCAGGATGAACTGATATCCCGCGTACTGCCATGTGCCTACGAAGGCAATGGCTCTGATCGCGGTGTCATTTCCGCTGAGCCAGTTCTGTCTGTATGCAAGGCCGAGAGCCTCAAATATTTTATTTATAAGTCCGTAGTCCGCATCGTATATCGCCACCCACAGCTGGCAGACGACAGTCACGGAGAGAACTGCCGGAATATAATACGCAATTCTGAAAAATTTCTTTTCGCCTTTGCTCACGCTCTTTACGGCGAACGCAAGCAGCGTCGCGATCGGTATCTGATAGCAGGTCTGTATCGCCGCGTAGATAATGCCGTTTTTAAGACCCGTGTAAAAAAGGGGGTCCTTGAACAATCTGACGTAATTCTTAATCCCGTTGAACGTGGCTGGGTTCAGTCCATCCCATGTGGTAAAGCTGTTCCTCATGAGAACGACGAGTGGATAGAACACCATCACTATCATAAAAAGCATGACAGGGGCAATGAACAGGATTATCATCGCCTTGTTGCCGAGATATTTTTTCATAGCAGCTCCTTTTTATCAAGGTTGGGGAAAGGCTGACGCCTTCCCCCAAATATTTGCACTATACAGGAGCTTAGCCCTCACATGCAAATGCGACGTTTGCTATAAACTCTTCGGGAGTCATCGATCCGGCCATGATAGCCTGAGCGCCCTCCGCGATAGCGGTGCTGATCTCGGGTTTAACGCCGGAGAAGAGAGTGTTGGTGTGAGTGAGAGCGTTTCTCATTATACCGATCTCCTCAAGCATGGCGCAGGGTTCGACCTCGCGGGTAAGGCCCTCAGTGACGTCAAGGGCAAAGCAGGTCTTGCCGCGGTAAATGTAGTCGTGCTGGACCATCAGTTCGCACATACGGCACGCGATGTCAACGGCAAGCTCGTAATTCTTGGAGCCGGCAAAGACGCTCAGACCGGTGCAGGCGCCCTTACCGCCGACGACGGAGGTCTTGGACTCCTCGATGGTGTCTTCGGACGCGGCGGGGTAGTATATGACCTTGGCCTTATCGCCGAGAGCGTCATAGGTCGCGTCGGCTTCCCATTCGCCGTTGAAGAACATTGCAGCCTGGCCGTTGTACCAAAGCTCGGTGCACTGCTCGTATGTCATGTTGGTGACGCCGGCAGGGAACGCGCCCGCCTGCTGGAGGTTATAAAGCGCGGTAGCCGCCTGGAGGTAGGCGTCGTCGTGGATGCTTGCCTCGCCGCTGTAGAGGGCGTCAAGGCCGCGGTTGTCGTATCTGGTGAGGATCGCGTTGAAGAATGCGTTGGTTATCCATGCCTCGGACGCGAATACGGGAAGCGTACACATTCCGTTCGCAGAGAAAACCTTCGCGCACTCGACGAGTTCGTCTATCGTCTGAGGGATCTCAAGACCATTGTTCTGGAATATCTCGGTATTGGCAAAGAAGTTTGCCATCTCGGTGCCGGTAAAGGGGAGGCAGTAGGCATTGCCGTCGGTGAAGAAGACCTTGACCTTCTCGCTCTCGATCACTTTATCAAGGAAGCCGTTTGCCTCAAGCAGGGGGGTCATGTCCTTGATGGCGCCGTACTGGGCGAGGGACGCGATAAGATCGGTGCCGGAGAGGCTGAAAATATCGGGCATGTCGCCGGTCGCGGCCATCGCCTTGAGCGCTACGCCGTCGTCAGCGGGCATGGCCTCGATCTCAATGGTGACGTTGGGGTACTCTTCCTTCAGCTTCTCGACCGCGTAGTCGATACGCTTTATGTTGTCCTCGTCGGAGTAACGTGTGTAGAGGCGAAGAGTGACAGGTTCATCCGCCGCAGCGACGTCTGCCGCGGGAGCATCCGTCTTGGCAGGCTCCTCGGTCTTCGGCTCCGCCGTCTGACCGCAGGCGCACAGCGCGAAGATCATTGTAAGTGAGATAAGCAGTGTTATAAGTTTCTTCATTTTCTTCATTTCTTTCTCCTTTTCAGTGTATTTTCCGAATTATTGCAGATACGCAAATGTATCATACATTTGATACGGGTATAGTATAGCGCGTCGTTTTGATTTTGTACAGTGATTTTAGACATTTTAATTCAATTTTTTATTTATTCTGTGTTATGCACAAAAGTGGAGCGATTTTTTAGTGCAATGTGCATATATCATGTATTTCCCCTCTAAAAGTTAAATATTTTTCAATATTTTTTTGTAGCCCCTATTGACTTTCGTGATTAGTTACATTACAATACAAATGCAGTCATGCGAAAAGCACATGTTCCTTCATTGCGTTAAATGAACATTGCTTGTACGCGGACCTTTGCAGAACATTGCAGATGTTCAGGCTGTAAGCGGCGCCGGGTGCTGCCGCCGAGAACTCCTCTTATCTTAATTATGGAAAGGATCTACTACCATGAAGCCTGTGAAAAAAGCAGCCGAGATGACCCCCGCAGAGCTGGGACGCTACATTGACCAGTCCGTACTCAAGCCCGAGTTTACCGATGAGGATATCCGCAAGTACATTCAGGAAGGCATAGATTACAACTGCGCTACCGTATGCATAAACCCCTCCTCCCTGCCGATCGCGCGCGAACTGTGTGCGGGTACCAACACGGGTATATGCGTGGTGTGCGACTTCCCCTTCGGGAAATCCACCACGGAGTCAAAGGTGGCGCAGGCTGAGATCATCTGCCGGGATGGTGACATCGAGGACCTTGACATTGTCGCAAACTACGGTTGGATACGCTCCGGAAGATGGGACGACGTGCGTGAGGATATCAAGGCCGTCGCGGACGTGTGCCATAAATACGGCTCTAACCTCAAGGTCATTTTCGAGGTCGACTCTCTCACCATAGAAGAAGTCAAGCGCGCGACCGAGGTCGCCATCGAGGCCGGCGCGGACTTCGTAAAGACCTCCACCGGTTTCTTTACCGGCGGTAAGAACGAGGGCGCGACCTACGAAGTCATCGAGGCCATGATGGAGGCAGCCGACGGACGCTGCAAGATCAAAGGCGCCGGTGGGATAAGGGACCGGGAAAAGTTCCTCAGGCTCATCGACATGGGCATTGACCGCATGGGTATCGGCTATAAGTCCACCGCGAAGGTTCTTGGTCTCGACAAGTGATAAACACGGCCGACATTATTGACCGGCTCAGCAAAAAGCCCTATGCGGACTTCAATGCCTGCATAGGGCTGGATGGCTTTGTCGACAGGATAATCAGAGTCGTCGACAAGCGCCGCTCCGCCGGAGAATGTTCTTACGTCAGAACACTTGCCGATTACGGCAGGCTTATCTCCGACGCTTCGGGCTTCAGTCTGAACGTGGAGCTTATATGCGAAAAGAGTCAGCTCGGCGGAAACGGCCCGATAATGGCGTACGCTCTCGCGAGGCTCGGGAGTGACGTGAGCTGCATTGGCGCTTTCGGTCTCCCTCGCCCCGCCGCCGAGTTTGAAAAGCTTGAAAAGCTCGCGCGTCTGTATTCCCTTTCGGAGCCTGCCCGCACCGACGACTATGAGTTCGACGACGGAAAGATCATCGCCTCGACTCTGAACTCCCTGAACGCGCTCGACTGGAACGCCATAACGGAAAAGCTCCCTCCGGAGCAAATATGCGCCCTGTTTGACGAGGCCGACGTCATCGCGCTCAATAACTGGACGATGATCCCGGCCATGACCGGCATATGGAAAAGGATCCAGTCCGACATACTCCCCTCGCTCTCGGATAAGGAGCGTCTGTATTTTATTGATATGGCAGACCCCGGAAAGAGAACGGACGCGGATATCGCGGAGGCTCTCCGGGTCATGGCAGGCTTTGAACGCTTTGGGCGGACGGTCCTCAGCTGCAATCACAGGGAGGCGATCCAGCTTGCAGGAGCGCTGGAGCTTTCCGCGAGTCCTAACAGCTGCGCCGCCCTTGCAGATGGCATACGGGAAAGCCTCGGGATATGGTGCGTATCTCTCCACACGCTCACGGGTTCGTTTGCCGCGACAGTGTCCGGAGTCACCGAAGCCCCCGGCTTTTACACTCCGAAGCCCCGTGTCTCCATCGGCGGCGGGGATCATTTCAACGCGGGGCTGGTCTTTGCGCTCATGGACGGATTCACGCTTGAGGAGGCATTGTATGTTGCCTCGGCCGTCTCCGGGGCCTATGTACGGACAGGAGTAACGCCCTCACTCACGGATCTCGTGCGGTTTATTTCTGAAAATATAGAAAATAGCTGATATTTGTCCACCGAATTATTGATTTTTTTGTAAAAAGTGTTATTATTAAGAAAAAGATTTGGAGGCCTTCGTCTGGATGAATTTTGACTTTTCCAATGAGATACTTCCGGATTCTCCCGAGTCTATCTATCTTCAGCTATTCAACATAATACAAAAGCAGATCGAGGACGGAAAGCTCGTTCCCGGTGATATGCTCCCGTCTGAGATGGAATTTTGCAGCGCATATCATATCAGCCGGACCACCGTCCGTCAGGCGCTTCATGAGCTGGAGCTGATCGGCGCGATAGAACGCAAGCGCGGGCTGGGGACCTTTATCTCTTCGCCGAAGCTGTCGAGAAACATCGGAAACCTGTACAGCTTTTCCGATGAAATGCATATCATGGGCAAGGTCCCTTCGTCTAATATCATTGACTTCAAGCTTATCGAAAAGGAAAAGTGTCCCTCGACTGCGAGAGAAATGGATTCCAAGCGGCTCATTGACGTGGTCCGTATACGGCTTGCCGACGGCTGCCCAATGCTTATCGAAAACACCTTCCTCCCGGTCAGCCTTTGTCCCAACCTATCGTGGGAAATGCTTGAGACAGAATCGCTGTACTCCATTCTGTCAAAGAAGTACGGTCTCAAGATTGCAAAAGCCATCGAGACCTACGAGGCCGTTGTAATGACCAAGGAGGAGAGCCAGCTGCTCGAATGCAATCCCGGCGACCCGGCGTTTCTCATAAAGCGCGTCACATGGGACGATCACGGGAGAATGATAGAGTACACCAAATCCATCACAGCCAGCGCGAGATCAAAGCTTGAGATAACCATGTATCCAAACGGCGTTCAGGCCGAACGGATAACGGTTTGACCTCCGTGTGATACTGCAATTAAATATGCAGAATACAGACCCCCTGACGCAGGTCTTTCTCCCGCGTCAGGGGGCCTTTTTGTGTCTTAATGTCTGGCCTTATCAGCTCCGACGTTTTTTGTCCGGCCACGGTCTGAGTCTATCATGGTCGACTATATTTGAGACGGGCGCAGGAGACTTACTCCGATCGGTGAGATGCCGATACTCTCCGGAATGCTGTTCTGTGCCGACTGCGGAGCCAAACTGTACCAAGCAAGAGTCTCCGAACTGGAGGCGGCTATTGCGGAGGCTCGGGAGCAACACCTGAATGTTGATTCCTTCTTGGGAATGGTGCGCCGATATACGGGCATTACGGAACTCACAGCAGAGATCATCCGCTCTTTCGTGGAGAAGATTGAGGTGAAGAAGCCTGAGAAAGTCCCCGGTACACGGACAAAAAAGCAGACCTTGGTCATCTGGTGGAACTTCATCGGCGTGGTCGATATCCCACAACAAGAGCAAAAAGAAACGGCATAGCCTACATGATCGTAAGCTATGCCGTATCCTTTTTGAGCATCCTTCGTCCTTAAGTGAATGCGGACTTCAGCGTGCCTTTCTTTAATATTTATCAACTTTACAGGAACCGATCCATATACTGCGTCAGCTCGTCCCACATGCTGCGCAGCTGCTGCCGATCCTCCGAAATGCCGGACTTGACCTCGTCCTTCAGCTCCGTCAGCCGCTGTCTATTGCGGTTCGACATGTCCATATTCTTCGCGACCGCATGTATGAACTCGTCGGACAGCTGCTCTTTCGGGCGGCAGCGCCCGCTGCGGTAGTTGTCTATCACGACCGCGTAGCGCTCGTATGCGCGGCGCACCGCTTCCTCCCACGACATGTAGAGGTCGCGCAGCGCGTTTTCGCCCACGGTGTGCATCCTCCCGGCGTCGCCGCCGAGCTTCTCCAGCATCGCCGCCATCGAGTCGGCGTTCTCTTCTATCAGGAAGCCGTTGACTCCGTCCGTAACGTCCTCGGCGGCACAGCTCCCCGCAACCAGCACGCTTGCCAGACCGCAGGCCGCCGCTTCGCGCACGACCAGCCCGTTCGTATCAAAGGTGGACGGGAACAGAAACAGGTCGGCCCTGCAGTACCACGCGCGGATCGCACTGCGGTCGTGTATCGGCGCGACGAAGAACACGCGGTCACTCAGCCCGAGGCTCTCGCAGTAGGCGACGATCTCGTCCTTGTCGTTGCCGCCGCCGACGAACACCATGCGGAAATCGCGCCCGCTTTCGCTCAGCTTCTTCAGCGCGTCTAGGATAATGCGTATCCCCTTGTACCACATCATGCGCCCGACGAACAGGAACAGCGGCAGCCCCTCCGGAAGATCATAGTCCCCCGTGACCTGCCGTATGAGCGCGTCGTCCACGCGGCCGCGCGGAAAGTCCACGCCGTTTGGCATGATGATATAATCGCCCTCGTAGCCGAGCTTGTGCAGGTTCTCCCCCGCCCCGCGGCTGACCGTCCACACCTCGTCGCAGGCGGAGATGTTCCTGGCAAGTATCCTCGCCGCCTCCTCCTGCAGAACGCGGCTCTTCACAGCGTTGGCGATGTCTATGTCAAACTTCGTATGGTAGGTGAAAACGAGCGGCACATGTATCCGATCGCGCAGGGCGCGGGCGAGCAGCGTGGAGGTTATCGGGCAGTGGCTGTGGATGATATCAAAGCTCCGCTTTTCGAGCGAATCCATCAGCTCCGCCGAGAACGGCAGTCCCGCGCGGTAGCCCACGAGCTTCGTCATGTCGATGCTCGGATAGCGCAGCACCGGAAAATCGAACACGGAGTCATCCGCGTCGGGATAAAACGGTGTCACGACCGTGGAATTGCCGAGCCCGTTCTGGATTATCTTCGCGTAATTTGTGACGGCATTCGCCACGCCGTCTATGGCCGGTGGGAAAGAATCGTTTATGAGGCAGATGTTGAGCTTGTCCATACGCGTCTCCTATCGGTAAGAATTATTAGTATCGGTTGACAAGGGGAAACACGGTTTTGGCGGGCAGAAATGCGTCCATACTTCTTCAAAGTCCTTGACAATACAGAAAAGTATTCTCGGCGGCCTTTTCATCGTCTGGCCACATTTCTGCTCCGCCAAAACTGCTGCGCACCTGACAGGGATGGATTTTCGAGTGATTTTTGTTTTTTGAGACGCAGACGGGCTGCCGCCCTTCTATAATTCAAATCAAAGCCCAACGAAGTGGGTT
>URGI01000023.1 GCA_900547315.1 uncultured Eubacteriales bacterium | reverse complement strand
GTTATTATATATTTCTATATTTAAGATATATTTAAGGTACTTTCCCCGGAGGTTTGACATGATAGTCCTGATATTTGCCCTGATCGCGCTGGCGATAGCGCTCGTGTATGCGTTTTACTTCTCTGCGGTGACGGGGCTGGCCGATATATGGAAGCCGCTGCTGATGTTTCTCGGCAGCTTTGTTGCGATAAACGTACTGTACCTGCTGGTGATGTGGCTCATCGGGCTGCCGGTGAAGGCCGCGCCGCGCGCGAGACAGAGCGAGATCTGCCGCGTTGCGGGCGTGAGCATATGCAGCTTCATCCTCGGCCATTGCTGGACGCGGGTGCATACCGAGGGGCTGGAGAAGCTGCCGAAGGACAGCCGCTTCCTGCTCGTGTGCAACCATCGGTCGAGCTTTGACCCGCTGGCGACGATGTGGGCGCTGCGGGATTATAACGTCAGCTTCATCTCGAAGCCGAGCAACCTGAAGATACCCATCGTCGGCAAGCTCGCGTGGGGTGCGGGCTACCTGCCCATCAACCGCGAGGATAACCGCGAGGCGCTCAAGACGATATTGCAGGCGGCGGAGTACCTGAAGAACGATGTCTGCTCGATGTGTATCTACCCTGAGGGCACGCGAAGCCACGGCACGGAGATGCTGCCGTTCCATTCGGGGAGCTTCAAGATCGCGCAGAAGGCGGGGGTGCCGCTGGTGATAGCGAGCATCGAGGGCACGGAGAACGTGGCGAAGAACGTGCTGCGCCGCCCGACGCGGGTGACGCTGAAGATATTGGAGGTCATCGACGCGGCGGAGGTCAAGTCGGAAAAGACGAACACCCTCGCCGACCATAGCGTCGAGACCATCCAGGCCGCGATCGCGTGAGAATATTGCCGTCTCTTTACCCTATTGGCACTCTCTATCAATTGGCGACCCCTCAGTCGGCCTTGCGGCCGCCAGCTCCCCTAGCAGGGGTGCCAAGCCCCATCCTACACCCACCCAAAGGAGACCATACCATGAACAAAGTCGCAATCGTGACCGGCGCGTCGCGCGGGATCGGCGCGGCCACGGCGCTGGAGCTTGCCCGGCGCGGCTATGACCTGTGCATAAATTATATCGAGCAGACCGCCCGCGCCGAGCAGACCGCCTCCGCCGCGCGGGAGTACGGCGTGCGCTGCATCACGCATCAGGCCGACGTCGCGGACGCCGCCGCCGTGCGGGCGATGCACCGCCGCTGCGTGGAGGAGCTTGGCGAGGTGACGCTGCTTGTGAATAACGCGGGCATCGCGCGCCAGCAGCAGTTTCAGGACATCGACGCCGGGACGTGGAAGCGCGTGTTCGACGTGAATCTGGGCGGCTGCTTCAACTGCACGCAGGCGGTTCTGCCGCATATGCTGCATGAGCACGCGGGCAGTATCGTGAACGTCAGCTCCATATGGGGTCAGCACGGGGCGAGCTGCGAGGTCACGTATTCGTGTACGAAGCACGCCATAATCGGGCTTACCCGATCGCTCGCGGCGGAGCTTGCGCCGAGCGGGATACGGGTCAATTGTGTCGCGCCCGGGGTCATCGATACGGAGATGGTGCAGGTGCTGGGGCAGGAGACGCTGGACATGCTGGCGGGGGAGATCCCGCTGGGGCGGCTCGGGCGGCCGGCGGAGATCGCGTCGGCGATCGCGTATCTGGCCTGCGACGCGACCTACGCCACCGGCCAGGTGCTCACACTCGACGGCGGATTTGTGAATTGAGCTGCGTGGTGTTGAACCTTTGCCGCGAAGCGCTGCCCCTCTTAGGGTAGCGAAGCGGCGGCGCGGTAGTGAATGACATGCCGGTGGCATGTCAGAGCCGCGCCGTGACCGAGCCGCAGCGAGACAGCGGCGGCGCAGCGCCGAAGGGGTCGCCAGAGTTGAGACTAGAGCAGAGCGGAAAAGAAAGAGCAGAGCATAAATAATAATATACACGGGGCGGCACAGAGGCCGTCCCGTTCCTATAACAACACACATCACAACAGCCTCGGTGCACCGCACCGAGGCTGTTCCTGTCACGATTTCAAATTTCCGCGCGGATCAATACGCCACGCCCCAATAGATCATATGCTTGGCGGGCTTGCCGCAGCAGGCGCAGACCTCGCCGAGCTTCTCCTGCGCGAAGGGGATGCAGCGCGAGGACATCCCCGCCTTCTCCTTCATGTCCAGCTCGCACTGCAGGTCGCCGCACCACATGGTCTTGATGAAGCCGCCGTTGCGCTCCTGCAGCTCCTTGGCCTCCTCCAGCGAGTACGCCGCGTAGGTGTGCTCGTCGAGATTGCGCTTGGCCTTGGCGTACAGCCCCTGCTGCACCTCGTCGAGCAGCTCGTGGATGCGATCCGCGACCTCGCTGAGCGCGACGGAGGTCTTCTCGCCGTTGTCGCGGCGGACGGCCATGCACACGCCGTTCTCGATGTCTCTGGGTCCAAGCTCGATGCGCAGCGGCACGCCCTTCATCTCATACTGCGCGCACTTCCAGCCGAGGGAGTTGTCGCTGGTGTCGATCTTTACGCGCACGCCCGCAGCCTTGAGACTGTCGAACAGCTCCTGCGCCTTCTCGATGACGCCGGGCTTGTGCTGCGCGACGGGCACGACCACAACCTGCACCGGCGCGATGCGCGGCGGCAGCACGAGGCCGTTGTTGTCGCCATGGGTCATGATCAGGCCGCCGATGATGCGCGTGGAAAGCCCCCACGAGGTCTGGTAGGGGTGCTTCTGCTGGTTGTCCTTGTCGGTGAAGGTGATGTTGAACTGCTCGGCGAAGCCCTGACCGAAGTAGTGGCTGGTGCCGGACTGCAGCGCCTTCTTGTCGTGCATCATGCACTCTATCGTATAGGTGTTCACAGCGCCCGCGAACTTTTCCTTGTCGGTCTTGTTGCCGCGGATAACGGGCATGGCGAGGTAATTCTCGCAGAGGTCGGCGTAGACCTCAAGCTGCTGAAGCGTCTCCTTGCGGGCTTCCTCCTCGGTAGCGTGGAGGGTGTGTCCCTCCTGCCAGAGGAATTCGCGGCCGCGCAGGAAGGGACGCGTCGTCTTTTCCCAGCGCAGCACGCTGCACCACTGGTTGTACAGCATCGGCAGATCGCGCCATGAATGCACCACATGGCTCCAGTGATCGCAGAACAGCGTCTCCGAGGTAGGACGGATGCACAGCCGCTCGGGCAGCTCCTCGCTGCCGCCGACCGTGACCCACGCGCACTCCGGCGCGAAGCCCTCGACGTGATCCTTTTCCTTCTGCAGCAGGCTCTCGGGGATGAGCATGGGCATAGCGACGTTGGTGTGCCCGTCGCGCTTGAACATGCCGTCGAGGATCTGCTGGATATTCTCCCAAATCGCGTAGCCGTAGGGGCGCATGATGTAGCAGCCCTTGACTCCGGAATAATCGACAAGCTCCGCCTTGGTGCACACGTCGGTGAACCACTGGGCGAAGTCTTTTTCCATGTCGGTTATCTGTTCTACCTTCTTGTCTTTCGCCATATTTTTTCTCCTTTCGTCAGGGCCCTTGCCCCGCCGTATTCGATTTTCCATTTTATTATCCCGCCCGCGCCTTGTCAATAGGCTTCCGCGCGCCATTTCGATAAAATTTCTACGTTTTTTCTTGACCTTCGGCTCCACTTTGCTTATAATAGCTGTGATTATGGCAATTACACCCCGGAGGTGAACGTTTATTAACAAGCAGAAATTTCTCGCAGAGCTGGGCAAGCTGCTGACCTTTATGTATGAGGAGGACAGGCAGACCGCGCTTGCAATGTATAATCAGCTTTTCGACGAGGTTGACGATGAGCAGGGGCTGCTGCAGCTTCTCGTCTCGCCGACGCGTCAGGCCGTCGTGATTGCGCGGTCGTATAACGCGAAGGAACGCAAGCTTCAGGTTCACGCGCAGTCGCGCGAGGAGTCCGAGACGGCGTCGGACGGCGCCGCGCCGGAGTTCATGGGCGTGATAGAGAGCATCCGTGAGGAGGCGCTGAGCCGTCAGGCTCCCAAGACCGCCGAGGTCTCGGCGGATCAGTTCTCAATGTTTGAGGACGATTTCTTCGCCCCCACGCCGGAGACGCCCGCCGCGCCCGCGGAAGCGGAGCCGGAAGCACCGGCAGAGGAAGCGGCCGCACCCGTGGCCGAAGCTCCTGCAGTCGAAGTCGAAGCGGCAGCGGAAGCGCCCGCCGAGACGGCAGAGCCTGCCACGGATGAGCCCGTGGACGAGGTGGACGCGTTTATTGCGGATTTCTCCATCCCTGCTGACCAGCAGGAGTTCGCTCCCGACGCCGGAGAGCAGACCGCCCCGGCAGAGGCAGCCGAGCCTGCGGCAGAGGAGGCGGAAGCCCCCGCAGAGAGCGATGAGGACGATTCCGCGCCCATCGCGATCGAGGAAGAGGACGACGAATACGACGACGAATATTATGACGACGAGGAATACGAGCCTGTGCGCAAGCCGCGCGTGTTCCTGCTGATACTGTACATACTGCTGGCGGTGCCGGTGGGTCTGTTGGGCATCCTGCTGCTCATCGTGCCGACGCTGCTGTTCCTGGTGCTGGCCGGACTTATCATCACGGGCGGCGTCATGGCGGTCACGTCCGCGTTCGGCAGCGGCATTGCGGTGTTTGCGGATATCATGGTCATAATCGGCATGGCGTTTATCCTGCTGGCGCTGGGACTGCTGGCGCTGTGGATAGCGGTGTGGCTTGTCGGCGGCGTGATGGTGGGGCTTGTCAGAGGGCTGATCCATCTCGGCGGCAAGTGGTGCTACAAGGAGGTAGAAGCCTGATGAAGAACGCGTGGAGAATAATCATCATGGTGGTTCTGGTCGCGATATTGCTCGGCGGCGTAGGCATCGCAGTCGGCATGATGACCGGCGCGGACTTTACGCGCATATATTCCGTCCTTGACGAGCGCTATAATATCACGCTTTATTATGACTACCTGCCTGAGCTGATCTCTCAGGTCGAGGCCATTTACCTGGGATAATTGAAGACTGTCTGCCGCACCCTCCGGCAGACCGGTTTTTGAATCTTTGCCGGGCGGATGACAGCCGTAAAATCACCGCGGCGCATAAGAGCGACTTCGTAGGGGACGGCCTCCGTGCCGTCCCGTTTGTTATGCTTGCGTCGGTGTAGAATCGTTGCACCAGTCCTAAATCTTTGCCCCCCACACCCACACATTTCACAATGGAGAACCTATGAAAGATTACATCAAAGCCCTTGTAAACTACGGCGTCGCGCACGACCTCATACACGAGGCCGATTCGCGCTATGTCTACAACCGTCTTCTCGACGTGATGCACCTCGAGCGGGGCGGCGGCACGGCTCCTAAGGGCGAGCCTCTCACCGCCATCCTCACCGCGCTCACCGACGACGCCGTCCGCCGCGGCCTCATCGGCGACAGCATCACCGAACGCGACCTGTTCGACACCCGCCTCATGGGCGAGCTGACCCCCTTCCCGCACGAGGTGCACGACCGCTTCGTGCGCGAATACGCGGTCAGCCCCGAGCGCGGCACGGACTGGTTCTACAACTTCTGCGGCGACGTCAACTACATCCGCCGTGACCGCCTCGCGCGCGACATCCGCTGGGTGTACAAGTCGGAGTACGGGCCGATGAACATCACCATCAACCTCTCGAAGCCGGAGAAGGACCCCCGCGCCATCGCGGCCGCGCGCCGCGCCCGCCAGAACGGCTACCCCAAGTGTCAGCTCTGCGCCGAGAACGAGGGCTACGCCGGCCGGCTGGATCACCCCGCGCGGCAGAACCTGCGCATGGTGCCCGTCCTGCTCGACGGTAAATTCTGGTATATGCAGTTCTCGCCGTACAGCTATTATGACCAGCACTGCATCTTCCTCAACCAGAAGCACACCCCGATGTACATCGGGCGCGAGACCTTCGATAAGCTGCTCTCGCTCGTCACCATGCTGCCGCACTACTTTGTCGGCTCGAATGCCGACCTGCCCATCGTCGGCGGCTCTATCCTGAGCCACGAGCATTTTCAGGGCGGGCTGGACGTGTTCCCGATGACGAAGGCGCGCATCGAGGGCATGACCTTCTTCGACGGCTTTCCGGACGTCAAGGTGGGCATCGTCAAGTGGCCGATGCCGGTGCTGCGGCTCAACTGCGCGAGCGCCGACCGCATCGTCGACCTGGCCGACCGCATCACCTGCGTCTGGCGCGATTATAACGACGAGGCCGCGGGCATCATCTCGGAGACGGACGGTGTGCCGCATAATACGGTCACGCCCATCGCGCGGCGCGACGGCGTGCGCTATGAGCTTGACCTCGTCCTGCGCAATAACCGCACGACCGAGGAGTACCCCCTCGGCGTGTTCCACCCGCATCCGGAGCTGCACCATATCAAGAAGGAGAATATCGGGCTTATCGAGGTCATGGGGCTTGCGGTGCTGCCGCCGCGGCTTAAGACCGAGCTTGAGACGCTGAAGAACGCCATCCTGAGCGGCAGCGATATCCGCGCGGACGCGAGCATCGCGGCGCACGCGGATTGGGCGGAGGAGCTGATGCGGAAGCATGAGTTCACGGCGGAGAACGCGGATGAGATATTGCGGCAGGAGGTGGGCGCGGTGTTCGTGCGCGTGCTCGAGGACGCCGCGGTGTTCAAGCGTACCCCCGACGGCCGCGCCGCCCTCCAGCGGTTCATCACGTCCGTGAACAGGATCGTGTCGTTTTGATGGATGAGGCGGGGGAGTGGGAAGCGGAATAGCGCTCCGCCCCTTCGCTACCTAGAAGGGGCGCCAAGCGCCCACCCACCACACAAAGGAGACACCAACCATGACCAACGAAAAATGGCTGAACTGGGCGATAGAGCTTCAGGCGCTGGCACAGGCGGGGCTGTTCTACGGCCGCGACGTCTTCGATATCGAGCGCTTCCAGCGCATCCGCGACATCGCCGCCGAGATGCTCGCCGACCGCACCGAGCTGCCGCCGGACACGGTCAGGGGGCTGTTCTGCAACGAGACCGGCTACCAGACCCCGAAGATCGACACCCGCGCCGCGGTGTTCCGCGACGGAAAAATCCTGCTCGTGCAGGAGAAGGACGGCCTGTGGGCGCTGCCCGGCGGCTGGTGCGACGTGCTGGAGTCGGTGCGCAGCAATACCGAGAAGGAGGTGCGCGAGGAGGCGGGGCTGGACGTCCGCGCGCGGCGCATCATCGCGGCGCAGGACAGGAACCGGCATAACCGCCCGCGCTACGCCTACGGGATCATCAAGTTTTTCGTCGAGTGCGAGCTGCTGGGCGGGGAGTTTCGCGCGAACAGCGAGACGCTGGCCTCCGGCTATTTCGGCCTGAACGAGCTGCCGCCGCTGTCGGAGGATAAGACCACCGCCGAGCAGATAGAGCTGTGCTTCGCCGCGCACGCGTCGGCGACCTGGGAGCCGGCCTTCGACTGACCGCGCATAAATCTGGGATAATAGGAAAAACTGCCTTCTGAAGGAATCTTCGGAGGGCAGTTTTTGCATGCAATAGGGTGGTTCGCGCATTGTACTAATGTTGCCCCGCCCCTTGGCGCCAGCTCCCCTGGCAGGGACGTCCCACCCGAAGAAGAAAACAAATTCAGGAGGAAACAACATGTCGAAGAAGAACAAGGATAAGACCAGGCAGCCGCCCGTCCCGACCGGACATGACCACCGCGCGGGCGAGCCGGAGACAAAGAATATCCTGCATACGCCGCTGCCCGGCGCGCCTGACGGCGTCTCCGGCAATTGGCGGTGACACGGGGAACAGAAGCGGCGAGGCTTGCTCGACGCGCTTCTCCATGCGGCATAAAAAACGATGCACCGTACCCTTGGCGCCCCACAACACCGAACCCCCGAGCTGCGGTCGATGACCGCGGCTCGGGGGTTCCTCATTCACATACCAATATAAACCTGATCCCTGCGCCTTACCGCCCGAGGATCGCCCTGATCTCATCCAGATCGGCGGCGAAATATATCCCGCGCTGGCGCTCTTCGGACGACAGCCCCGCGTCGATCATGCCGCGCAGCAGCGCGCGCAGCGGCTCGTAGTACCCGTTGAGATCGTACAGGATGCACGGCGCGCTCAGGTGCCTGAGCGACACCTTCGACATCACCTCCGTGATCTCCTCCAGCGTACCGGTGCCGCCGGGCAGCGCGATGAACGCCTCGCCGAGCTCTATCATCTTCGCCTTGCGCTCGGACATGTCGCGCGTGACGATCAGCTCCGTCAGCCCGTCGAACTCGTAGCCCTCGTCGATGAAAAACTGCGGCTCCACGCCGATGGCCTTGCCGCCCGCGCCGAGCACGTTCTTCGCCAGCACGCCCATCAGCCCGCTTTCCGAGCCGCCGTACACCAGCGTGTTGCCGCTCTCGCCGATCCAGCGGCCAAGCTCCGCCGTCGCCTGTGCAAGCGCGGGGTCATTGCCCGCGTTCGCGCCGAGATAAACCGTTATATTCATTGCAAAACCTCAATTTTTGTGGAACAGCTTCTTCGCCTGATACTTCGGCTCGAAGGTGATGTTCACGCCCAGCTTCTTGAACAGATCCTCGTCGACGTGCGAGAGAATGACCGAGGAGTGCGCCTCGCAGCCGCGCAGCTTGCCGAGCTGGTCGATGGCGTAGCCCGCCATGGGGTTCGTGACCGCGCATATCGACAGCGCGATGAGCAGCTCGTCGGTGTGGAGACGGGGGTTGTGGTTGCCGAGATGCTCGACCTTGAGATGCTGTATCGGCTCGATGACGCCGGGGGCGATGAGCGGCAGCTTCTTGTCGATGCCGGCGAGCGCCTTGAGGGCGTTGAGCAGGCATGCCGAGGACGCACCGAGCAGGGAGCTTGTCTTACCGGTGACGATGCTGCCGTCGGCCAGCTCCAGCGCCACGGCGGGCGCGCCCGTCTCCTGCGCGCGCTGCAGCGCCGCGCCTACAACGGGGCGGTCAGCGGCGGTCAGGCCGAGGGAGTTCATGATAAGCTCGATCTTGCGCAGCTCCTGCGGCTCGGAGGTACCGCGGCGCACGCCGCATGCGGCGGCGTAGTAGCGGCGGATGATCTCCTGCTTGGAGGCTTCGCAGCAGGCGTCGTCGTCGAAGATGCAGAAGCCGTTCATGTTCACGCCCATGTCGGTCGGGCTCTTGTAGGGGCTGTCGCCGTAAATCTTCTTGAACATGGCCTCGAGCACGGGGAAAATTTCGACGTCGCGGTTGTAGTTGACGGTGGTGACGCCGTAGGCCTCGAGATGGAAGGGGTCGATCATGTTGACGTCGTCGAGGTCGGCGGTAGCGGCCTCGTAGGCGAGGTTGACGGGGTGCTTGAGCGGGAGGTTCCAGACGGGGAAGGTCTCGAACTTCGCGTAGCCGGCGCTGACGCCGCGCTTGTGCTCATGGTAGAGCTGGCTGAGGCAGGTGGCCATTTTGCCGCTGCCGGGGCCGGGGGCGGTGACGACCACGAGGCTGCGGGTAGTTTCGATGTAGTCGTTGCGGCCGAAGCCCTCGTCGGAGACGATGAGGGGGATGTTGGAGGGGTAGTCGGGGATGATGTAGTGGCGGTAGACCTTGACGCCGAGGGCTTCGAGCCGGTGCTGGAATTTGTCGGCGATGGCCTGACCGCGGTAGTGCGTGAGGACGACACTGCCGATGTAGAGGCCGATGCCGCGGAATGCGTCGATCAGGCGGAGGGTGTCGTCGTCGTAGGTGATGCCGAGGTCGCCGCGGCGCTTGCTGCGCTCGATGTCGTCGGCGGAGATGGCGATGACGATCTCGGCCTCGTCCTTCATTTCGAGCAGCATTTTCACCTTGCTGTCGGGCGCGAAGCCGGGGAGGACGCGGGAGGCGTGGTAATCGTCGAAGAGCTTGCCGCCGAATTCGAGATACAGCTTGCCGCCGAATTTGCTGATGCGGTCGCGTATGTTCTGTGATTGCAGCTTGAGGTACTTGTCGTTGTCAAAGCCTATCCTGTGCATGATGTTCTATCTCCCGAAAGTTAGTATTTTTGTATGTAAAAGCTTAGATAGTTAAAGAATGAGGGGGGAAAGGTGTCGACAGAGTAACGATACGGGCAGAGTTGAAAAGACAGAGCGCAGTAAAACAACCATTGTCATTGCGAGGAGCGAAGCGACGCGGCAATCCGCATCCCCTTTACGCCATGTGTAAATATACTGCCGTCAAAAAAGAGAAACGGATTCCCACGACCAGTGTGAGCACTGGTCTCGGAATGACAGTGGTTTTCTATACTCTGCCGTCTCTTTTCTCAACTGGCACTTACTATCAACTGGAGCAGAGTGCAAAAGACGCACCCAGCAAAAATCACCCCGTAGGGGACGGCCTCTGTGCCGTCCCGCAGGCATCACCGATGCACCCAAACACTACACCACTCTACCATATTTCACAATGAATCATTATATCATACTTTCCGCGAAGCACAAGCCACGAAAAAACCAAATAAGACTTTTTTTATTCATATTCATGTGTTATAATTCACTATGTATTGGTATCATCTTATATTTTTACGAAAGGCATACGCAATGGGACTTTTCAATAAGATTTTCGGCAGCTACAATGACCGTGAGCTGAAAAAAATATATCCTATCGCCGATGCGATAGAGAAGCTGGAGCCGGAATACGCCGCCCTGACGGACGACGCGCTCCGCGCCAAGACCGAGGAATTCAAAGCCCGCTACAATGACGGCGAAACGCTGGATGAGCTCCTGCCGGAGGCCTTCGCCGCCGTGCGCGAGGCCGCGTGGCGCGTGCTGGGCATGAAGCCCTTCCGCGTGCAGCTCATAGGCGGCATCGTGCTCCATCAGGGGCGCATCGCCGAGATGAAGACCGGCGAGGGCAAGACCCTTGTCGCCGTCCTTCCGGCCTACCTCAACGCCCTGACCGGCGAGGGCGTACATATCGTCACCGTCAACGACTACCTCGCCCGCCGCGACAGCGAATGGATGGGCAAGGTGCACCGCTTCATGGGTCTGTCCGTCGGCCTGATCGTCCACGGCCTGACCCCGACCGAGCGCCGCGAGGCCTACGCCTGCGACATCACCTACGGCACCAACAACGAGATGGGCTTCGACTACCTGCGCGACAACATGGCACTCTACAAGGAGAACATGGTGCAGCGCGGGCACGCCTTCGCCATCGTCGACGAGGTGGACTCCATCCTCATCGACGAAGCGCGCACGCCGCTCATCATCTCCGGCCAGGGCGACGAGAGCACCGACCTTTACCGCCAGGCGGACGATTTCGTCAGCCGCCTGAAGAAGGTTGTGTACGCCTCGGTCGACGAGAAGGAGGAGGAGAGCGAAGACCTCGACGCCGACTACGTCGTGGACGAGAAGGCGCGCACCGCGACCCTGACCGCCCGAGGCATCGCGAAGGCGGAGCGGGCGTTCAACCTCGAAAACCTCGCCGACATCGAGAACGCGACGCTGGCGCACCATATCAATCAGGCGCTCAAGGCGCACGGCGTCATGAAGCGCGACATCGACTATATCGTCAAGGACGGCGAGATCATCATCGTCGACGAGTTCACCGGCCGCCTCATGCTCGGCCGCCGCTACTCCGAGGGTCTGCATCAGGCGATCGAGGCCAAGGAGCACGTCGACGTGCAGAAGGAGAACCGCACCCTCGCGACCATCACCTTCCAGAACTACTTCCGCCTCTACGGCAAGCTCTCCGGCATGACAGGCACCGCCGCGACCGAGGCCGAGGAGTTTGAAGCCATATACAAGCTCGATATCGTCGAGATCCCGACCAATAAGCCCGTTATCAGGATCGACGACCCCGACGTCGTGTACAAAAACGACGCGGGCAAGAGCCGCGCCATTGTCGAGCAGATCGTCGCCTGCCACGAAAAGGGGCAGCCCGTGCTGGTCGGCACGGTGTCCATCGAGAAGAGCGAATATATCTCGTCGCTGCTGAAAAAGCGCGGCGTACCGCATACGGTGCTCAACGCCAAGTACCATGAGAAAGAAGCGGAGATCGTCGCTCAGGCGGGCAAGCTCGGCGCGGTCACTATCGCGACCAACATGGCCGGCCGCGGCACCGACATCGTCCTCGGCGGCAACGCCGAGTTCATGGCCAAGACCGACCTGCGCAAGGCCGGCTTTGACGAGCGCGTCATCGCCGAGGCCACCGGCTTTGCCGACACCGACGACGAGGACATCATCGCCGCGCGCAGGCTCTTTGCCGAGCGCATGGCGGAGCATAAGAAGGCGACCGACGCCGAAGCCGAGAAGGTGCGCGCCGCTGGCGGCCTCTTCATCCTCGGCACCGAACGACACGAATCGCGCCGTATCGACAATCAGCTCCGCGGCCGTTCCGGCCGTCAGGGCGACCCCGGCGAGAGCCGCTTCTTCCTCGCCATGACCGACGATATCATGCGTCTTTTCGGCTCCGAGCGCATTATGAACATGATGGAGACGCTGAAGGTCGACGAGGACACCCCGCTTGACGCGAAGATGCTCTCCGGCGCGATCGAGCAGGCGCAGAAGACCGTCGAGAGCCGCAACTTCCAGGTGCGTAAGAGCGTGCTCGAGTACGACGACGTGATGAACCAGCAGCGCGGCATCATCTACGGCGAGCGCCGCAAGGTGCTTGACGGCGAGGATCTGCGCGAGCAGATAACCGGCATGATCCGCGAATTTGTGTCCTCCACCGTCGCCGCCGCGATGCACGGCGAGCCGGCGGAGACGAGCCAGCAGCTCGACGACGTGCTCGCGCCGTTCGAGAAGCTGTTCCTCCCGCACGGGGCGATAACGCTTGAGCAGTTCGGCGGCAAGGTGAAGCAGGACGCGCTCACGGAGCGTGTGGACGATATCGCCATGAAGGTCTATGAAGCGCGCGAGAAAGCCTTCGGCGACGGGCCGAACGGCATGCCGCTCATGCGCGAGCTGGAGCGCGTCGTGATGCTGCGCGTCGTGGACGAGTACTGGATGGAGCACATCGACGCGATGAGCGACCTCAAGCAGGGCATCGGCCTGCGCGGCTACGGCGCGACCAAGCCCATCGACGCGTATAAGCAGGAGGGATTCGAGATGTTCGAGGCCATGGTGCAGGGCATCCGCGAGGAGACCGTGCGCCGCATATTCACCGTCCGCGTCCGCAAGGAGCAGACGATAGAGCGCAAGGCCGTTGCGAAGAACGCCGCGGCCAACGTCGGCGGCGCGCCGGTCAAAAAGCAGCCGGTCAAGAAAGCGCCGAAGCCGGGGCGCAATGATCCCTGCCCCTGCGGAAAGATGAAGGCGGACGGCAGCCGCCGCCTGAAATATAAGGAATGCTGCGGGAGAAACGAATAAATGTTTTCGGAAAATAACAAAAACGGCCTTGTCTATATGACCTCCTCCGTCATCACCGCGCGCCACCTGTTCACGACGCGCTATGGCGGCGTCAGCACCGGCGACTTTGCGAGCCTGAACCTCGGCTCCAATCGGGGCGACCCGCAGGAGAACGTCGCGGAGAATTACCGCCGCGTCGCTGCCTTCTTCGGCGTCGGGCGGGACGACTGCGCCGTCACAAAGCAGGTGCACGGGAACGAAGTGCGCGTCGTGACGGGTGCGGATAAGCACGTCTGCGGCTCGAAAACGCCCTACGAGGCGGACGGCCTTGTCACCACCGAGCGCGGCCTGCCGATATTCTGCTTCGTGGCCGACTGCGTGCCGGCGCTCCTGTGCGACGCGGAGCACGGCGTCATTGCCGCGGTGCACTGCGGCTGGCGCAGCTCGGTCGCGGATATCCTCGGCGTGACGGTAGAGAAGATGTGCGCCCTCGGCGCGGAGCCGGAGAGCATATGCGCCGCGATGGGCGCGTCGATAGGCCGCTGCTGCTTCGAGACGGACGACGATGTGCCGGATGCCGTTAAAAAATATCTGGGCTGTGACGCGGAGGAGCTCTTCGACCGCCGCCCAGGCGGCAAAACGATGGTCGATCTCCGCGCGGCGAACGCCATGCGCCTGCGGCAGCTCGGCCTGCGGGCGGAGAATATCGACGTATCCCATGAGTGCACGATGTGCAGCCATGAGAAATACTGGTCGCACCGCTATACCCAGCGCATGGGGCAGGGCAGAGGCAGCCTCGCCGCCGGCATAGTTCTTGACTGAGGTGATGCAATGAAGATACAGAAAAGGATCGCCGCGCTGCTTCTTGCGGCGCTCACGCTCGTGGGCTGCACCGGCTGCGCCGGGGTGAGCAGCAGCACGAATCAGAACGATATGGAGTTCGTCTCCACCGGCGGCAAGGACATCGAGCGCGCCGTGCAGGCGGACGATGTGTTCTCCCTCAACAGCAACCCCAATTACAGCTTTAACCCCCTCATCGCCACCAACCTCTCCAACCAGCTCATATGCGACCTCGTGTATGAGAACATGGTCGAGGTCGACGACAGCTTTGAGGTCATCCCGAACGTCATAACGACGTGGACCCATTCGGACGACTGCAAGACCTGGACGCTCAACATCGGCGAGGGGCATGTTTTCCATGACGGCACCCCCGTCACCGCCAAGGATCTGCGTTACTCGCTCGACCGCGCCATCACCGCCGACCGTTATCTCGGCCGCTTTGCGAGCTATCAGGGCGCATATGTCGCGAACGATACGCAGCTTGTCGTCTCCCTCGGCCTCGGCGACGGGCAGTTCATAAAGCTGCTGAATATCCCGATAATCAAGTCCGGCTCCTACGGCGAGAAGTACCCCATCGGCAGCGGCCCCTATACCTATAATGAGGACCATACCGAGCTTCACGCCTATGAGGGCTATTCCACCGAGTATGCCTCCTACGGCAGCCTCCCCGTGGACGTGATATATATTAAGGAATACCCCGCGCAGGAGGAGATAATCAGCGCCTTTGAGGACGCGTATATCGACGTCACCGTCAACGACCCCTCGAGCTACACGAACCTCGGCTTTGCCAGCGCAAACGAGATCCGCAGCTTCGCCACCACGAATATGCACTACGTCGCATTCAATGAGAAGACGCTGCTCGGCCGCTATAACGTTTTCCGCTACGCGCTGAGCTACGCGTTTGACCGCGCGTATCTGGAGGAGCTGCTTGGCGGCAATGCCGCCGCCTCGCCCATCCCGATGTACCCCACCTGCACGTCCTATCCGCAGGAGCTGGCCGACAAGCTGGCGTACAATATGGATACGTGCAAGAGAATACTTGAGGGCGCCGGCGTGCTGGATCACGATAACGACGGCAGGCTCGAGTATATGAGCGGGTCGATACAGGAGATAGAGCTGAGCTTCCTCGTGTGCAGCGACAGCAGCGCCAAGGCCGGCGTCGCCAACCGCTTCGCCGAGATCATGGACTCCATCGGCCTCACCGTCGTCGTCAACTCCCTCCCGTGGGACGATTATGTCGAAGCTCTGCAGAAGGGCGAGTTTGACATGTACTACGGCGAGATAAAGCTCCGCAATAACTTCGACCTCACGGAGCTGCTCGATCCTGATAATAAGTATGACGAGGAGAAGAATCCCAACGGCATCAACTTCACCGGCATTACTGATCCCAATTACGTCATGTACCTCAACGACTATCTCGCCGCGGGCGACGTTGAGCGCGATTATAAGTATAACCAGTTCTGCTCCTACCTCACCGAGAACTGCCCCATCGTGGTCATCGGCTTTGAGAAGCAGGAGATAATTACGCATCGCGGCTGCGTCAAGGGCGTGGACGCGAATGCGGGGAACCCATTGTATAATTTCCAGAACTGGGAGATAACCCTCGGTTAAGCGCGCCGCCCAAGCCGCCGGGCGCTGCGCCTACTATTATAATAATATAACAGCGGCAGAATGGAGAACAGTATGACTGACAGAGAGCTTATGTCCATCGCAAAGAAGGCGTCGATGAACGCCTACGTGCCGTATTCCCGCTTCCCTGTGGGCGCCGCGCTCGAGTGCGACGACGGGACGGTGTTTTCCGGCTGCAACGTTGAGAATGCCGCGCTCGGCAGCACGATCTGCGCCGAGCGTACCGCCTGCTGCAAGGCGGTCAGCGAGGGGCACCGCAGCTTCCGCCGCATCGCGATATATGCCGACAGCGAGAGCTGGTGCACGCCCTGCGGCGCATGCCGTCAGTTTCTGGCGGAGTTTTCGCCGGATATGGAGGTGCTCTGCGCCAAGGCGGGCGACAGGTACGTCAGCTATAAGCTCAGCGAGCTGCTGCCGCACGGGTTCAATTATTGATGGAGCTGGAGCAACTGCGCGTGTTCGCCGCCGTCGCGGATGAAGGGAGCTTCACGGGCGCGGCGCGGCGGATGTATATCAGCCATTCCACGGTCAGCCGTACGATCACGGCGCTGGAGGAGGAGCTTGGCGTGCGCCTTGTCGAGCGGGATAATCGCTTCATCGCCCTGACAAAAGCGGGCGCGGTTCTGCGCGAAGAAGCAGAGCATTTGCTGTCCGCCGCCTCCGCCGCTGCTGCAAGAGTAAAAGCGGTAGGGGAGAAGAACGCGGAAGCGTGAGAAATAATCGCCCGCACCCATGGCTCCCTCTGACGAGGGGGCTGTCGCGCAGCGACTGAGGGAGAGAAAACCTTGCGTCTTGCACTGAATGAAAAAACCCCGCATTGATTAAAACCCTCGCCGCGAAGCGCTGCCCCTCTTAGGGCAGCGAAGCGGCGCCAAGCCCCCACCCCCACCAAAACATACAAACAGGTGATGAAAAATGCGGTATTTCAAACCCTATGAGGGCGACAAGCCCTACATATTCATAAGTTATGCCCACGCGGACTCCGACGCCGTGATGAGCGTCGTCACGCATATGCACGACCGCGGCTACCGGATCTGGTACGACGAGGGCATCGAGGTCGGCAGCGAGTGGCCGGAGTGCATCGCCAGCCACCTGACCGGCGCGCAGCTCGTCATTGCCTTCATCTCCAACAGCTACATGCGCTCCGACAACTGCCGCCGCGAGATGCACTACGCGCTCTCCAAGCGTATCCGCATCATCAACGTCTTCGTCGAAAACACGGACATGACCCCCGGCATGGAGATGCAGATCGGCAGCATTTTTGCCCTGATGCGGCACAATATGAGCGACGAGGAGTTCTACGGCAAGCTCTATTCCGCCCCGCTGCTGGACGCGGAGCTGTTCGCCGATGGCGGCGCGCCAGCCGAAGCGCAGCATCCGGAGCCGCCGAAGCCCGCCTCCGCACCCGCGCCGAAGCCCGAAAAGCCGCGCAAATCGAAGGAGAAGCCGTCGGAGACGGAGCGCCGCCGCAAAAAGCGCCTTGCCCGCCGTATTGTCTGGGGCGCAGTCGGCGTGCTGCTGCTCGCCGCGGTCATCACCCTCGGCACCATCGGCTACTTCACCGGCCTCATTGAGCGCCTGACCACCGACGTCGTCACGGTCGAGCCTCTGCCGCCGAGCACGGCCGCCAGCTTCGAGAACGCCATTTTCGAGCGCGCCGCGCGTGACTATACCGGTATCGCGGACGGGGACATCGCCGTCTCCGACCTCGCAGGGCTGCACGAGCTGTACATCGTCGGCGACGAGTACTATTTCGAGGATCCGACCATGCCGCTCCTCCTGCGCTCGGCGCTGCCCGAGCAGGGGACGATACGCAGCCTTGACGACCTGAAATATTTCACCGGCCTTGACACGCTCTGGATCTGCGGCCAGCAGCTCTCGTCGCTCGGGACGCTGCCGACGCTGAACATCGAGCGGCTGAATATCTCGAACTGCCGCGTCGCCTCGCTCCAGGGCATAAGCAATCTGCCGAAGCTGCGCGAGCTGACGACCGACGGCTGCCCGCTGGGCGACCTCGGCGATATCAACCGCTGTCTCCAGCTGCGCAGCGTGAGCTTCATCGGCGCGAACGTCTCGGACTTCTCGGTCATGAAGCCGCTGACGAAGCTGACCGAAGCCGCGGTGTCCAACTGCACGCTCGACGAGCTGCGGCCGATCCTGCGCCACAGCGGCCTGACCAGTCTGGCCTGCTATAGCTGCGACCTGCGCGGCAGCTTTTTCAAGAGCTTCGACCGCGAGCGCGGCATCGTGAGCCTGACGCTGGAGGACTGCAAGCTGGATTCTGCGAATAATCTGCATGATTTCAAGGGTCTGACCGAGATGTACATCATCAACAGCGGCGAGAATCTGGATTGGTCGGAGCTTGCGGATATCGACACGCTTGTCCGCGTGTATGTCAGCGCCTCGACCGAGCAGACCGTCCGCGCCGCCCTCGCCGGCACGGATGCCGCCATCGAGACCCTCGCGTGACGGTATATTATAATAGTAGGAAAACAGAAAAGCGGTAAGCATCGGGGCGGCCTCAGCCGCCCCGAAACCTTTGCCGCGAAGCGCTGCCCAAATCGGCGCACCCCGCCCAAACCCTCGCCTCTCGCTGCCCCTTTTAGGATAGCGAAGCGGCGGCGCGGTAGTGAATGACATGCCGGTGGCATGTCAGAGCCGCGCCGTGACCGAGCCGCAGCGAGACAGTCCCCAGTGCGCACACTGGGGAAAGGGGTCGCCAGAGTATAGACACGAGCAGGGGAGAAAAGAAAGAACGCACCACAAATAATGTATACGGGACGGCCTCTGTGCCGTCCCGCAAATCTTGCGTCTTACGCCCCTTCACCCCCCGATTTCCCCCAAAATTTATTTCGTATACCTGCACAAAAAATATGCCAAAAATTTTTGCAGAAATACTGAATTTTTTCTTGACATACGGGCGATAAATTGGTATATTAAATGAGCGCGTGTGCGAGAGCACGGGCGTATTATGCGATGAAGCGGGAGATTGCTCAGAAATGAGGTAACTTCCGTGGAGTATGTCCGGTGCCGGATGCATGTCCGGCGCGTAATCGGGCGGCTGGAACCTGATCCATATACGCGTATATCGCTTGGACGGGGATCGACCGGCTCAAAAAGCCGGTTTGTTTTTCGGACATGGTCTGATACGCACGGTTGTGTGTATAGAAAGGGTTTCATCCGTACGCATAGTTTCCGGCGGAGCCAATGCCGCCGCACAAAAACGTACGAAAAGGAGAAAAAACATGGCAGCAACCAACAAGAACATGATCCGTATCCGTCTCAAGGCTTACGATCATCAGCTCATCGACAAGGCAGCCGAGACCATCGTCGAAGCCGCCAAGCGCACTGATGCAAAGGTCTCCGGCCCCATCCCCCTGCCCACCAAGACCGAGATCGTCACCATCCTCCGCGCAGTTCATAAGTATAAGGACAGCCGCGAGCAGTTCGAACGCCGCACCCACAAGCGCCTTATCGACATTATGAGCCCCAGCCAGAAGACCGTCGAAGCTCTGATGAGCGTTGAAGTCCCCGCAGGCGTCGAGATCGAGATCAAGCTCTGATCCCCGCGTAACCCAACCCCGGCAAACCCACACAAGTAAATGACCCATAGTCCGCAGCTTGCGTATGCGGACGGGTTAAGTCGTCAGCCTCCGGACGGGAACCCAATCCCGGACCATGCGAGACGACCAATAACCAATAGGAGGAAATACAATGAAGAAAGCCATCATCGGCAAGAAGGTCGGCATGACGCAGATCTTCGATGAGACTGGCAAGGTCATTCCCGTGACCGTCATCGAGGCAGGCCCCTGCGTGGTCGTCGCCAAGATGAACAAGGACAAGGAAGGCTATGACGCAGTCCAGTTCGGCTACGAAGAAGTGGCCGAGAAGAAGCTCAGCCAGCCCGAGCAGGGTCACCTGAAGAAGGCGGGCGTAGGCATGGTCAAGCACCTCAAGGAGTTCCGCCTCGAGGACAGCAGCAAGCTCGAAGTCGGCGACCTGGTCAAGGCTGACGTCTTCGCAGAAGGCGACAAGGTCGACGTCACCGGTATCAGCAAAGGTAAGGGCTACGCCGGCGTTATCAAGCGCTTCGGCCAGGGCCGTACCCCCACCAGCCACGGCGGCGGCCCCGTTCACCGTCACGCCGGTTCCATGGGCTCCAGCACCGATCCTTCCCGCATTTTCCCGGGCAAGAAGCAGGCTGGTCACATGGGCGTCGATCAGGTCACCGTCCAGAACCTCGACATCGTCAAGGTCGACGCTGAGCTGAACATGATCGCTATCCGCGGCGCCGTCCCCGGCCCGAAGGGCAGCATCGTCTATATCAAGAACACTGTCAAGACCCAGCCCGTCAAGAAGGGCGAGGCCGCTGGCATCAGCCTCAACCCGCAGAAGGCTTCCGCTCGTGTCAACCCGCAGAAGGCTTCCGCCCGTACCAAGTAAAGAAAGGAGAGCAGCATAAATGCCTAAAGCTAACGTTTTCAATATGGCAGGCGAGAAGATCGGCGAGATCGAGCTCTCCGAGGCCATCTTCGGCATCGAGCCGAACAAGAGCGTCCTGCATGATTCCGTCAAGAATCACCTGGCCAACTGCCGTCAGGGCACTCAGAGCGCGCTCACCAAGGGCGAGGTTTCCTACTCCACCAGAAAACCCTGGCGTCAGAAGGGCACCGGCCGCGCCCGCGCAGGTTACACCGGTTCCCCCGTGTGGACTCACGGCGGCGTAGCGTTCGCTCCCAAGCCCCGCGATTACAGCTATACTCTCAACAAGAAGGTCAAGCGTCTGGCTCTCAAGTCCGCTCTGTCCGCAAAGGCAGCGGAGAACGAGATCGTCGTCGTTGACGGCCTGAAGGTCGAAGAGATCAAGACCTCCGTTTTCAACTCCTTCCTCAAGAAGATCGGCGTTGAGAAGAAGGCTCTTGTCGTTACCGAGAGCGTGGATGAGAAGGTTGTCAAGTCCGCCCGCAACATCGCCGGCGTCGAGACCACCATCGCCAGCATCCTCAGCCCCTACATGATTCTCACCAACGGCGTTATGGTAGTTGACAAGGCTGCCCTCGCCAAGATCGAGGAGGTGTACGCCTGATGAAGACCGCATACGATATCGTTATCCGTCCCCTCATCACCGAACAGTCCATGGAAGATCTGGACATCAAGAAGTACGCGTTTGAAGTTGCCAAGGACGCAAACAAGATCGAGATAGCCAAGGCTGTCGAGGAGATCTTCGGCGTCACCGTCATCAAGGTCACCACCCTGAACGTCAGAGGCAAGGCCAAGCGCACCGGCGCTTACCCCATGGGTAAGACTGCCTCGTGGAAAAAGGCCGTCGTCAAGCTCAGTGCCGACTCCAAGAACATTGAGCTGTTCGAAGGCATGGTTTAAGGAGGAATAGAGAATGTCTATCAAAACTTACAGACCTACTACTCCTGCCAGACGTCAGATGACCGTCTCCGGCTTCGACGGTGTTGAGAAGCACGTCAAGCCCGAGAAGTCCCTCGTCGAGGTCCTCAAGAAGAACTCCGGCCGCAACAGCTACGGCCGCATCACCGTCCGCCACCAGGGCGGCGGCAACCGTCAGAAGTACCGCGTTATCGACTTCAAGCGCGACAAGACCGAGATGACCGCAAAGGTCCTCCGTCTCGAGTACGACCCCAACCGCAGCGCGTTCATCGCCCTGTGCGAGTATGAAGACGGCGAGCGCCGCTACATCCTCGCCCCTGTCGGCCTGAGCGTCGGCGATGCGATCGTCTCCTCCGCCGCAGCCGATATCAAGCCGGGCAACGCTCTGCCCATGGCAAACATCCCCGTCGGTACCGTTATCCACAACATCGAGCTGTACCCCGGCAAGGGCGCTCAGCTTGTCCGCTCCGCCGGCGTTGCTGCGCAGCTGATGGCAAAGGAAAACGGTATGGCAACCGTCCGCCTCCCCTCCGGTGAGTACCGCAAGGTCCGCATGGACTGCTTCGCTACCATCGGTCAGGTCGGCAACATCGACCACGCCAACGTTCACATCGGCAAGGCCGGCCGCAAACGCCACATGGGCATCCGTCCCACCGTCCGCGGCTCCGTCATGAACCCCTGTGATCACCCCCACGGCGGTGGTGAAGGCAAGTCCCCTGTCGGCCGTCCCGGCCCTGTAACTCCTTGGGGCAAGCCCGCACTTGGTTACAAGACCCGCAAGACTAAGAACCACACTGATAAGTTCATAGTCAAGCGCCGCAACGCAAAGTAAGGAGGGAACGTAAATGAGCAGAAGCATAAAGAAAGGCCCCTTCGCAGCGCCTGAGCTGCTGAAGCGCGTCGATGAGATGAACAAGACCGGCAACAAGCAGGTCGTCAAGACCTGGTCTCGTTCCTCCACTATATTCCCGTCCTTCGTCGGACACACCATCGCTGTGCATGACGGCCGCCGTCATGTTCCCGTGTATGTCACTGAAGATATGGTCGGCCACAAGCTGGGCGAGTTCGCTCCCACCCGTACCTTCCGCGGACACGCCGGCAGCAAGACCGGTAAGTAAGGAGGAGAAGAAATGGACGAAAAGAAAATTGCCCGTGCGGAGCACAAATACGCCCGTATTTCTCCCCGCAAGGTCGAGATCGTTTGCAACATGATCCGCGGCAAGGACGCGAAGGTCGCAATGGCTCTGATGGAGAACACTCCGAAGGCCGGCTGCGAGCTGATGATCAAGGTGCTCAAGAGCGCCATGGCAAACGCCGAGAACAACTTTGAAATGGATCCCGAGAAGCTCTACGTCTGCGAGACCTACGCAAACGCCGGCCCCATCCTCAAGAGAGGCATGCCGAGAGCACAGGGACGTATGTACCGCATCAACAAGCGCACCAGCCACATCATGATCGCTGTGGCTGAGAGAGACTAAGGGAAGGAGGCAGAATTAAATGGGACAGAAAGTTAATCCCCACGGACTGCGTGTTGGCGTTATAAAGGATTGGGATTCCCGCTGGTACGCAAGAGAAGACAAGGTCGGCGATCTTATCGTCGAGGACTACAAGATCCGCGAGTATCTGAAGAAGACCCTCTATTCCGCCGGTGTTCCCACCATCGAGATAGAGCGCGATTCCGCAAAGGTTCGCATTTATATCCACTGCTCCCGTCCTGGTGTCGTCATCGGCAAGGGCGGCGCAGAGATCGAGCGCCTGCGTCAGGAAGTCGAGAAGCTGATCGGCAAGCCCGTCGCTCTCTCCATCGTTGAGGTTCGCACCCCGGACACCAACGCACAGCTCGTCGCCGAGAACATCGCACAGCAGCTTGAGAAGCGCATCGGCTTCCGCCGCGCGATGAAGAACGCCATGGGCCGCGCCATGAGAATGGGCGCACGCGGCATCAAGGTCAAGTGCGGCGGCCGTCTGGGCGGCGCCGAGATCGCAAGATCCGAGTGCTACCACGAGGGCACCATTCCCCTTCAGACCATCCGTGCCGACATCGACTACGGCTTCGCAGAGGCTAACACCACCTACGGCCGCATCGGCGTCAAGGTCTGGATCTACAAGGGCGAAGTCCTCTCCCAGACTCTGCGCACCACCCCGCGCACCATGGATCTGAACAAGCCGCAGGAGCGTCGCCGCAGAGACGATCGTCGTCAGGGCGAGCGCCGTCAGGGCGGCTACAACCGCGACAACCGCGGCCAGAACGGCGAGCGCCGTCAGGGCTACGGCAGCAGACCGGCAGGTCAGGGCGGCTACAACCGCGGACCCCGTCCCGCTGCTCCCGCTAAGGAAGGAGGCAACACCTAATGTTAATGCCTAAGAGAGTTAAGTACCGCAGAGTACAGCGCGGCCGCATGAAGGGCAAAGCCACTCGCGGCAACGTCGTAAACTACGGCGAATTCGGTCTGGCGGCACAGGAGCCGGGCTGGATCACCTCCAACCAGATCGAAGCGGCACGTATCGCAATGACCCGCTACACCAAGCGTGGCGGTCAGGTCTGGATCAAGATCTTCCCCGACAAGCCCGTCACCGCGAAGCCGGCCGAGACCCGTATGGGTTCCGGTAAAGGCTCCCCGGAGTACTGGGTCGCAGTCGTTAAGCCCGGCAGAGTCATGTTCGAGATCGCAGGCGTTCCCGAAGATATCGCCCGCGAGGCACTCCGTCTGGCAAGCCACAAACTGCCCATCAAGACCAAGATAGTCGCGAAGGGCTCCGAGTCTGAGAACGGTGGTGAATAAGATGAAGGCAAACGAAATACGTTCCATGTCCGTCGCAGAGCTTGAGACCAAGCTCGTCGACCTCAAGAAGGATCTGTTCATGCTCCGTATGCAGCATGCCACCAATCATCTTGACAACCCCACCAAGATATCTGCCGTGCGCCGTGACATCGCTCGTGTCAAGACCGTACTGCGCGAGAAGCAGAACTGAGGAGGTAAGGAAAAATGAACGAAGAAAGAACTACTTCCCGTAAGACCCGCGTAGGCAAGGTCGTTTCCGACAAGATGGACAAGACCGTGGTCGTCATCGTAGAGGATCGCGTTGCCCACAAGACTTATAAGAAGATCATTGGACGTACCTACCGCCTGAAGGCGCACGACGAGAACAACGAGTGCGGCGTCGGCGATATCGTCCGCGTGATGGAGACCCGCCCCCTGTCCAAGGACAAGAGATGGCGCGTGGTCGAGATCGTAGAGAAGGCTAAGTAAGGAGGCGCCAGAATGATACAGCAGGAAACTTATCTGAAGGTCGCCGACAATACCGGCGCCAAAGAGCTTAAGTGCATCCGCGTGCTTGGCGGTTCCAAGCGCAAGTATGCAAGTATTGGTGACGTAATAGTTTGCTCCGTCCGCAAGGCAGCACCCGGCGGCAGCGTGAAGAAGGGCGATGTCGTCAAGGCAGTCGTCGTTCGCACCGTGAAGCCCGTCCGCCGCGCCGACGGCACCTACGTCCGTTTTGACGAGAACGCAGCAGTCCTTATCAACACCGGTGATAAGAACCCCCGCGGCACTCGTATCTTTGGACCCGTCGCCCGTGAGCTTCGTGACAAGGAATACATGAAGATCCTGTCCCTGGCTCCCGAAGTGATTTAATGGAGGGCACCGAGAATGAACATTAAGAAAGACGATAAAGTCATCGTTCTGTCCGGCAAGGACAAGGGCAAGCAGGGCAAGGTCCTGATCGCCGATCCCAAGGGCCTGAAGGTCGTTGTCGAGGGCGTCAACGTTGCCACCAAGCATCAGAAGCCCCGCCAGCAGGGCCAGGATGGCGGCATCATCAAGACTGAGACCCCCATCTACGCCTGCAAGGTACAGCTTGTCTGCCCGAAGTGCGGAAAGGGCACCCGCGTCGCCCACAAGATCACCGACGGCAAGAAGACCCGCGTCTGCAAGAAGTGCGGCGCAGAAATCTGAGAAAGGAGATAACTTACTATGACAAGAATGAAGAAAAAGTATCTTGAGGAAGTTGCTCCGGCTCTCATGGAGAAGTTCCAGTACAAGTCCACCATGCAGATCCCCAAGATCGACAAGATCGTTGTCTCCGTCGGCTGCGGCGACTGCAAGGATAACGCAAAGGCTCTCGACGCCGTTATCAAGGACATCAGCGCCATCACCGGTCAGCACGCCGTTGCTACCGTTGCAAGAAAGTCTGTTGCAAACTTCAAGCTGCGTGAAGGCATGAAGGTCGGCGTAAAGGTCACCCTTCGTCAGGATCGCATGTGGGAGTTCCTTGACCGTCTCTTCAACGTTGCTCTGCCCCGTGTCCGCGACTTCCGCGGCATCTCCGCAGACGCGTTTGACGGCCGCGGCAACTACAGCCTTGGCCTGAAGGAGCAGATCATCTTCCCCGAAATCGAGTACGATAAGATCGAGAAGCTGCGCGGCATGAACATCGCCATCACCACCACCGCTCAGACCGACGAAGAGGCGCGCGAGCTGCTCAAGCTCATGGGCGCACCGTTTATGAACTAAGGAGGAGTTAAAAATGGCAAAGAAATCTATGATTCTGAAGCAGCAGGCTCCTGCAAAGTTCTCCACCCGTAAGTACAACCGCTGCAAGATCTGCGGCCGTCCCCATGCTTACCTCCGCAACTACGGCATCTGCCGTATCTGCTTCCGTGAGCTGGCTTACAAGGGCGAGATCCCCGGCGTCCGCAAGGCGCGCTTCTTATTTCGCGCCATACAATCCAGAGGAA
>URGI01000022.1 GCA_900547315.1 uncultured Eubacteriales bacterium | reverse complement strand
CAATTTTGCGCATGAAAAAGCGGACCGATCCTAGGAAAGGGTGGGTCCGCTTGGGCGTGGGTTGGGGTCAGATCAGACTTCCAGGAGTTCCTTCAGGCAGTGGGCGCAGATGTTCTTGCCCTTGAAGACATGGATGTCCTTGGCGTTGTCGCAGAAAATGCAGGATGCCTGATATTTGCGAAGAATAATATTTTCTCCTTCAACATATATCTCCAGTGCATCCTTCTCTGCGATGTCCAGTGTACGGCGCATCTCTATGGGGAGGACTATACGGCCCAGCTCATCAACCTTACGGACAATTCCGGTAGATTTCATAGTGATTGCTCCTTCCACATCTCTAACACAAACCTCACTTCGCATTTTATCACAAGTTTCGCTCAAGTCAACTAAAGATTACACCATGCCGACTAAAATTAACAAATTCTTTTATATTATCCCAATTATTTCTATAATCTTCATTTTAATTACATTAACACCATGTTTCTTAACTACTTCTTAACAATTGCACTACTGCTTTCGACATTTTTCGCGTTTTTCTCCGCTTCGCACGCAGAAGCCGGAAACGCCCTGATTGGAGGCGCTTCAGCCGCCGTGAGCTTTACTTTGGAACTTTTGGGAGCAGTTTGCCTGTGGAGCGCGGTGATGGAGCTGCTTGAGCGCAGCGGCGCAGTCAAGGCGCTTACCCGCCTGCTCGCCCCTCTGCTGCGCAGACTGTTCCCGCTCTCGTCGCGCGACGGCGGTATCATGGCCGCCATCAGCGAGAACGTCAGCGCAAATCTCCTAGGCCTCGGCAACGCCGCCACGCCCGCCGGCATCCGTGCCGCACAAGGCATCGCGCGTCTCGGCGAACCCGCCAAAGACGAGCTTTGCAGGCTGGTCGTGCTGAACACGGCATCGATACAGCTCATCCCATCGACGATAGCCGCGGTGCGCGCCGCAAACGGCGCGGCCTCCGCTTTCGATATCATGCCCGCCGTATGGTTCAGTTCCGTCGTGTCCGTCGCGGTCGGGCTGGCAATGGCGAAGCTGCTCGCGCGCGTATGGCGATGAACACGCTGCTCGACCTGACCGCGCCGCTCATCGTCACCGCCGCATGTGTGCTGGCGCTCTACAAGGGCGTGGACATCTTCGCGGCGATGACCGACGGCGCGAAAAAGGGGCTGCGCGTCATGGCCGACATTCTCCCTGCGCTGCTCGTGCTCTTCCCCGTGATATACCTGCTGCGCGCCTCCGGCCTGCCGGAACTACTGGAGCGGCTGCTCGCGCCTGTGTTCAAGGCGCTGGGCATTCCGGTGGAGACCTCTCTGCTTATGCTGCTGCGTCCGGTCTCCGGCAGCACGGCGCTCAGCGTGAGTGCGGAGCTTATCGCGCGCTATGGTGCGGACTCGCTCGTCGGCCGCACCGCCGCCGTTATGATTGGCTCGAGCGAAACGACGCTGTATGTCGTCGCGGTGTATTTCACGGCCGCCGGTGTCAAGGACAGCCGCTGGGCGATCCCCGCGGCGCTGTGCGCCGATCTCGCGTGCTTCCTGTCCTCGGCGTGGATATGCAGAATTCTCTGGGGCTGAAAATTATGTGTTGAAAAATGAATAAAACGTGTTAGAATAAGTGCATATTCATTTGCGGGGGTATGTTAATGAAGCGCTTATTCGGCTCATATACTTGGAAAGACGTCATCACCGATCTTGTGTACTGCGTTGTCGGCAGCGCGCTGGTCGGCCTGAGTCTTTCGATGTTCACCATTCCGAACGACATCGCGCCGGGCGGCGTGTCCGGTCTGTCGACGGCGCTTGCGTACATCACGCCGATCCGCGTGAGTATATGGAACCTGATGCTGAACGTGCCGCTGCTGCTCTGCGCATGGAAGCTGCTCGGCCCGCGCTCCCTCGCAATGACGCTCATCGCCACGCTGCTGCTGTCCGCGTTCATCGACCTGACGGCATTGCTGCCCGTGTACACCAGCAACGCCCTGCTCGCCTCGATATTCGGCGGCGCGCTGAGCGGACTCGGCGTGGGGCTGCTGTTCCTGCGCGGGATAAGCACCGGCGGGACGGATCTGCTCGCGCTGATGATGAAAAAACCGTTCCCGAACCTCCCGTCCGGCACGATGCTGCTCGTGATTGACGCCTGCGTTGTCGTGTTCGCAGTTCTCATTTTCCGCGACATCGACGTCGCGCTCTATTCAGCCATCGCGATTCTCGTGGCCTCGAAGGTCATCGACGCACTCGCCGAAGGCGTGGACTACGCCAAGGTCATCTACACCGTTACCGACCGCGGCGACGAGGTGACGAACGTGCTGAACACATACACCGACCGCGGCACGACGATAATCCCTGCCGTCGGCGGTTATACGCGCGGCGAGAAGCAGGTCGTCCTGACTGTCACGCGGCGCAATGTGCTCGCGCAGACGCTGAAGCTCATCCATCAGGCCGATCCCAAAGCCTTCACCTTTGTCATGGACTCCACCGAAGTCCACGGCGAGGGTTTCAAATTGGATTGATTGCGTCACCGCTTATACCGAAATTTCCAATACATGATATCCCCCCTGCGCCCATTAGCGGTGCAGGGGGGATCGCTGTATTTTATATTATATCGTCGGGTCGGTGACGAGGTTGTTGACCCATTTTCTGCGTTTGACGAACACAAATCCGATGCCGCACTTGAGAATTTCAAGCGACTGCACGATCATAAACATCGGCAGGATCGGCAGTGTGGTATAGCGCGAGAGCGTAAACGCGACGGGGATGCATATCGCCCATATGTACGCGCTGTCGAAAATGAAGGTGATGATCGTCTTGCCGCCGGAGCGCAGCGTAAAGTAGCAGGTATTCGTGAAGGCATTGAATGGCATCATTGCGGCACTGACCCAGAGCATGTCGGAGGCCATCTGCTTGACGCTGTCCGAGGTGTTGTAGAGCTGCGGCAGCAGCGGCGCGAGCAGCGCCATCACGATGCCGACGCAGGTGCTGAGTGCGACAGAGAATGCGATGAGCTTTCTGTCCTCGTCCACGGCGCGCTCCAGCTCGCCCGCGCCTAGCAGCTGCCCAACGATGATGGCAACAGTGTTGCCCATCGAAAGCGCAGCGCAGAGGAACAGGTTCGAAACCGTGGAGGAGATATTACACGCGGAGACAACCTCCAGCCCGCGCATGGAGTAGCACTGGTTGAGCATTGCCATGCCGCCCGACCACAGCAGCTCGTTTATCAGCAGCGGCGCGCCGAGGCGCACTATCTGCCGCGCAAGCTCCGGCGGGACGCGCATCGTCTCGTACACGCCGACGATGAAGCGGTTGCGCTCCTTGTGTCGGTGCGTCCACGTGATGACTATCGCGCACTCGACAAAGCGGGAGAGTACGGTTGCGATAGCCGCGCCGACGACGCCGAGCGCGGGCGCGCCGAATTTGCCGAAGATGAGGATGTAGTTGAAGACGAGGTTGACGAGCACAGCGGCGATGCCCGCCTTCATCGGCAGCATCGTCTCGCCGGTCTCGCGCAGGGTGCTGGAATATACCTGCGTCACCGCGAACGGCAGCATCTGGAAGTACATCACAGCGATGTAGTCCTTCGCGTGGCCGAGCGTCGCGCCGAGGTCAAGTCCCTCGTTTCCCTCGTGCAGGAAGGCGGAGATCAGGTTCTCGCCGAAGAGGACGAACACGAGCAGGAACAGCGCGACTGAGCCGAGGGCGATGTAATATTTGGCGCGCATCGTGTCGCGGACGCCATTGTGGTCGTCCTTGCCGTAAAACTGCGCGGTGAAGATGCCCGCGCCCGCAAGGCCGCCGAAGATGCAGAGGTTGAATACGAACAGCAACTGGTTGACTATGGCGACGCCGGACATCGGCTCCGTTCCGACCTGTCCGACCATGACGTTGTCGAGCAGGCTCACGAAGTTTGTGATAACGTTTTGAATGAGAATCGGCAGCATGACCGCAAAAAGCTTGCGGTAAAAAGCCTTATTTCCGATAAATCTGGATAATTTCACTTTCTTTTCCTCAATAATCATACATATCTGTCTTTTAACTGTCGAGCGTATAATATAGCATACGCGCGCAGTATTTGCAAGGGCTGAAATTCTTAAAAAACAGGGAGTGAATTGTGGATAGCCAACGCGCGTTCGTGGTGTCACTGTTAGCTGGCGCATGGCGTTGCTCCGCCCCCCTTGTCGCCCCTTCCAGGTAGCGAAGCGGCGACGCGGTAGTGAATGACATGCCGGTGGCATGTCAGAGCCGCGCCGTGACCGAGCCGCAGCGAGACGTTGGCGGCCGTTAGGCCACCTGAGGTGTCTCCATACTCGGGCTATTGCCAATAGGCAAGAGAGAACCATGTAAAATTACTTTTTCTCCCTGACATACGCGAAAAAGCCGCTTCGCAGCGGCTTTTTCTTTTTCTATATACGTCTTTTTCATGGAGCGCCGAGGGGGAGGACCGGCACTCTTTATCGCCAGGCGCCGATGGTAAGGCGGCGCCGTTATCAGTTCAATTCCACCACTTATTGAACAGCGATGTCCACGACCGCAGGAATTCTCCCAGCTCACCGAGGCTGTCCGCGTTTCCGCTGAGCCACGAGTTCCACTCGTCGGAATGCTGCTTTGCCCAAGCTTCCCACTTTTCAGGGTACTGCTCAATAAGCTTTCTCCACTCGTCCGGATGCTGCTCCGCCCAGGTCTCCCACTCGTCGGCGTAGTTCTCCGCCCATGCTTCCCATGCATCGGCATAGTTCTCGCCCCAGTTCTCCCATGCGTCGCCTTGGGCTTCGCCCCAAGCTTCCCAAGCGTCACCGGTCGCTTCGCCCCAGTCTTCCCAACTGTCGCCCTGAGCCTCGCCCCAGTTCTCCCAGCCGTCGGCGAAGCTCTCGGCCAGCGCTTCCATGTCGTCGGCGAACTGGCGCACGCAGTTCTTGATGCTGCCGCTGTTCGGGCTGACCTCGTAATTGTAGTCATAGCCGCCGAAGGAGAAGCTCACATTGTACACAAGCTCCCCGTCCGCCACGTCCACGTCCACATTGACGTCGGGTAGCGCGCCGTCCTCGGCTCCGGCCGCCTTCAGCGCCTCCAGCGCCGCGGTGCCCTCGCTTATGTAATCCGCCGCGCCCGCCGTTCCGCAGGCGACGATATTTTCAATGTCAAGATTCTTCAGCGTTCTCAGCAGGTTCAGGTCGCTGATATTGAGCTTTGCAAGCTCCTCGACGCTCTCGCCGCTCGCGGCGCTGATGGCCGAGACGAACTGGCTCTTGCCCGGGCTTATCGCCAGCGAGCGCGCAAGTTCCGTTACCTCGTCCGTCTTCTGGAGCACCTGACTTATCACCGCGCCGTCGAAATCCGCCGTCTCCATGACCTTGGCCATGGCGGTATCTATGCGCTGCTGAAGCGCCTCGGCCTTGGCGGTGTCGCTGTTATCGACCGTCACGAGGACGGAATTCTTCTCCGGCGTCAGGTAGCCGTTGTCGCGCATCGAGCCGATCACGTCGGCCAGCGCCGCACTGAGCTTTTCGCCGCGCAGTTCAAGATTTGAGAGAATGGCCTGCCCGTCGCCGTTGAGCGCCGTGGCGTCCACGACCTTGTCGCGAGCGTTGAGCCGCAGCTCCACGCTGGGGTTGACGTCCAGCGTCACGACCGATGCGACGGCGTTCTCCTGTCCGTTGACATACGCGCCACCGGCGGCAGCACAGATCAGCAGCGCCATCACGGCCGCGATCGAAAGCAGACGCTTGGCGAAGCCGCTTTTCTTCTTCCTGCTCTTCGTCAGGGCAACGACCTTGCCCCGCGGCGCGCTGCATTCAGCCATCACGGAATCGAATATATCCGGCGCGGCGGCGTCAAACGCCTGCTGCACCCTCATTTCAAGCTCTCTGTCAGTCATACAGTTCAGCCTCCTCAAGATATTTCCTCATTTTCTTCACGGCGCGCGAGTATTTCGACAGCACCGTCGCCAGCGGCAGCTCCATAAACTCCGCTATCTCCCTGTGCTTGAAGCCCGCCACGGCGTGCAGCAGGAATATTCTGCGCTCCTCGCCGCCGAGCTGCTCCATGCACGCGCGCAGCAGAAGGTGTTCCTCGTCGCCGAGACCGCTGTCCGCACGCAGCAGAGTTTCCCAATCGCAGTCGGGCTGTTCGGCGCGGCGGCTGCGCTCGCGCAGCTTGTGCAGGCAGAGGTTCCGCGTCACGGTCATTATCCACGCCATGGGTTTGCCCTCGCTGCGGTAGGCCTGCGCGGTCTGGTATATGTTCACGTAGCAGTCGTGCAGGACGTCCTCGGCGTCCTGCCGGTTTTTAAGTACGGAGAGGGCATAGGCGAACACCGCGCCGCTGGTGCTGCGGTACAGCACGGCGAAAGCGTCCCTGTCGCACATGGCGATGCGCTCTATGCACCGGTCAAGCTCATCCGCGCCGCTCACGCGCGGCGTCTCCGGTTCCATTTTGTATGCGGCGGGCAGCATCGCGTCCCTCCCTTTGTTTTGCTTTACACCTATATAATACACGAGCAGGGTGTTTTATTGCAATCGGAATAAAATTTTTTGTGTTTGGGTTTTTGGGGAGGGGGACGGATTAGAGCGCGGAATTTTCTTTTCCCCATTGGCAATAATACACCCCCATCACGGCTCTTTCCACAGCCGGATCACGCCGCGGTCATTGAGCTGACGCAGCGTGACGAGGATCAGCGGAAACAGCAGCATCCCGATCACGCCCTTGACCCGCCATCCGATATATATCGCCGTGAGCGAGGCCAGCGGGTCAAGCCCGATCTGATCGCCCAGCAGCTTCGCCTGCGCGCAGCTGCGCACAAGGTTCGTCACGCCCCAGCTGATCAGCAGCCCGATCCCGCGCGCCGCCGCGCCCGACAGCAGGCAGTACGCCGCCCACGGCAGCAGCACCGTCCCCGTGCCGAACACAGGCAGCGCATCGACCAGCGCCGTCACCGCGGCGATGACCGGTGCGCCGCGGACGCGCAGCAGCAGGAAGCCAATAAGCAGCTCGAAAAATGTCATCAGCATCAATATCAGCTGCGCCCGCAGCCAGCCACCAAAGCTGCCTTTCAGATTGCCGCCGACGCCGGAAAAGCGCCGCCGAAGCCCCGCCGGTATCTGCGCGGCGAGAAATGCCGTGAGCTGCGGGTACGACGCGGAGGCGAAATACGTCCCGATCCCGGCCGTGACGGCGAACAGCAGTGTGTCCGGACTTGCCTGCGCCGTGCGCGCGACAAGCTCCAGCCCCCACTGCGACAGCGCCGCCGGAAGCTTATACAGGCTCTCGCCGAGCGAATCGAGCGCGCTCTCAAGATATCCGCTCACGCCCTGCGGCGCGGCGGCGATGTACTCCAGCATCCGCGCCTCCAGCCGCGCCAGCGTCTGCTCCGCCGAGGCCACCAGCTCCGGCACCTGCCGCGCAAAATCCGTAAGCATGTCCATGCCCTTCGACGCGAGCGCATACACCGCCCCTGCCGCCGCGGCCAGCACCGCGAGCGTCACAAGCCCCGCGGCCACACTCCTGCGCCAGCCGTGCCGCGCCAGAGCCCCGACCGCCGGTTCCATCAGCGCCGCCGCGCCGAGCGCCACGAGAAACGGCGCGAGCCACGGCAGCAGAAAGCGCAGCGCCAGCCACAGCGCCGCGATGACGAGCGCCCAGCACAGCGCCGCCCAAAGATATTTTGCGAGCCTCTCGGGCATGGTCTCCCCCTCTCCCTGCCTTCCTTGTTATATAGAAAGCGCATCCAGGCGCCCCACATGTTCCACACCCATCCTTGCCACATCTGCCGGAAAATATTCGCTTTAACCCCTGAGCCGGGGCGCGTATATAATGTACTGACGGCGAAAAGCCGCGCATCGGAGCCGGGGCATCGGCTCCGCGGCAAAAAATGTATTCGGAGGATGCCATGCTGATAGTGCAGAAATTCGGCGGCAGCTCTCTGGCCGGGACAGAGCGTCTCCGGCGAGCCGCCGGCATAGCTGCCGAGGCTCGCCGAAGGGGGCACAGCGTTCTGGTCGTGGTGTCCGCCATGGGCGATACGACAGATGAGCTGCTGGATATGGCACACGAGATAAGCTCGCAGCCGCCCGCACGCGAGCTGGACGCACTCATTTCGACTGGTGAGCAGCAGTCCGCGGCGCTCATGGCCATCACGCTCGAGAGCATGGGGCTTGCGGCGCGCTCGTTCACCGGCTGGCAGGCCGGCATAATCACCGACGGCAGCCACGCCGAGGCGCGGATAGAGATGATCGCGGCGGGCGAGCTTGCCGCTGCGCTTGAACGCGGCGAGATCGCCGTGGTCAGCGGGTTCCAGGGCGTCAGTCCGGAGGGCGGTATAACAACGCTCGGCCGCGGCGGCTCGGACACGACTGCTGTCGCGCTGGCAGCGGCGCTCGACGCGGAGCGCTGCGAGATATACACGGACGTGGACGGTATATACACCGCCGACCCGCGCATTGTCAGCGGTGCACGGCGGCTTGAGGAAATAGATTTCCGCGACATGCTGCTGCTCGCGGGCGCAGGTTCGCAGGTGCTGCACGATCGGTCGGTCGCGCTGGCGCTGGCGAACGACGTGGAGATACGGCTGCTGTCGTCGTTTGAGCCGGGCCGCGGTTCGCGCGTGCGGCTGCTTGCAGACGCTGAGCGTCCGGACTACGCGGGTGTGACCCGCAGCGAGGCGCGCAGTGAGATCACGCTTGTGGGGCGCGCAGCCGGAACGGCGACGCTGTCTGAGCTTGTAATTGCGCTGTCGAAGTCTGGCATTCCGGTGCTGTCCGGCAGTTCTGGCGAGGGCTGGGTCACGGTGCGCGTCGCCCCTGCGCAGATGATCCCAGCGCTTGAGCTGACACACACGGCGTATCTGAGGCAGCGTGCCGAGTGATAGCGCGGATAGGCTGTTTTAGCGTGTTGAGTAAGTGAAAAATAACCCACGGATTGCAGTCAGCAATCCGTGGGTTATTGGTGTCGTAGAGTAGTGTCTGCAGCGCAGCAAATGGTAAAGACGGGTTATCACCCGTCTTTCTTTTTGTTCTTTTCGGAGGCTATGCGTATCACGCGGCGAACGAAGAGCCACAGCAGGAGGAAGCCCGCCGTGATTATCACCGCGCCCATAACATGTGCAAGCTCCGGACCGGAGCCGCCTGTGCCGCTGCTGATGAGCACCTTGCCGTCGATGCTCAGCTCGCGCAGGAGCCGTCTGCCGGAGCTGTCCGCCGGAGTGCATCGCACCTGCGCGTTCCGCCCCTCGTAGCTCTCGCTGCGCATACACTCCGGCAGGCGGTTAAAGATATATTCCGAGCCGAACTTATCGCGCAGGACATAGAAGCTGTCCCCGCCGCGGCTCTCGATCTCGACCGAGCCGACAATTATATTCTTCGTCACCAGCGTCTCGTCGCCGCCGCTGTCCGGCTGCGAATACACGTACATTCCGGCCAGCATCAGCGCAACCGCACCCAGCAGCGTCAGCGCCGTAGCAAAATATTTTTTCATTTCCCCGCCCCCAAGCAATAATTGTTCGGTAGTATTATGCCAAATATTCCCGTTTGTTATACAAGCGGAACGGCACATCCCCTACGGGCATATCAGGGCGCGGGCATGAACTCCGCATTGATATTGGACGCAAAAAAGCCAAGCGGCAGGCGCCGCTTGGCTTTTTCAGAACAAATATTTACTGCTCTCTTGCAGCTTCCATACCGGCGATAAGAGCCTTCTTATTGCCTTCGAGGAAGCGAGCCTTGCGCTCGCCAAGCTCAATGCGGATAGCCTCGGTCATCTTATCGAGATCAACGATCGGCTCCTTCTCCAGCATTGCGCCGAGGATGGCGACGTTCGCGCCCTTGGGATTGCCGACTGCCTCGGCGATGCGGTTAGCGTCGCAGTAGACAACGGTGATATCGTCACGGGTGGACTTGCGCTCGATGATGGAGCTGTTGACGACCAGCAGTCCGCCGGGCTTGACATGCTCCTCGAACTTATCGAGAGAGGGCAGGTTCATCGCAACGATGACGTCGGCCTTGTCGACCAGCGGGGAGGCGACGTCCTTATCGCTGACGATAACGGAGCAGTTCGCGGTACCGCCGCGCATTTCGGGGCCGTAGGAGGGCAGCCAGGAGACGTGCTTGCCGTCCAGCATTGCGGCCATGGCAACGAATTTGCCGATCAGGAGCATACCCTGACCGCCGAAGCCTGCAAAAATAAACTGTTTCATCATAATTATTCAGCAGCCCCCTTGTCTTTATATACGCCGAGAGGATAGTAAGGGATCATGTTCTCTTCCAGCCACTTCATCGCCTCGATGGGATTGAGACCCCAGTTCGTAGGACAGGTGGACAGCACTTCGATAAGGCAGAAGCCCTTACCCTCAAGCTGATACTGGAAAGCCTTCTTGATGGCCTTCTTGGTCTTGATGATGTTGGCGTTGTTGTTGACAGCGCAGCGCTCAATGTAGTACGAGCCGGGAACCGCCGCGAGCATCTCGGAGATCTTGATGGGCGCGCCGCACCAGTTCTCGTCACGGCCGTAGGGAGAGGTGGTGGTCTTCTGGCCGACCAGAGTGGTCGGAGCCATCTGGCCGCCGGTCATGCCGTAAATGGCGTTGTTGACAAATATGGTGGTGATCTTCTCACCGCGGTGCGCGGCGTGAACGATCTCGGCAGTACCGATGGAGGCAAGGTCGCCGTCGCCCTGATAGGTGAAGACCAGAGTGTCGGGCTTTACGCGCTTGACGCCGGTTGCGACTGCGGGGGCGCGGCCATGCGCGGCCTCGTACATGTCGCAGTTGAAATACTGATATGCGAAGACGGAGCAGCCGACAGGCGCGACGCCGATGACGTTGCCGTCAAGCTTCAGCTCATCGATAGCTTCCGCCACCAGGCGATGGATAATGCCGTGGTTGCAGCCGGGGCAGTAATGGAACGGCTTGTCAGTCAGCAGACTGGTTTTTTCAAATACTACGGACATTTATTTACCCTCCTTCATTGCGAGGATCTTAGTGACGATCTCTGCGGTGGTAGGCATCTGGCTGCCGCAGTGACCGAAGAAATCGGCGGGCTTTGCGCCGTTGAGTGCAAGCTTGACATCCTCAAGCATCTGGCCTTCGTTGCACTCGACATCGAGCACGGCCTTGACGTTTTCATGGCCTGCGCACTCGGCAAGAGCCTTGTACGGGAACGGCCACACGGTGATGGGACGGAAGAGGCCGACCTTGATGCCCTGCTCACGCAGCTCATCGACGGCAGACTTGGCGATACGGGCAACGGTACCGAAAGCGGTGATAATGAACTCGGCGTCCTCGGTCTTGTATTCCTCGGACATGCACTCGTTGGCCTCGATCTCACGGTAGACCTTCTGCAGCTCGTCGTTATGGATGGCCAGATCCTCGGTGTTGATGTAGATGGAGTTGATCTGGGCGCGCTTTGCGGGATCATCGCCGGGCTTCCAGCCGGTGGCTGCCCAGGGCTTCTTCTCGGGATCGATCTTGAAATCAACCATCTCGGGCATCTCGACAGGCTCCATCATCTGAGCGATGATGCCGTCGGCGAGGAACAGGACAGGAACACGGTACTGCTCGGCCTTTTCAAAGGCGAACATCATGATGTCGATAGCTTCCTGAACGGAGGCGGGAGCGTAAGTCAGCAGATGGTAGTCGCCGTTGCCGCCGCCCTTGACGCCCTGGAAATAGTCGCCCTGAGAAGCCTGAATGTTGCCGAGGCCGGGGCCGCCGCGCATGACATTGAGGATGACGCAGGGCAGCTGCGCGCCGGCGCAGTAGGATATGCCTTCCTGCTTGAGGCTGATGCCGGGGCTGGAAGAAGAGGTAATGGCGCGGGCGCCGGTGCCGGCTGCACCATAGATCATGTTTATTGCCGCGACCTCGCTTTCGGCCTGGAGGAAGCAGCCTCCGACCTCGGGCATACGTGCGGACATGTACTCAGGTATCTCTGTCTGCGGGGTGATAGGATAGCCGAAGAAGAAACGGGCGCCTGCGCGAATAGCGGCTTCCGCGATTGCTTCGCTACCCTTCATAAGAGTCAATGCCATTTTCTTTTCCTCCTTATTCCTTCTCTATCCTGATCGCTATATCCGGACAAGTACGTGCGCAGGATGCGCAGCCTATGCAGGCTTCAGGGTTAACTACTTCTGCGGGGTGATAGCCTTTCGCGTTGAGCTTGGTCTTGGACAGCGCCAGTACGCCCTTGGGACATGCCCTTGCGCACAGGCCGCAGCCCTTGCAGACAAGCTCGTTGATCGTCACCTTAACCATGAGATAACCTCTTTTCTGTAAAAAATTTTGCTTGCTTATAACAAACCGCCGAAGCGGATTCATCCTATTTTTCGTCCAGCCCTTTTATCCAGCTGTCCCAATCTCGGTGCATATATGTATCTATGGGCATCGGCGTCCCGATATACTTCGGGTCATGCCCCTCGGCGAGGAAAATGTCCAGCATTTCCTTGCGTCCGGACGTATACAGCACCGGCACGCCCGTTATCTCCGACACCTGCTTTATCATCTCGTAGCCGTCGCGCAGCTCGGCGGGAGTCGTCATCTGGGCAAGGTTCGTATTGTTTATCATGCCGGTTATCTTCAGGCGGGAGTGTATCTGCATCTCCTCCTGAAGATGGATTATTTTCTCAACCGTGCCGGCCAGCGGGCGGCGGATGTTCACAACATTCAGCACTTCAAGCGAGCCTGGCTCGAGGTCAACAAAGTCTTGATGATAGCGGCCAAGAGCAGTGGAACCCACAGCGTCGCCGCCGACATCGAACACGACCGTGTCCCAATCCATGTCAAACGCGGAGGCGACCTCCGCCGGCAGGGACAGCGTCTCGATGCCGGAGCAGGCATAGTTCGGGGAGACAAGGCGTATCTCCTTCATCTCCGTCATTTTGCCGTGCTCGGTCAGGCGGAAATAGGTGTTCACCATGTCAAGATCCAGCAGCTCCGTGCGTCCGCCCTCCGCTGCCGCGTTTATGGCGAAATTCAGCGCAAGCTCCGTCTTTCCGCTGCCGTAATTTCCGATAAGAACATAGACCTTTTTCATAGCGCGCCTCACTAATAATTCTCTAACGACTATCATTTTATCACTGCCTAACATATGCGTCAATGAATAATAATGACGATTTTTGCCCTGTTGCTAGTTGCAAAATGACGAAGTACAAAATCATTTGTTTTTATTTTCACGCATATTCCTCAATTTATGCCTTTTTGTGCTTTTATTTTAAATAATTCCATTTCCGCACTTGATCCTCGGATGCAAAAACAGATCGCCATCTGGAATAAAAATCACCGATGACGATCTGTTTTGCTCGATACTGTTAACTTTTTGTCTCGCTTACAAGCAGCGTTACCTCGCTGCCTCCGGCGTTCGCCACTCCGTCGCCGACCTCGATCTCGCCGGAGCCGCCGTCGGCCGTGGTGTATCTGACCTTGCCAGCGCTCACCGCGCACAGCATCGGCGCATGGCCGTGCAGGACGCCGACGGAGCCGGAGCCGGTCGGGATATTGACGTAGGATACCTGCGTATCCAGCGCGACGCCGTCAGCCGTGACCACGGAGAGATGAATCATGTTCTCCATAGGTTCCACCTCAGAACGCGCCGCGCTTTGCAATAACGTCGTCTATGCTGCCGCAGAGCATGAACGCCTGCTCGGGCAGGTCGTCCACCTCGCCGCCGAGTATCGCCTGGAAGCTGCGGATGGTGTCCTCCAGCTTGACGTACTTGCCGGGCGTACCGGTGAAGTTCTCCGCAACGTGGAACGGCTGTGACATGAAGCGCTGTATACGTCTCGCTCTCGCGACGGTCGCTCTGTCCTCTGCGCTCAGCTCGTCCATACCGAGGACGGCGATTATATCCTGGAGCTGCTTGTACTTTTCAAGCACGGCCTGGACTGCACGGGCGGTCTCATAGTGCTCCTTGCCTATGACGGCCGGGTCGAGAATACGTGAGGTGGAGTCCAGCGGATCGACCGCAGGATAGATGCCCAGCTCCGATATTGAACGGGACAGAACGGTCGTCGCGTCCAGATGCGCAAACGCGGTCGCCGGTGCGGGGTCGGTCAGGTCGTCAGCAGGAACATAAATGGCCTGAACGGAGGTGACGGAGCCGTTGCGGGTAGAGGTGATACGCTCCTGCAGAGCGCCCATCTCGGTAGCCAGCGTCGGCTGATAGCCGACTGCCGAAGGCATACGGCCAAGCAGAGCAGAGACCTCGGAACCGGCCTGAGTGAATCTGAATATGTTGTCTATGAACAGCAGGACGTCCTGTCCGCTGCGGTCACGGAAGTCCTCCGCGATCGTCAGGCCGGAGAGCGGCACACGGAGACGTGCTCCGGGCGGCTCGTTCATCTGGCCGAAGACCAGTGCGGTCTTGTTGATGACGCCGGATTCGTTCATTTCGTTCCACAGGTCGTTGCCCTCACGGCTGCGCTCGCCGACACCGGCGAACACGGAATAACCGCCGTGCTCATACGCGATGTTGCGGATAAGCTCCATGATGAGCACCGTCTTGCCGACGCCGGCTCCGCCGAACAGACCTATCTTACCGCCGCGGGAATACGGGGCGAGCAGGTCAACGACCTTGATGCCGGTCTCCAGCACCTCGGTGGAGGGCAGAATGTCGGTAAACGGGGGCGGATCGCGGTGGATGGGCAGATGGTGATCCGCGTTGACGGGGCCTTTGCCGTCGATCGGCTCGCCGACGACGTTGAACATACGTCCCAGCGTCGCTTCACCGACGGGCATGCTTATCGGCGCGCCGGTGTCAACAGCCTCGAGTCCGCGGGAAATACCGTCCGTGGAGGCGAGGGCTATGCAGCGAACCGTGCCATTGCCTATCTCCTGCACGACCTCAAGAGTGACCTTGCGATCCGGCAGCTTTATCTCGACCGCGTTATACAGATCCGGCAGCTTGCCGGAGGGAAAATGAACGTCAACTACCGGGCCTATTACTTTTTTTACTATGCCTCTTTCCATAGCTGAGCTCCTTACTAGTTGTTGTTATTCAGCGCCGCAGCGCCGCCCGCTATCTCGGATATCTCCGTCGTGATCGCCGACTGGCGCGCGTGGTTGAGCCGCAGGCGCAGCTCGTCGAGCAGCTCGTCGGTATTGTCGGTGGCGGAGGTCATGGCGGTCATGCGGGCTGTGTGCTCGCCGGTCTTGGCCTCAAGCAGCACGGAAAGCATCGTGCTGTCCAGATAAAGCTGCGCAAGCCTGTCAAGCAGCTCCTCGGCGTCCGGCTCAAAGATGTAATCTCCGGCGGTCTCGTCCGCCTCGCCCGCGACCACGGGCAGCAGTTGCAGATTCACCGGCACCTGAGCGAGCGCAGATTTATAATGCTCGTACACCAGCACGACCTTGTCCGCCTCGCCGCCGAGATACAGCTCGCGCAGATATCCCGCAAGCTCGCGCGCCTCGGCGGAGTCGGGGGTATCGCTCGCGGCGTCGAAGGTCTTTTTCACGGGGATGCCGGAGGCCGCAATGACCTCCCTGCCCCAGCGGCCGCTGACGACGAGGAAGCAGTCCTTACCCTTCGCCAGCTCCTCAAGATACTTGACGAGGGCGCTGTTGTACATGCCGCAGAGTCCGCGGTTTCCGACGAACAGGACATAGCATATTCTCTCGCCCTCGTGGGGCACAAGCAGCGGGCATTCCGCTCCGGAGGCGGTTGCCGCGACATGCGCGAGCATCCTGCAGCTCGTCTCCGCAAAGGGGCGGAGCGCCGCCATGGAATCCTGAGTCCTTCTCAGCTTGGAGGCCGCCACCATTTTCATGGATTTGGTTATCTGCCTTGTGCTCTCAACGCTCTTTATGCGTGTTCTGATGGCGCGCATATTTGCCATACGCTATGCCTCCCTTCCGCAAATTTTCATCTGAAGTCCTTCTTGAACTCGGTAATGACGGAGCGCAGCTTCTCAAGCTGCTCCGCGCTGAGCTTCTTGCCGGTCATTATCTGATCCTTTATCTCCGGATAGCTGCTGTGAACATAGTCAAGCAGCTCCCTCTCGAAGCGGGCAATGTCCGCAAGCTCAACGTCATCGGCATAGCCCTCGCTGGCCGCGAATATGGACACAACCTGATCGGCCGCCTCCATCGGCGCGAACTGACCCTGCTTCAGAAGCTCTGTCATTCTGTCGCCGCGGTGCAGCGTGTCTCTCGTCGCCTTGTCCAGATCGGAACCGAACTGCGAAAACGCCGCCAGCTCTCTGTACTGCGCGAGATCCATTCTCAGGCGGCCTGCCACCTGCTTCATCGCGCCGAGTTGTGCCGAGCCGCCGACACGGGACACCGACAGACCCACGTTGATAGCGGGGCGCACGCCGGAGTTGAAGAGGTCGGTCTCAAGGAAGATCTGGCCATCGGTGATAGAGATGACGTTGGTCGGGATGTATGCCGAGATGTCGCCCGCCTGCGTCTCAATGATGGGCAGGGCGGTCATGCTGCCGCCGCCGGCCTCTTCGCTGAGGCGCGCGGCGCGCTCCAGAAGTCTGGAGTGGAGATAGAATACGTCGCCGGGGTACGCTTCGCGTCCTGGCGGACGGTGGAGCAGCAGGGAAATTTCACGGTAGGCGACGGCCTGCTTGGACAGATCGTCGTAGATTATGAGCACGTCCTTGCCGTTATACATGAAGTATTCGCCCATCGCGGCGCCGGAGTACGGCGCGATATAGAGCATGGGCGCGGGTTCGGATGCGTTCGCGCAAACAACGATGGTGTAGTCCATTGCTCCGTGCTCGCGCAGCTTATTCACGAAGCTGGCCACTGTGGATTCCTTCTGGCCGATAGCGACGTAAATGCAGATAAGATCCTTGCCCTTCTGGTTGATGATGGTATCGAGCGCGATAGCCGTTTTACCGGTCTGACGGTCGCCGATGATCAGCTCACGTTGGCCGCGGCCGATAGGAACGAGCGCGTCGATAGCCTTGATACCGGTCTGCATCGGGACACTGACCGGCCGGCGCATAAGCACGCTCGGCGCGGGGCTTTCGATAGCGCGGCTCTCGGTAGCGTGGATGATGCCCTTGCCGTCAACAGGACGGCCCAGCGCATCGACGACGCGGCCGATGAGCGCCTCGCCCACGGGAACTTCGATGATCTTGCCGGTACGGCGAACCTCGTCGCCCTCCTGCACGTTATCGTAGTTGCCGAGCATAACGACGCCGACGTTGTCCTTCTCAAGGTCCATGACAAGGCCGCGCAGGCCGCCGCTGAACTCCAGCATCTCGCCCGCCATGACGTCCGACAGGCCGGAAACGCGGCATATACCGTCGGACAGCGTGATGACCGTGCCTACCTGGAACGCGTCAAGCTTGCTCTGCTCTTTGCTGAGTCTGCCGCGCAGAGCCTCGGCGACATCGCCTTCGGGGACGGCTTCGCTCACAATGCTGTTTCTGATGACATTAAGTCTGTGGGCAAGGCTGCCGTCATAAACGGTGTCGCCCACCTGAAGACGCAGACCGCCGATGAGGCTCGTGTCGACGTCGGTCTCGATGTTGACCTCGTCGTCGTCAAAAGCCTGCGCGATGATATCGCGTATCTCGTCGACAGTGGTCTGCTCCAGAGGCTTCTCCGACCACAGCACGGCGCTCACTTCGCCCGTCTCGTAAAGACGAACCTTGTCCGCCGGCGTGACCTGTATCGCGTCCTTCAGTTCCGCGACAAACTTCTCGGTCAGCGCGGCGCGGCGCTCGCCGTATTCGGGAGCGCTCATAAGCTGAGCCGCAGCCTCGGTTATCTCGCCCGCCGCAGCATTCGTGAGCTTGCGGCGCAGCTCGTAATCTATCTGCTCGGCGTCGCTGCGCGCACCGGCGACGATGTCCGCGGCGGACTTTTCATCCGCGCGGCGCGCCTCCTCGCTGCTGCGCTCTGCTGTTTCCTTCGCCTTTGCGATGATGGCTTCGCCCTGAGCATCGCCTTCGGCGCGGGCTTTGTCAAGCCCCACTCTTATGTTCTCGGCCTTTTCCTTGGCCTGCTTTGCCTGTTCAAGCTCATCCGCGATACGGTCGCGGCGGCTCTTGAACATCTTGACGACCAGCTTCCAGCCGATAAAGTACAGCGCCGCTGCAAGTATGGCAAAGTTCAGCAGCCCGTAGAATATATTCCAACCGCCCATTCAGGAGTCACCTCCCCTTCCGCTGTTTATGTTCATACACATTTCTCCGGCGCGCAATCACAGCAGCTTATCCGCCAGAAGCCGGGCAAGCTCCTGACTTTGCTGCCTGATATGCTCCTCCGCCTGCTTTTCGCTCTTTGCGGCGTTCTCACGCGCGCTGCGCACGGTCTTCTCCGCGTCACTGCGCGCCTCGGATATGGCCTGAGAATGGCTGGCCTTGTTCTCGGCTCCGGCCTTCTCAATTATCGACTTGGCCTCGATGCGCTTCTCGTCGAGCGCGGCCTCGATGCCGTCGTTATTGGCCTGCTCCTCTTCGAGCGCCTTTTTCTCCTCGTCAAGTCCCGCGTCTATGCGCGCCTTGCGGTCGTCCATAAACTTGATGAGGGGCTTGTACAGGAAACGGTTAAGCAGGAACAACAGCAGAAAGAAGTTGAAGATTCCCCAGAAAAGCTCTGAAAAGTTGATACTTAACACGACTTCTTTCTCCTCTTCTCAAATAGTGCGGCTTTTGTATCAGCCGATCTTGGAAACCAGCATGAAAGCTATAAGCAGACCGTATATGGTCAGAGCTTCCATAAGGCCGAGCGCGAGGATGAGGGTGGAGCGGATGGTGCCGGCAGCCTCAGGCTGACGTGCGATGGCTTCCATTGCCTTCGCGGATGCGATGCCCTGGCCGATGCCGGGGCCGAGAGTGCTTATTGCGATGGCCAGTGCGGCCGCCAGTGCGATAATACCAGATGATGCCATTTTTGTTTCCTCCTGAAAATTTTTTCTACTATTATAATTTGATTAGTCGCTTTCCGTTGCTTCCGCCACATAGATGGACAGCAGCATCGTAAACACCAGTGCCTGTATCATACAGAACAGAAGGCTCAGCACCTGCATGACCAGCGGGACGATTATCGGGAAGATGTTGTACAGGTTCTCAGTGACCATTTCCTCACCGTAGAGGTTGCCGTAAAGACGAAGAGCCAGAGAGAAGGGACGCACGAACTGCTCAAGGATGGTCAGCGGCAGCATGACTGCGACCGGCTTGAGGAAGCTCTTGAGATAGCGGCCAAGCCCCTGCTCGCGGATGCCGATGGTGTGGGTCGTGAAGAAGCCGATTATCGCCAGCGCCGCCGTGACCGAAAGGCACGCGGTAGGCACCGAGAAACCGGTCAGATGACCCGCGCCGGGCAGCAGCCCGGAGTAGTTGCTGACGATGATGAAAATGAAGAAGGTCGCGAACATCGGGAAATACCTTCTCATCTTCTCCCAGCCGAGGTTGCCGGCAAAGTAATTCTGCAGGCTGTCCAAGGCCATTTCCGCCGCGTTCTGCAGCGGTCCCGGAACATCCTTCAAATTTCTTGTTGCAAGTATGGAGAGCACTGTGAGCACAAGGATTATCGCCCACGTCGTCGTGACGGTACCCGTGACCTCAAGCGGCCCTATACTGAACAAGGCGCCTGTTGTATGCTCCAAAATTATCACCTCGTTTTTGCTAAAAATCTTTGCATTTGTCCGCAGTATCCCTGCGTACAAGAGAGTTTACTACCGGAGAATTGATTATTAAATCGGCAAATTCGCCCATCTGCCTAAATTCTCGGCAAAAAATCTCCCCTGCCCCAAATGCAGCATTAATTATTGCACAAGTCATCAAAAAAAGCAAGCTTAACTTTGACAAAAATAAATCAATAACGCGTTTCCGCGTTATATATGTTACCAAATTTACGGGTTTTTAACGTCGTCTGTAACTATCTGGGGTATTTCACATTGCGGCGTTTAAGAAAACAGCCGCAGCGGGGATAACCGCGCCGCAGCTTAAGGAGTGAAAATAGTAGGTGGTATTCCGCTTAGCTGTCCGTCGGCTGAGCCGGAGCAGGTACAGGTTTCGCCTTGGTGGGTATCGCAAGGACGAGGATGCAGATGGTGATGAGCACAACGCCGACATAGTCCATGAACACCAGCGGAGTTGCAAGCAGCACAGCCGCGAGGACTGCGGTGGCAACAGGCTCGATGGAAGAGAGCATACTCGCTCTGGACGGTCCGATCATCGTCACACCGACGAGGTAGATGCAGTAGGAGATCATGGTGCCAAAGATGAGCTGGTAGGCAAGCACGAGCACCAGCGGAGTGTCGATGACGCCGGTGGTGGGCATGGTGAACTTCCAGATCTGGCAGCGGATGATGTTCATCAGGATGCCGGCTACGAACTGACCCAATGCAAAGGTGTACACCGAGCCGTAGGTGGAGAGCAGGTCGGCGCTCTTTCCGGCTTCGAGAGAACCGGTCTTGTCGTATACGCGCAGGACCTTTGCACCGTTGCTGGTGGCGGCGACGATGGTATCCATCTCGCTGATGCCGACCTTCTCGACGAACATGTGCAGCTCGCCGACGGTGGTATAGCCGTAAGGAGTGATCTCATTGTTGAAGCAGTCGGAGCCGATGGTGAGGATAACGCCCTTATCGTTCCGCCGCCTTCGAGAAGCTGCCCTTCTCGACCACGCTCATGAATGCATCAAGATGTTTGTTATACATACCGCGTATCTCCCTTCAGCAAATTGTACCGATTTCATCCGGCATATGCCGCCGGTTTGTGTCTCTTGTCCAATTACAGCAAATATATTTGCGTTCCGCTATCCAAAAAAGTTTACCGCGTGTAAAGTAAAAACCTGCATCGCGCGGAAAAACCGCCGCAGCGTGGTAAAACGCTGCGGCGGTCTGTTTGCTCATATCTTATTTTTTGCTCTTGATGTACTCGTCGATGCTCTTGGCGCCGGCCTTGCCTGCGCCCATGGCGAGGATAACGGTGGCAGCTCCGGTGACAGCGTCGCCGCCCGCGAACACGCCCTCGCGCGCCGTGCGGCCACCCTCGTCGGCTTCGATGCCGCCCTTGCGGGTGAAGGTCAGGCCCTCGGTCGTGTTGCGGATCAGCGGGTTCGGGCTGGTGCCGATGGCGATGATGACCGTGTCAACATCCAGCACCCACTCGGAGCCCGGCACGGGTACGGGACTGCGGCGGCCCTTGGCATCCGGCTCGCCCAGCTCCTGACGCAGAAGCTCGATGCCGGTAACGTGGCCGTCCTCGCCCGCGAGGATGCGGGTCGGGTTATTCAGCAGCTGGAACTCGATGCCCTCGGCCTCGGCATGCTCGACTTCTTCCTTACGGGCAGGCAGCTCGTCGCGGCCGCGGCGGTATGCGATGTACACATGCTCCGCGCCCAGACGCTTCGCAACGCGCGCCGCGTCCATCGCAACGTTGCCCGCGCCGACGACGGCGACACGGTGGAAGTGCTTTATCGGCGTATCGTAATCATCGCGGTATGCCTTCATGAGGTTGACGCGGGTCAGCAGCTCATTTGCGGAGTACACACCCAGCAGGTTCTCGCCGGGAATATGCAGGAACTGCGGCAGACCCGCGCCGGAGCCGATGAACACGGCCTCGTAGCCGTCCGCGAACAGCTCGTCCACGGTCTCGGACTTGCCGACGATGGCGTTATTGATGATTTTCACGCCCATGGCCTTGAGGTTATCTATTTCCTTTGCGACTATCTCCTTCGGCAGACGGAACTGCGGGATGCCGTACACCAGAACGCCGCCGGACTTATGGAAAGCTTCGTAAACGGTGACGTCGTAGCCCATCTTTCTCAGGTCGCCCGCGCAGGTCAAACCCGCGGGGCCGGAGCCGACGACCGCGATGCGGTGGCCGTTGGATTCGGGGACCTTGACCTCGTCCTTGACTTCCTTATTCATATGGTAGTCCGCGACGAAGCGCTCAAGACGGCCAATGCCGACGCTCTCGCCCTTGATGCCGCGCACGCACTTAGATTCGCACTGCTTCTCCTGCGGGCAGACACGGCCGCAGACGGCAGGCAGGGAGTTGGTGGAGGTGATGATCTCATACGCCGCGTCGAAATCGCCCTCGGCGACCTTTGCGATGAACTGCGGGATACGCACCTTTACGGGGCAGCCAGTGCGGCAGAGAGAATTCTTACAGTTGAGGCAGCGCTTTGCCTCGTCTATTGCCATTTCGGGGGTGTAGCCAAGGGCGACCTCGTCGAAATTACCGGCACGAACAACGGGATCCTGTTCGGGCATGGGATTCTTGGTCATTTTCATATTAGCCATTGCGGTGTCCTCCCGTCATTCTGCAAATATGCTTTGCTTCCTCATCCTGCTCTTCCTTATAGAACGCAGCGCGCTTGAGAAGAGAATCGAAATCGACCTCGTGCGCGTCGAAGTCCGGCCCGTCAACGCAGGCAAACTTCGTCTCGCCGCCGACGATGACGCGGCAGCCGCCGCACATGCCGGTGCCGTCGACCATGATCGGGTCGAGGGAGATGATGGTCTTGATGCCGTAGGGGCGGGTGACGTCGGCGAGGAACTTCATCATGATGTCGGGACCGATGGCAATGACGCGGTCAAACTGCGGCTTGCCTTCCTTGATGTTGGCCTCTATCTCGTCCTGAAGGTACTTCGTGGTGAAGCCCTTTTCGCCGTAGGAGCCGTCGTCGGTGCAGATGATGAGCTTGTCGGACGCGGCCTTCAGCTCGTCCTTGAGGATGACGATATCCGCGCTTCTGAAGCCGGCGATGAAAGTGACGTCGATGCCGAGCTTATGCATTTCCTTTGCGATGGGGTACGCGATCGCGCAGCCGACGCCGCCGCCGACAACGCAGACCTTCTTCAGCCCTTCCATCTCGGTCGCTTTGCCGAGGGGGCCGACAAAGTCGGTTATATAGTCGCCCTGCTCAACAGTGTGGAGCATTCTGGTGGTGCGGCCTGCGGCCTGCACCATGACGGTGACAGTGCCCTTCTCACGGTCCCAGCCCGCGATGGACACAGGTACGCGCTCGCCCTGCTCGTCAAGACGGAAGATGACGAACTGACCCGCCTGCGCGTGCTTCGCCGCCAGCGGCGCTTCTATCTCGAAGAGACAGATCGTCTTCGCCTCATTCAAAAATCGCTTCGTTACTACTTTATACATCTTTTACCTCCATACCTTATCCGATATGTTTATAAACAATTTTATATTTTACCCCACGGCAGGGGCAAAGTCAAACAGTTTATAGCGCCTTTCCATGTTAAATCAATGTCGAACCGGCATAAACAAAGCCGCCGAGCATTTTGATATTATCAAAATGCTGCTTTGCTCCAAAAGTCGTTGATGTATCAAGACTTTTGGACGGCGGTTTATTGTATTTGAGGCGGGCCTTGCCCCCTCAAGCTCCCCCGCTGCTCTCTTATCCGCGCCCTGCTGCACATGTTCTTTGACAGACTGAGCCGCCCATTTCTGGGCGGCTCTGAGCTGATTTCGCTGTCTCGCTTACTTTTCCGAGCTTATCTCGACGCTTCCGAGCAGCGCCGCGAGGTTCTCGTCGTCCTGAAGCTCGTCGAGCGTATCGTCGTTGCCCTCGGCCTTGATGACCGTCACGAGCAGATAGCTGTATTCGTCGCCCGGCACAGGGAAGCACATGCATATGCAGTCCCCGTCGATATAGCGTATGCCGCGGAGCGCGCCGAACTCGATCTCGCCGTAGCCTTGGAACTTGCCGCGCGCCGCCGCGCTCATTGCGGCAAAGTCCTCGCCGTGGTAGTATCCGGCGTATTCTATCTGGGCGGTGAAGTCCTCGCCGTATATCACGGCGACGTGGGAGTCGCTGGAGTATGCAGGGAAGCTGTCCTCTATCACGGCAAAGCTGAAGCGCTCAGGATCGTAGCCGACCTTGACCTCTACGGTCGCTGCGTCCTTGTAGCCGGAGACGAAGCTGTAGCTTCCGGTCTTGAGCTGCGCCGCGGGCGCGGGCTTCTTCGCTGCCGGTGCGGGCTTTGCGTCGGCTGCTGCCTGCGGCTTTTTGCGCATGGCGAGCACTGCGGCGGCCGCCGCGGCGGCTATGCCGATGGGCGCGATGATCTGCCATTTTTTCATGGTGGGCACCTCCAAATATTATTGTGACTTTCAAAGATTATAATTTATTGTACCACGGATTCGCGCCATTTCAATCACGAAATTCAAAAACTCCGACCCGCCGCTTCCTTGACTCCGGCTCTCCGGCGGGCTATAATCGCGTTTCTCTGCGTATTTCTGGCGCTGCTGCTGACGAAAAAGAAGTATATGGCGGTGCTGGTCGGGCTTGTGATGGGCGTGGTGTACATGCTGGTCGATTACGGCATTTTCCACCTCGTCTGCCACTCGCGCACTATCTCCGAAGGGCACAGCCTGTTCCTCGTTCTGCTGTGGATGTCGGTCAGCTACGGGTTCACGAATTTCACGTGGATATGGCTGTGGCTGTCAAAGGACGAGCACCTGTTCGAGTGGTCGCTGCTGATCCTCGGCTGGTGGTTCTGCTGCCCGCTGCTGACGCAGACCTTCGCCCCCGACGCGGCGCCGATAATCATCCAGCGCACGACCGGCGCGTACCACGGCTACATGGCGCTGATACTCTTCGTCGGCTACCTCGGCGTTATAATCTATAATCTGCGGCAGCGTGACCGCGAAAAGCGGGTGAATATTCCGTGGATACTGGCCATCGGGATACTGGTTCAGTTCGGCTGGGAGGCCGGACTGCTGCTGGGCGGCATACGCAGTGCGGGCTTTGCAAGCTTCGGCGACAAGCTGCACACGCTGATAATCAATTCCCTGCTGGAAACCAACCTCGGTATGCCGTATGTGTACTTCATCTTCGCGGCCTATTCCGCGAAATTTACCGAACAGCTCCGCCGCAGGCCGGACGCTCTGGCGCTCACGGAGCGCATCTCGGAGAATAACCGCGAGCGCGTGAGATAAATATATCCCCATGAGTTCTGCTCATGGGGATATATTTTATTATCCATATCCGTGGTCAACGTGACGCCACGAACCGCCGCTGCTGCGGACGAGGATCCACTCCCATCTGGTGTAGGTCGAGTTCGGATTGAGCGAGCCATTGCCGCCGGACGAATCGACGTCGAAGGAAGAACCGATCACTATCGCCTCAACATCGGAGTCGTATTGATCCGCGATCCGGGCAAACTCATCCGCGTGGTCGTCACCGACGTAATAGAGCTGCGTCAGCGTGCAGCCTTTGAACTCTCTTCTGAAGTAGTTCTCGACCGTCCGGAAGGCAGCCTCAATGTCGGCATCGGAGTATATCTCCGACGGCTCCCATTCGACGATCTCGACATTATCGACGTTCCCGCCGCATCCGGCCAGTGCGAGCACCAGCGCCAGCGCCGCCAGCAGGAGCATAAAACGCTTTTTCATGGGTGTATACCTCCTTATCATGCACATTTTGCCAAGAAAAGCATAGCATATACCCGCTCCTCATACAACATAAGAACTCTTAAGACGGCGGGCGCTGCCGTCCGTCGGGGCACGACAATAAAATTCTCTGAAAATTTTTCAAAAAAAGCCTTGACCTGAAGTCAGGTTTATGTATTATCATCATGAACGTACAGAATGTACAGTATGAACCGGCGGTGATCGCCCCTGTCGGCAGCTTCGACAGCGCCGATCCGCCGCACTGATGGAAGCTCATCAGATCACGAAGGAGATTTGAATTATGGAAAAACTGAATCTGACTCAGAAATGGGACAAGGTATTCCCCAAAAGCGACAAGGTCGATCATAAGAAAGTGACCTTCCACAACCGCTACGGCATCACGCTGGCGGCGGATATGTACACCCCGAAAAACGCATCCGGCAAGCTGCCCGCGATCGCGGTCAGCGGCCCGTTCGGCGCAGTCAAGGAGCAGTCCTCCGGCCTGTACGCGCAGAAGATGGCCGAGCTTGGCTTCCTGACCATCGCATTCGACCCGTCATACACCGGCGAGAGCGGCGGCACCCCGCGCTATGTGGCCTCGCCCGACATCAATACCGAGGATTTCTGTGCGGCGGTCGATCTTCTCTCCGTGCAGGACAACGTTGACCCGGAGCGCATCGGTATCATCGGTATCTGCGGCTGGGGCGGCATGGCGATAAACGCTGCGGCTATCGACACCCGCATCAAGGCGACCGCCGCCATGACCATGTACGACATGACCCGCGTGACCGCCAACGGCTATTTTGACGCGGAGGATTCCGAGCAGGCGCGCTTTGAAAAGAGAAAGGCCATGAACGCCCAGCGCACCGAGGACTACAGAAACGGCACCTACGCGCTGGCGGGTGGCGTGGTCGATCCGCTGCCGGAGAACGCGCCGCAGTTCGTGAAGGACTACTACGTCTATTACAAGACCCCGCGCGGCTATCATCCGCGCAGCCTCAACTCCAACAGGGGCTGGAATGTGACCTCTCCGCTCTCGCTCCTGAATATGCCGATCCTGCAGTACAGCAGCGAGATACGCTCCGCCGTGCTGCTGGTGCACGGCGAAAAGGCGCACTCCCGCTATTTCAGTGAGACAGCTTACAGCAAGCTCACCGGCGACAACAAGGAGCTGCTTATCATCCCCGGTGCCAACCACACCGATCTTTACGATCAGATGGACGTCATCCCGTTCGAGAAGCTGAAAGCTTTCTTCGATGAATATCTGAAATAAGGCCGCAGGCATAGAAAAGCCCACCGTGATTCTATAAGA
>URGI01000021.1 GCA_900547315.1 uncultured Eubacteriales bacterium | reverse complement strand
AGGCAAGGTCATCGCGGGCGGCAACGCCGATTTTATCCGCGAGACCTGCGAGCTGACCTCCGACCTGGAGCGGGCGGGCGAAGAGATGAGCCGCGACGGCGTGACCCCGCTGTACTTCTCGCTGGCCGGTAAACCGGCAGGCGTCATCGGCGTGTCTGATGTGGTCAAGCAGACCTCGGCCGAGGCCATCAGCCAGATGAAGGCCCTGGGCCTGCAGGTCGTGCTGCTGACCGGCGATAACGCCGCCACCGCCAAGCACATTGGTGCTATGGTCGGCCTGGACGAGGACCATGTCATCGCAGGCGTCCTGCCCGCCGGTAAGGAGGCCGAAGTCCGCCGCCTGCAGGCTGCGGGCCGTGTGGCCATGGTGGGCGACGGCATCAACGATGCCCCCGCCCTGACCCGTGCCGAGACCGGCATTGCCATCGGCGCTGGGGCCGACGTGGCACTGGACGCCGCCGACGTGGTGCTAGTGCGCAGCGACCTGGCCGATGTGCCCGCTGCGGTGCGTCTGTCCCGCGCGGTGGTGCGCAACATCCACCAGAACCTGTTCTGGGCGTTCTTCTACAACGCTGTCTGTATCCCGTTGGCCGCGGGCGTCTTCACCGGCATTGGCATCACGCTGAACCCGATGATCGCCTCGGCTGCCATGAGCCTTTCCAGCGTTTGCGTTGTGACCAATGCCCTGCGGCTGAACACTTTTAATCCCCGCAGCGCCGCCCATGACGCACCGCCCAAACACAAAGCCCCCGCACGGGAGCTGCCCGCAGAGACCGCGTGCGAAACCAGATCCTGCCCTGTGCAGAACGAAATAAAAACGGAGGAAGTTACTATGAAAAAGACCATCCATATCGAAGGCATGATGTGCGGCCACTGCGAGGCCACCGTGAAAAAGGCACTGGAGGCGCTGGACGGCGTGACCGGCGCCGCGGTCAGCCACGAGGCCGGCACGGCCGTTGTCACCCTGAGCCGCGATGTAGCCGATGCTGACCTGAAGGCCGCCGTGGAGGCCAGGGACTACACCGTCACGGGCATCGACGCATGAGCGTCATCCGCCGCCGCTGGCGCTTTACCGGCGAGGTGCAGGGGGTTGGCTTCCGCCCGTTCATCCATAAGCTTGTGCAGGAATACGGCCTGCGCGGCTTTATCAAGAATACTTCCTCTGGAGTGGAGCTGGAGCTGGAGGGTGAGCGCGAGACGCTGGAACGCTTCACCGAGGCTCTGCCTCTGCGCGCGCCGAAGCTGGCGGTGATAGAGAGCGTCGAGGCGGAGTTCACGGCGGAGCTGAAGAATTATCCCGATTTTCGCATTCTCAAGAGCAAAACGGAAGAGTTTCGGAATACACTGATATCGCCGGATATCTGCATCTGTGACGACTGCCTGCGCGAACTGCGCGACAGGAACGACCGGAGATACCGCTACCCGTTTATAAATTGTACTAATTGCGGTCCACGCTTTACTATAATAAAAGATGTACCGTATGATCGCTGCAAGACCTCGATGAGCGAGTTCCCGATGTGCCCGGACTGTGACCGGGAATACCACGACATCGAGGACAGACGCTATCACGCCCAGCCCGACTGCTGTCCCATCTGCGGGCCGCAGGTGTTTTTCCTCGACGCGGAGGGGAACCGGCTTGAGGGCGACGCGATAGAGCTTGCGCGCGAATATGTGAAAAACGGAAAAATAATCGCGGTCAAGGGACTTGGCGGAATGCATCTGGCCTGCTCCTGTGCAGAGCCTGAGGTTGCCATGACGCTGCGCCGCCGCAAGCAGCGCGACGAGAAGCCTTTTGCAATAATGTGCCGCGACGTGGAGACGGCGAAGAAAATATGCCGCGTCTCGCCCGATGAGGAGAAGATACTCAACGGCTTCCGCCGCCCGATAGTTCTGCTTGAGAAGCGCGAGCCGGGCATGGAGCACATCAGCGAGAACAATTACGTTGGCGTGATGCTGCCGTATACGCCGCTGCACTACCTGCTGTTCGGGGACGATATCGACATGCTCATTATGACGAGCGCGAATCTCTCGGACACGCCAATCATGTATAAAAACGCCGAGGCGGTCGAAAAGCTGCACGGCATCGCGGACGGCTTCCTGCTGCACGACCGCGAAATACAGACCCGCTGTGATGATTCGCTGTGCTGGGTGCTCGACGGTAAGGAGTACCCCGCGCGCCGCTCGCGCGGATACGTTCCCTTCCCGGTGAAGGTGGCCGACAGCCGAAGCCGCATCCTCGCCTGCGGGGCGGAGCAGAAGGCGAGCTTCTGCCTGTCGAAGGAGGACTATGTTTTTCAGAGCCAGCATATAGGTGACCTGAAAAATCTTGAAACGTTTGAAAATTACGAACAGCAGATACGGCATTTTGAAAGGCTGTTCGATATAGTGCCGCGCGCCCTCGCCTGCGATATGCATCCGGACTATATGTCCACGGCATACGCTGCCGAGCGCGGAGCGGCGGATAATGTGCCCGTCGTGCGGGTGCAGCACCATCACGCGCATATGGCCGCGTGCATGGCGGACAACAATATAGACCACCCGGTCATCGGCCTTATATGGGACGGGACCGGCTACGGGACGGACGGCACGACATGGGGCGCCGAGTGCCTGACGGGGGATTGCTCTTCCTTTGAGCGCCGGGGCAGCATCCGCGAGATACCGCTCATCGGCGGCGACAAGGCCATGAAGGAGACGGACAGAGTCGCGTTTGCGCTGCTGAGAGACGCAGGTTTTGACGCGGGCGATTTCCCGTGGATAGAAAACGCGGAGATATACGGCGCGATGCTGGACGCGGGGCTGAACTGCCCGCCATCCTCCGGCATGGGGAGACTCTTTGACGGCGTCGCCGCGATACTCGGCATAAAACGCCGCTGCTCCTACGAGGGACAGGGCGCGGTGCTGCTTGAGGCCGCCGCCTCGGCGGACGACGGCGTGTATAACTATACGCTCGACGGTGCTCCGCTGAGATTCGACTGGCGCGATATGATCCGCGGCATTGTCACGGATATGAACCGCGGCGATGACGTCGGCGCGATTGCCGCGAGATTTATGAACACGCTCATCGACATGGCTACCCGCCAGTGCGGCGCGGCGAGGAGCGAAACGGGGTTTGACAGTGTTGTGCTGTCAGGCGGAACTTTTCAGAATATGTACCTGATGAGGCGGCTGCCGGAGCGGCTGCGCGAGGCGGGCTTTACCGTGTATCATCACAGCCGCGTCTCGACGAACGACGAGGGCATCTCCCTCGGCCAGCTCATGGTTGCGCAGCATCAGCTTGAAAGGAAATAAGAAATGTGCTTGGCAGTGCCGCTTAAAATAATCGAGGTGAACGGCAAGACCGCCGTGGCCGAGGCCATGGGGGTCAGCCGCGAGATTCGGGTCGATTTCATCCCGGAGCCGAAGCTTGGGGACTATGTCATAGTCCACGCCGGCTTTGCTATCGAGCGTCTGCCCGAGAGTCAGGCGCTGGATGATATCGCCGCATGGGAGGAGCTTGAAAATGCCCTCCGATAAAGCTGCCGTGAGCAGGATAATAGAGAAGATGGCCGCGCTCCCGCTGGGTGAAACGCGCATCATGGAGGTCTGCGGCACTCATACCATGGCGATAGCCAAGTCCGGCATACGCAGTATGCTGCCGGGGAACATCCGCCTGCTCTCAGGCCCCGGATGTCCCGTGTGCGTCACTCCTGCCGCCGTCATCGACGCGGTGCTGGAGCTTGCGATGCGGCAGGATATTATTATTGCAAGCTACGGCGACATGCTGCGCGTTCCCAGCAGCGTTCCGGGGGACAGTCTGCAGCGCCGCCGCGCCCTCGGTGCAAGGGTCGAGATCGTGTATTCGCCGATCGACGCGATAGACATCGCGGAGCGGAACCCCGAAAAAGAGGTCGTGTTCCTCGGCGTCGGCTTTGAGACGACCGCGCCCGGCACTGCCGCCGCAGTCCTGACGGCGCGGGATGCGGGAGTGAAGAATTTCTCGGTCTGGTCGATGCTGAAAACCGTGGAGCCGGCGCTGCGCGCGCTGATGCGGACGGAGGACTTCAACATTCAGGGCTTCCTCTGCCCCGGCCATGTGGCGACGATAATCGGCGAGCGCGGCTTTGAGTTCCTGCCGCGTGACTGCCATATGCCCGCGGTGATAAGCGGCTTCGAGCCGGAGGATGTCTTGACCGCCGTGTACCTGCTTTTAAAGCAGATAGCGGACGGCGAGCCGAGAATTGAGAATGAATATAAGCGTGCAGTCGCCCCGGAGGGGAATCCGCTTGCGCAGAAGATAATAAACGAGTGCTTCGTCCCGCGCCGTGACCTATGGCGCGGCCTCGGCGCGATTGATGCGAGCGGGCTTGCACTGCGAGACGAGCTTGCAGAGTTTGACGCCGAGAAGAAATTCGCCGTGGAGTACGGCGAAGGCAGGCCAAGCCCCTGCCGATGCGGCGACGTGATATGCGGCAGGATCGCGCCGCGCGAATGTCTGCTGTTCGGCGCACGCTGTACGCCGGAGGATCCGGTGGGGCCGTGCATGGTGTCCTCGGAGGGCGCGTGCGCCGCGGCATACAAATATCAGAGCATTTAGCGCGGAATGCGGGGAGATATGATATGGACGAGATAATAACTCTTGATTATGGTAGCGGCGGCAAAAAGACCTCGCGCCTCATAGAGAGCATGATAGTCCCGGCGCTGGCCAACCCCGCGCTCAGCGAGCTTGGCGACGGCGCGGTGATACCGGGCGCGGATAAGCTCGTATTTTCGACCGACAGTTTCGTTGTCGACCCGATATTCTTCCCCGGCGGCAGCATCGGAAAGCTATCCGTCTGCGGCACGGTGAACGATATCGCAATGTGCGGCGGCGAACCGAAATATCTCAGCTGCGCATTTATAATAGAAGAGGGCTTCCCCGCGGCGGAGCTGGCACGCGTCGTTGAGGCGATACGCGAGGCCGGCGAAAAGGCCGGGGTGCAGGTCGTGACCGGGGATACCAAGGTCGTCGAGCGCGGCCGCGGCGACAAGATATATATCAACACCGCGGGCATCGGCTTTCTGAAATATCCGGGACTCAGCCCGAAGGCGATACGCGCGGGCGACAAGGTCATCGTCTCCGGAACCGTCGGTGACCACGGCACGGCGGTCATGCTGGCGCGAAGCGGCATGATGCAGGGCAATATCAAGTCCGACTGCGCGCCGCTCAACGGCCTGTGCGCGGCGATACTTGAAAGCGGCGCGGTGCGCGTCCTGCGCGACCCGACGCGCGGCGGCGTCGCAACGACGCTCAATGAGTTCGTCGAGGGCACGGAGCTTGGAATAGAGCTGTGCGAGAGCGCAGTACCTGTGCGCGGTGAGGTGCAGGCTGCCTGCGATATGCTGGGGCTTGACCCGATGTACTGCGCCAATGAAGGAAAGCTGCTCGCGGTTGTCCCGCCGGAGGACGCGGAGAATGTCCTCGCGGCGATGCGCGCGCATGAATTCGGGCGCGGCGCGGCGGTGATCGGCGAGGTCAGCGCGAAGTATGCGGGCAAGGTCGTCATGCATACGGAGCTTGGCGGCAGCCGGATAATGCAGAAGCTCACCGGCGCACAGCTGCCGCGCATCTGCTGATGGATAAGGGAAAACGTATTTTATATAAAGCGTAAAACGAGAGGTGAAATGAATGCAGGAGTATAAGAAAATCATTATCGGCAAGGACGAGATAATACCCGTCGCGGAGCGGATGCGGAAGGAAGGACGCTACCTTGTGATGATCCACGCTTTCTTCAACAAGGACGGCGAGGCCGACATCTCCTATGACTACGCGGTCGATCCGGCGGTAGAGTCGTACCACGTTATAGGCGAGATGAAGGTGCCGAGCATTTCGGAGATCTATGACACTGCGGCCTCATGGCCGGAGCGGGAGCTCAACGAGCTGATGGGCATCGAGTTTGAGGGACTGGACGTTTCACAGCGCCTGTTCCTGCCCGAAGACATGCTCGAAACGCAGGGCAAGGGGCAGATACTCGTCATGCCGCTGAAGGAACTGGTCGATAAAAACCTGAAGGAGGAGCAGTAATGAGCTATATAGTTCCCATAGGCCCGTACCATCCCGCGCTGGAGGAGCCGATACACGCGAAGCTCTATACCGAGGGCGAGGTCATCCGCGACGCGGATGTGTTTGTCGGCTATAACCACCGCGGCATAGAAAAGCTCGCAACCGAGCGCAACGCGATACAGACCCTCGTGCTGGTCGAACGCGTCTGCGGCATCTGTTCCCACTCTCACGCCTTTACCTACGCGATGTGCGTCGAGAGCATAAACGGCATAGAGGTGCCGAAGCGCGGCCAGTACATCCGTGTTATTACTGCCGAGCTTGAGCGGCTGCATTCGCACTTCCTGTGGCTCGGCATTGCCTGCCATATAATCGGGCATGACAGCATGTTCATGCATATCTGGGATGAGCGCGAGCTGGTGATGGATCTGCTGGAGAAAATGACTGGCAACCGTGTAAATTACGCTATGGTCACAATCGGCGGCGCGAGACGCGATATAAGCGATGAGCTGCGCCGTGAGCTGCTTGCCGCCTGCGACAAGCTCAAGGCTCCGCTTGACAGGATAACCGAGATCGCGCTGACGGATAAGACCATCGCCATGCGCACAAAGGGCGTCGGCGTGCTGACGCGCGAGGATGCGCTGCGCATGGGCGCCGTCGGCCCCCACGCGAGAGCGTCGGGCGTGAAGATAGACGTCCGCAAGGACGCTCCCTACTCCTCCTATGAGGACTTCGATTTTGACGTGCCCGTGGTCGAGAGCGGCGACGTGTTCGCAAGAGTCGTCGTGCGTGCGCTCGAATGCTACGAGAGCATCAAGATAATCCGTCAGGCGCTTGAAAATCTGCCTGACACGCCGATAAACCTCGGCAACAAGCTCGTAAAGATACAGGAGGGGCAGACGGTAGCAAGACACGAAGCGCCGCGCGGCCAGCTGACCCATATGGTCGTCGGCAACGGCGGGTTCAATAACCACCGCGTCAGCATACATGTCCCGTCCTATAAGAACACCCCCACCGTGCCGCACATGCTGCGCGGCAATACCGTGGCGGACGCGGGGCTCATCATCGCCAGCATAGACCCGTGCTTCAGCTGCCTCGACAGATAAGATGCACGAGCTGGCAATAACAAAGGGAATTATCGACATCGTAAACTCCGAAGCGGAAAAAAGCGGCTTCAAAAACGTGCTTGAGATCACTTTGCGCGTCGGCGAATACTCCGGCATCGTGCCGGAATGCCTGCGGGAGTTCTTCCCGATAGCGGCGGCGGGCAGCGCGGCCGAGCGGGCGGCGCTCGTGATAGAGCCGATCGAAGCGCGGTTCAGATGCCTCGACTGCGGCCATGAGGGCGCGGCGGACAGGAAAAAAGCCTGCTGTCCGGAGTGCCGCAGCACGGCGATAAAAATGACCGCTGGACGCGAGTTCTTTGTCGAAAGTCTGAAAGTGGAGTAATAAAACACAGGAAGGAGAGGTTTCCTCTTGCAAAAAACAAGATTTCCCGCAGTGATATCCACGTTCATCGTCTGCTACGCGTTCTGGATATTGCTCACATGGAACTTCAGCGCGCAGGAGCTTGCGGCGGGCGCGATCGTGAGTCTTGCGGTGGCGTTGTTCTCCGCGCGGTTCTTCGTCCATGAGCACGCGTTCCATTTCTTCAATCCCGTGCACTTCTTCTCGCTGCTCGCGTACATACCGGTTTTTATGTGGGAGCTGCTGAAGGCCAACTGGGACGTCGCCAAGCGCTGCTTCGGCGACTGTAAGAAGAAGGTCAACCCCGGCATCGTCAAGGTTCCGGTGAACCTCGGCGACGGCTACCCCGAAGCCATGCTCGCAAACTCCATCACCCTCACCCCCGGCACCATTACTCTCGACATCACCGAGGAGGAAGGGCAGGACTACTTCTATATCCACTGGATAGACGTGTCCGAGACCGACCGTGAGAAGGCCGGAGACATGATAAAGGGAACTCTGGAAAAATGGATAAGGAGGATATGGAAATGATTGAGCTTGTAATCTTTTCCGCGCTCTTCGCGCTCTTTGCGTTTATCAATCTGTATCGTCTTATCAAAGGCCCCACCGCGGCGGACAGAATGGTCGCGGGGGACAGCGCGGATATCCTGATATCCTGCGCGATGATACTCTACGCGCTGTACACCGGCAGAGGAATATTCCTCGACGTTGCGATAATCAGCGCGCTGCTCGGCATTATAAACACCATGCTCGTCGGGCGTTATCTTGATAAGGGGAGGTGGCATGATGGCCCTCAGGATAGTAATTGACGCACTGCTTGTCATAGGCGCGTTCTTCGCGCTGGCCGGTACTCTCGGCGTTTTGAAAATGCCGGATACCTTCTGCCGTATGCAGGCGAGCACCTGCATCACGACTCTCGGTATGCTGGGCGTCGCCATCGGCGGCCTGCTGTATGCAATCTTCATCATGGGGCACCCCGCGACTGCGATAAAGATCGCCGTCATCGGCGCGCTTGTCATCACCGTCAACCCCGTGGGCGCTCACGCTATCGCAAAGGGCGCGTACAGAGCGGGTATCCGTCCCGAAAAGCGCATGGAAATTGATGATTTCAGGAGGGATTTCGGCGATGAGTAATATAGTTATGATTCTCAATATCGTGGTGCTGCTCGGTCTCGTCGTTTCCGCGATTATGGCCTGCCACTTTGAAAAGCTGCTTTCCTCCGTCATCGCTTTGGGCGTGACCGGAATATTCGCAGCGGCGGAATTCCTGATACTTCAGGCTCCCGACGTTGCGATATCCGAGGCCGCCGTCGGCGCTGCGCTCTCACCGCTGATATTCATTGTCGCGCTCAAGAAAATTCGAGGAGGGGACGATAAATGAAGAAGTTTCTTACTTGGGTCTCTCTTGGCGTTCTCCTGTTTTCCGGTGTGTTCGCGGCCGTCACCATGGGCAAAATGGAACCCACCTATAACGGCAAGCCCGCCGTGAGCGAGTATGAGCTGATGCAGGACCCCGCCTCCTATGACGACTCGAACGCCGACGGCGCGGCCGCCGCGATAATCCAGCAAAACCTCGACAAGACCCACTCCGTCAACGACGTCACCTCGATAGTATTCGACTTCCGTGGCTACGATACCATGGGTGAGGCGTTCATCCTCATAACCGCCGTTGCCGGTTCTGCGGTCATACTCTTCTCTAAAAAATCGGAAAAGGAGGCAGAAAAGAATGAATGACGGCAAAAAGCGCACCATAAAGCGCGTTATACAGCGCTGCGGCTGCGACAAGATCCTGCCTCTGACGCTGGTTTACATCTTCTACGTCATCCTGCACGGCCACCTTTCCCCCGGCGGCGGCTTCCAGGGCGGCGTGCTGATGGTCGCGGTGGTCGTGCTCATCTACCTCGGCCACGGCTATGAGAACACCGTGAACGCATTCCGCCCCAGCTTCCTGCGCCGCTTTGAGGGCTTCGCCGTGACGCTGTACATTGCGATCGCGTTCATGGGCATCGTGTTCGGCGCGCAGTTCTGCGAGAACTTCGCATTCACGAACGGCAATATCGGCGACCTTATCAGCTCCGGCACGATAGCGTGGATGGACGAGGCGGTCGGCCTGAACGTGCTTACGGGCGTGTCTGTGCTTGCGATATCCATGCTCGGCCTGCTCGTCGGCAAAGACATCGACTATAAGAAATGAGGTGGAGAATATGATGACTTTTAACTATATCGCATCCTTTTTCCTTATAGTTCTCGGCTTTTACACGATAATAACCAAGTATAACCTTATCAAAACGGTCATCGGCCTCGGCATCGCCGACTACGGCGTGAACCTGCTGATAATCTCTATCGGCTATAACGGCGGCACCGCCCCTATCTTCACCGAGGGCGAGCTGACCGCGGCCAGCCACTTTGTAGACCCTATCCCGCAGGCGCTGACCCTGACGAGCATCGTCATTGGCGCATGTGTCACGGCGATGTCCCTCGCGCTGGTCATCAAGCTTGAGGAGCAGTACGGCACTATCGACACCCGTGAGATAAGGAGGCTGAGAGGATGACAAATATCCTGAATTATCAGCACTTCCCGGTCTACTCCGTCATGGTGCTGTTCCTCGGCGCGTTCCTTATCGTCATGTTCGGCAAGTATAAGACCTTCCGCAACATCGTGGCGTTCCTCGCAGTGTCAATATCTCTTGCATGTATGGTGTATCTCGTCAAGCCCGTCATGCTCGAGGGCGAGATAATAAACTATTGGATGGGCAGCCGCTCCATGGCCGGAGGCTATGCCATCGGCATTGCAATGGAGGTAGACGCACTGAGCCTGTTCTTCGGTCTGCTTATCTCAACGGCGGTGTTCGTCTCCTGCGTCTACTCCTTCAAGTACATGAGCCATGACGACAACGTCCCGCAGTATTATACCTTGTTTCTCATGCTCGCAGGCGGCGTTATGGGTCTTGTCCTCTCGGGTGATATCTTCAATATGTTCATCATGGTCGAGATACTCACCTTTGCCGCCGTTGCGCTCACTGCGTTTAGAAATACCGCGCACGGTGCGCTTGAGGCAGCGTTTAAGTACCTTGCCGTCGGCTGCATCGGTTCGACCTGCATACTGGTCGGCACGATAATGCTCTACGCGCAGGTGCATACCCTGAACTTCGCCCAGCTCTCCGCACTCATCCCCGGCAATCTCAATAATTCCACAAAGCTTGCCTTTGCCCTGCTCTTTGTCGGCTTCAGCACCAAGGCCTTTATCGTGCCCTTCCATCCGCTGGCGGCGGATGCGCACGGCGCGGCTCCGGCCTCCATCTCGGTGCTCATCTCCGGCGTGCTCACAAAGTCCGGTATCTACGGCATCATCCGTCTTACCTACTTCCTGTTCCAGAGCATGGGACTTGGCGCAATGCAGTTTTTGCTTGTGTTCGTAGGCAGCGTCAGTATGTTCGTCTGCGTCACTATGGCGCTGGCGCAGCATGACTTCAAGCGCCTGCTTGCGTTCCACAGTATCTCCCAGATCGGCTACGTGCTCACCGCCGTCGGCCTGTCCACGGCGCTCGGCATGTCCGCCGGACTGTTCCACGCCATGAACCACACCATGTTCAAGGGTCTGCTGTTCCTCGCCGCCGGCGCCGTCCTGCACCAGACCGGCACCACCGACCTCGGCAAGCTCGGCGGACTTTCAAAGAAAATGCCGCACACCACGGTGCTGTTCCTGATCGGCGCGGCGTCGATAAGCGGCGTGCCGCCCTTCAACGGCTTTGCGTCCAAGTGGATGATCTATCAGGCGACCTATATGAAGGCGGTCGAGAGCGGCAACATCGGCTTCCTGCTCGTGACCGTTATCGCGCTCGTCACCTCCGTACTGACGCTTGCGTCCTTTGTAAAGGTCACGCAGTCGGTGTTCTTCGGCCAACTGCCCGCCGAGTATGAAAACGTCAAGGAAGTCCCCTTCGGGATGCGCCTTGCGATGGGACTGTTTGCGGCAGTCTGCATCCTCAGCGGCATCTTCCCGAACTGGGTCACTGAGAATCTCACCCAGCCCGCGGCCGAGGCGGTGTTCAACGTCGGCAATTACATCAACAGCATGCTCGGCGCAGGCTATGCCGAGAGCGTCATGGGCGCGAACGCGCCTGCGGCTCAGGCGATAAGCTTTGCCGGAGTCGGCGCGTGGAACCCGATCCACTGGCTGCTCGTGCTGGCGATCGCGCTGCTTGCGGTCACGCTTGTCGCGATAATGGGCAAATACGACCAGGTCAGCGAGAAGAAGTCCGCGTCCGAGGACGGGAAATACGACCTCTTCTTCGGCGGCGAAAAGAGCGTGTATTCTCAGGTCGGCGGCGGAGACCTCTTCTGGGGCTTCAAGCATAACTGGCGGCATTACTTCAGCTTCATGCACGACCTGCACAGCGGCGTCGTCAACGACTATGCCCTCTGGGCGGTCGTGGCGCTGGCCTTGGCCACGCTGTTCATGCAGATAGCACTTTAAGGAGGTGGGATTATGAATATGGTTCTGAATTATCTCCAGTATCTCGGCTATATCCTTATCTTCCCCGGCTTCCTGTTCTGCTTCGTCGCGGGGCTGCTGCTCTGCGGTATCGACCGCAAGCTCGTCGCGCGGATGCAGAAGCGCGTCGGCCCGCCGGTGCTTCAGCCGTTCTATGATTTCTTCAAGCTCTGCGGCAAGGAGACGATAATCCCCACAGCGGCTTCCAAGACAACCTTCCTCGCCGCCCCGATAGTCGGCTTCGCGGCGCTGGTTGTCATCCAGCTGTTCATCCCCATCCGCGGCTTCACGCCGTTTGCAGTGCTCGGCGATATCGCGGACGTCATCGTCATCCTCTACCTGCTGCTCATCCCCGCCATCGCGACGATAATGGGCGGCGCGGCCTCCGGCTCGCCCTATGCCGGCGTCGGCCTCAGCCGCGAGATGGTCACGATCATCTCCTGCGAGCTTCCGCTCGTGCTGGTGCTGCTCGCCATCGGCAAGACTGTCGGCGATGCGATGGGAACCGGGCTCACGTTCTCCATGACGAAGATCGCGGAGTACCAGATACATAACGGCAGCCTGATACTGCACCCCTCGATGATTCCTGCGGCCATCGCGTTTCTGATGACCATCCCCGGCGAGACCGGCAATCACCCCTTTGATGCCGCCGAAGCCGAGACCGAGATATGCGAAGGTCTGCTGGCCGAGTACAGCGGCGCGCCGCTGGGCATATTCAAGCTCAGCCACGCGGTCAAGATGCTGACGCTTACCTCGATGTTCGTCGCGCTGTTCCTCGGCGGCATCGGCACGGGACTGCTCGTCGTTGACGGCATCATCGTGTTCGCGCTCTGCGTGGTTCTGACAGCCGTGTCGATCTCCTTCGTCCACGCCGTCACCGCGCGGCTCAAGATCGAGCAGATATTTAAATACTACTGGACCGTCGTCACCGGACTTGCGCTGATAAGCCTTGTCCTCGCGTGGTACGGTCTGTAAGGAGGGGCGTATATGTTCAAAAAACTTATCGCGGAAAGCACCGCGAAATCTCCGTGGCTGTTCCATATCAACGCCGGCTCCTGCAACGGCTGCGACATAGAGCTTGTCTCCGTGCTGACCCCGCGCTATGACGCGGAGCGCCTCGGCTTCAAGCTCGCGGGGACGCCGCGCCATGCCGACATCGTCGTCGTTACCGGCCCCGTCACCAAGCAGTCTCTGCCCCGCGTGCTGCGCGCCATCTCTCAGGTTCCGGAGCCGCGCTGCATCGTCACGATGGGCTCCTGTCCGCAGTCAGGCAATGTTTTTCGCGGCAGCTACTCCGTCGCGGGGCCGCTGAGCAAGTATGTTCCCGTTGATGTTGACATCGCGGGCTGCGCCCCGAAGCCGGAGGCGATCATCGACGGACTCGCTCTCGCAACAAAAATTCTCAAGGAAAAGAGGGAGCAGAAGTAATGGACTTTCCGTTTGTAAAAGAAGCCATAAGCCAGCTCTTCAGCAAGCCGAGCTGCGCCATGTACCCCGCCGTACCAAGCGAGGCCGCTCCCAATTATCGCGGCAGAATAGTCTATCACGCCGATAAGTGCATCGGCTGCGGCATGTGCGAGCGCGTCTGCGCCGGCAATGCCATCAGCCGCACGGTCGAGAAGACCGAGGAGGGCGACAAGATCACCCTGACTTTCAATCTCGGCTCCTGCACCTTCTGCGCCACCTGCGCGGACTTCTGCTCCCGCAAGGCGATAGAGCTAACCGGCGACTATCACATGATAGCGACCAAGGAAGAGGACCTGCTCGTCACCGGCAGCTTTATCAAGAAGCCGCCCGTCAAGATGGCCGCTCCCGCCCCCGCCGCGAAGCCTGCTGCTCCTGCGGTATCCGCCGATGCTCCCGCCGCAGAGGTAAAGCCCCGCGACGACGGCAAGCCTGTCAGCGATCCGGCGAAGTGCGTCTACTGCACGCTCTGCGCAAGAAAGTGTCCCGCCGGAGCGATAGAGGTAGACCGCGCGAACAAGACCTGGAAGCTTGACGACGAGAAATGCGTCGCCTGCGGAACATGCGCCGAAGCCTGCCCCAAAAAGTGCATCATAATGTAATATAACGCGAAAAGGGCGGCCGAAAGGCCGCCCTCAAGGCGCCGATAGAGTTCGACACCTTGAGGGCTTATTCAGGAGTGTTCAAAAACACTCCTGAATAAGATCGGATTAAACGCAGAGAGGGGACGGGAGTCCCCTCTCTGCACTCTCCCCATGCAATTCCATACACTGCCGACAGATTTGTCTTCAGTCAGAAGGCGGCCGAAAGGCCGCCATTTTTATAAAAATCAAAAAATTTATTTCATCTCTGAAAGAAAACGCCCGCGTGCCGGATATTACATGTGAAAGGCTTTTCAAGAACAGGAGAGACAAACATGCTTACACGAGAACGCTTTGCCGCGCTGGCTGAGAAGTACATGGATATGGTGTTCAGGGTGGCCTACGGTTACATGCGCAGCCGCGATGACGCTGACGACGTCACGCAGGAGGTGCTGCTCAGGCTCTATCGCACGGATACACTGTTCGAGTCGGAGGAGCACGTTAAAAACTGGCTGATCCGCGTAACGGTGAATCAGTGCAAAAAGGTTTTCCGCTCGCCTTGGCGGCGTGTGGAGAGCATCGAGGACTACGCGTCGACGCTCCGGTTCGAGACCGCGGAGGATCGCGGGCTGTTCTGCGGGATAATGCGGCTGGAGCAGAAGTATCGCGTGGCGGTGCTGATGTATTACTACGAGGGCTACTCCACACCGGAGATCGCGGAGCTTCTGGGCGTACCGCTCAATACCGTTACCACACGGCTGTCACGCGCAAGGGCAAAACTGAAAAATTTTCTGACGGAGGATGATTGAATGAATAACAGAGAAAAGGTACGCCGTGCGTTTTCGCCGCTTGCGGCGGATCCGGAGACGGTGAACGCGGTCATGGCCGCAGCCTCGGCACGGCCGCAGCGGCGGCCGGTGCGCCGCGCGCTGAGAACGGTGATGGTGGCGGCGATGATAGTCCTGCTGCTGACGGGCAGCGCCTATGCGGCGGTGCGCGTTGCGAGTCCGAATCAGGCTTGGAACGTGACGAAGAAGGAGCTGACGCGTATGCAGGAGATCGGCCTGCTGCCCGCGCAGGTCGATTCGGGGGAGTCGGCGAACATGATATTGGAGTCGAATGCGCAGAACGAAGGCGAATATTGGTATGGCCGTATCTTCCCGCATTGCTATGTCATCGACTGCGGCGGTTCGGGGTATCATCTGAACCTGAACGTGGATATCCAGACCGGCAAAATAACCCGCCTCGCGGTGTCAACGAGAGGCGCAAATTATTCGGACATCGTTCCCGACGGCATGACGGTCGGCCGCTGCTGCGCGATGCTTGCGGAGTACTGGGGCTTCGGCGGGTATACCATCCTCGGTGACGACGGCACCATGCAGGATAAGCTGCTCACGGACTTTGCCGGTGCGGGCTATATCACGGTGTTCTTTGCCGGCGACCAGAGCGGCGTCCCCATGTATATTCAGATGGAAGGCTTCACGGCGGGCGAGGAGATCTCGCTCCTCATCGGCACAAACCACCTCGTCGGCTGATAAGAAAAAGAATATAACGCACCCCCGACGGAATTCCCCGTCGGGGGTGTACTGCGTAAAGAGCTAAAGCTGTTGACATGCCGGCTTGCGTTTGGTACTCTCAGAGTGTGGAAACACATTGAAGGAGCCTGCTATGACTTGGAATGAAATATTTGACATTTTTCCGCTGGCAGCGGACGTATGCAAAACTTACGAGCACTTTCGTGATACCGGCTTGGCGCGTGACAGAGCAGCCGGTGAGGTTCTCGCTATGTATTCGGAAGAGCTGTCAGATCCGGATGACGCCTCACAGGTGTGGGGCGGATTGGCCGTGGCTATGTATATGTCTGATGAACTGACTGATGCAGTTATAAAGAATGCATCGAAAGGCTTCGCATACTTAACATCAATAGTTCCGGATGAGTATAAAGCGGCAGTCATAGACGCGGAAACTGCGGTCTGCGACTTGCCGCACACAGGAAAGAAAAAGGCGTATTTAAAGCCTGTCAGATACACGGTGCCTTGGAGAGACGGGGATACGTTCTGCTATAAAATGTCGGGTGCTTATCCGGCACGTTTTGGTTTGGACGATTGGAATATTATTGCCCGCAAGGTCGGCATCTCGGCGGCCGATGACACTCAGCTGGTCTGCTTGACGCTGTCGCCTCCGGATGTTATACCAAAGAGCACAAGCGAATTGGATTCACTCGGATTGCTGCCATCGTTTCAATATGATGCCGGATACAACTTCATGTTCAAAATATCTATTCCGTCTGCACAGAGACTGAAACGTATGAAATTCGTTCCCATAGGGAACTTTGCCGACGCTGTGCCGCCATATCATGACTTTGAAAAGGATGCAGGGTTGTCGATATATGTGTCGTCTTATACTTCTGAGGACAGCATTCCAAATTGGGTTGTAAATTCGTGCTTGAATTATAGAAAATTCGGACTTGTTCATCTGGAGAGAAACCAGAATTGACTGCGAGGAGAATAAACAAATGAGTAAAATTTGCCTCATAACGGCTCAAAATGTGCAAATGTCTCCGGACAGCTTGCGGCGGCGAATCGTTGATCTCTCGGCAGAGAGAAATATAGGAGCATTTTTTCCGACCGCTTCGAACGTCGGGCTGACGGAATGTGAAGACGCGTTTGTATGCAGCATTTCCGATGACTTTCTGTATGACAACTGCGAAAGGCTGCTCCTCCCAGATGACTGCTGGTACAATGGAACTTGCAGCAGCGCACCGTTTGCGGAGCGTATGAACTCGGTATGCGATATTGTCCGGTACGCGGCGGATTGTGCAGGTGAGGTTGAACTGTTCATTGGTGACTGTGGTCAATGCCCATTGACCGAGTTCGAGCCGGCAAGTGTGCGTCTGGAATGCCTGCATGAGAATTTAGTACGTATGTTCAACGATTATAATGCGCCACAGGCACGCATCAGAATCATACGGCAACTCTCTTCGGAGTGACAATGCCAAATGATTTTCAGCAGGTAGTGTTCAGGGGAACACCTCACTGTATTGCAGCGGTACTTTCAGGCGGGAGATCATTTCGGCACAATTGGAGGGGAGAATATATGTGGAATGAAATTGCAGACGAAGAAGATTTAAACAGCTTTATGGATGCCATGTATGGATTTCACGACAGCTGCGTAAAAGAGATCAAATATATCAGCGGTGCATATGTGGAGGAGACATTGAGTATGTTTCCGATCAACAACCGGAGAATACTGAGCGTGATCATTCAACGGCAGTTCAAAAACCCGTCTGTGATTGAAATGCAGTTTATGGGGTTAAAGTATCTGCGGCTGTTTCCGAATGATGAAAACTATACCAGTGAAATACTAGATGCAACGATGATCATAAAGGAAGACCGCATTTATTGGTGTGATTGCGGTGGGTTATCAGTAAAGGATATAGAAAGCTATACAGGTACTACAATATGTGCATCAAAAGTTCGGTGGAGAGCCGTGGATGAATATATTGGTCCGAATGAAATTTATGTGACAATTTAGAGTTAAATCGAGAAAGCGGGCGGTGCTGTTGCACCGCCCGCGTTTTGTTTCTCTTGGTGGGGTTGCGTTCGCGCCAAGAAAAATGAACAAATGCCATTATATATGGTTTTTCGTGCTCTTTCTTATCTATTCTGGAATACCGTAGCCTAAAATTTCGTAGTATCCCACCGGATATTGGCGCTGTCGGCAGCTGTCGCCGGAATTGCCCTCGATGGTGTAGACAATGCCGTTTTCGCATTTCTCCACGATGCCGACATGATCGGACTGCCCGTCCTGCGGACCGGACGAGCCCTTGTTGTCCCAATCGAAGAAAATGATCTGACCGGCAGACGGCTCAAAGCTGCCGTCCTGCCATTGTCCACGGTCCTTGAACCACTGCACCCCATTGACACAGCCTGCGAACTTCGGAATAACGCCGCTGTCGATATAGCCGCACTCATTCGCACACCAAGATACAAAGCAGGCGCACCACTCCACACGGGAGTTAAATCCATACCATGACCAATAGGGCTGACCGCCCACATTGCCGATCTGCGACAAGGCCACCGTGACGATAGCATCGTCCCCGGAGTAAATGCCGTAAAGGACGGCTGACCACATACTACGGTTTTCCTCGGCAAGCAATTCAGAGAGCTGCTGCCGCTGATCGGCGTTGAAGTTGAAACGGTCTGCCATTTCTGCGGCGGTCTTGTGGCTGACCGTAATATAAAGGTAGGTGTGTGTGACCGTTGTAATGGTTTCTACAATGTTCCCGTGGCCGTCATCGGTTTCGGTGATAATCTTTCCGGGCTTTCTCTCAATGTGAGAAGATATTTCATTCATCTGCCAGAAAATATCTTTGAGGATGGCTTTCTTGGCATCGTCCACCGTGGCGACCTCCTGCGGATCGTTGGGGTCGGTGGTGGTTTTCACCGCATACACGGCCAGCACCTCCGGCCAGACGGCACGGGAGCCGGACATCTCCAGCTCATCATAGGTGAGATTTGCCCTTGCGGTATCGATCTGCGACTGATAGTCGGCGTTAATTTCCTGCACAGCCTGCCGCATAGTTTGCCCCGTGCCGTTGCCCTCGCCGGAGAAGAAGATGCCGAAACAAGAGCCGACGATCAGCCCGATCAGGCAGACTACGATGATGACGGTGACAGAGGCCCATCCACCGGCGGCGATAGCTGCGGCTAAGGCCTTCGCTTTGGCAATTACGGCTTTAACAGCGGTAGTAGTAGCCTTGACAGCCGTCTTCCTTGTGGAACTCGCAAATGCCTTTCTACTGCGACTATTCGCTTTGATGGTGCTATGCGCTGGATTTTTCGGCAAACCCGCCGCTCTCGCCTGAAAATTCCCTTTTGCCTTGGAGATGTTTTGCTTGGTGACCTTTACACCCTTGCGGTTAGCCTTATCCACCCCGTATGCGGCTTCGTGAGCTGCCGTTTCCACCCCGGTCAAAGTGCGGTCGGCGGCGTATTCTTCGGGAGAGGATTCCGCTGCAAAAACGCCGCGCTCCGCCTTGTCCTTGGTGCGGACATAGGCATCCTTCATCCGCTCAGCGGCCACCGCCGATTTGTCGATCACCTTTACCGTTCCCTTGACCACATCTCTCGTTTTGATGTCAGGCATTGTTGCCCACCTCCGCAGAGGGCGCGGCGATCCGCTTGGCAACAACGACCATGCGCCCGTTTTTGCGGCTGTATTCGCAGGTAGAAAGCGTGATCAGCCTGTCGCCGTATTCCGCCGTTACGCCGGTGTCATAAAGAGAAAGTGCCTTGCATTGGGCGATATAATCATCAAAGTCCTCCGCCGACTCCGCACGGGTAAAGTGGTAATACTTGAAGCCCTGCTCGGAATAGGCGACGGTCTTGAACACCGCCACGATCTCATATTCGCCAAAGCCAGATAGCGTATCAAAATGGATGGTCTTGTGCTCTCTATAAAAGTCCTCGTTTTCATACTTGCAGAGATCGGTAAACATCGTCCCGTTGTTCATGTGGTGGCCGTAGATCACGCAGTTGTCGGACAGCGCAATGTCGCAGTTTTCCTGTACATAGGGCACGCCGTAATCGCTGTACTGTTTGTCAAAGCCCCGTTTCAGATAGAAATTCGGCTCGTCCACGGTCTGCATCACGGGATAGTCGATGTTCGTGCCGGGAACGGAGAGCCAGCCCACAAAGTCACTGTTCTGTTCCTGCACCGCCCGATACTTTTCAAATGCCGTCAGCTCCGGCAACGGCTTGGTTTCCACCAGTGCGGCGACCTGTTCAAAGGCTTCGGTGGCCTGTTTTCCGTCCGCATACTGCCGACAGAGCATGATGCCGGAGAAAAGGAAAAGGGCGGCACATACGGCCGCCCCGATCATCAGATATTTGCTTTTCATATATGGCCTCCTTTAAGATGCGTTTCCGCTGCCGAACACACCCTCGCCGGGGCGCGTCGTCATCAAGCGGTAAAGCTCGGTATCTTTGGGAAAACGGTTGATAAACGGCACCAGCGCCGAGCCGTATTTGATCAGCCCGCAGCCTGCGTCGGCGTTGGTGACATAGCTCATTTGCTCGTCGGAGATGTTCAGGAGCTTCGAGAGCTTGGCACGGTCGGAAAACGCCTGATTGAGCATGACCACGAACTCGGAGTTGGAGAGCATGGTGCTCGCCTGCACGGAATCCAGCAGGTATTCCACATTCTGCGTGATGGCGGTGGGATAACCGTTGCGCTTACGGAACTGTCGCCATGCGGAATTAAAGAAAATGCCGCTCTGCTCATTTTCAAAAACGACATGAAATTCGTCGATGAAGATGTGGGTGCGCTTGCCCTTCTTCCAGTTGAGGGTGACACGGTTGAGTATGGTGTCGGTGATCACCAGCAGTCCCGTCGGCTTCAACTGCTCGCCAAGGCCGTGAATATCGAATACGACAATGCGCTTATCGAGGTCGACGGTGCTTTCATGTCCGAAAATATCCAGTGAGCCGGTGGTGAACAGCTCCAGCGACAAGGCGATCTCCTTTGCCTTTTCTTCGGGCTGTTCCAGCAGCTTGTTTCGCAGGTCGCAGAGCGTAGCGGGCTTACCCGTCCGCTCGGCGTCCTGATACACCAGCGCCGTGCAGCGGTCGATGATGGATTTTTGCTGCGGGCCGACACCGGCCTTATCGATCTGCTCCACAAGGGACATGATGAACTGCGATTTCTCCACGATGGGGTTGTTCTCGCCGTAGCCGTCCACCATATACATGGCGTTCAAACGGTCTTTGCCGCCAGCCGCCATATGAATGACGGTCGCCGTTTCCTTACCCAGCGCCGCCGCCAGCGCACCAAATTCGTTTTCCGGATCGCAGATCAACACATCATCGGCGGTATTGAGAATGAGAAAAGCGATCAGCTCCTTGGCGCTGAACGATTTGCCCGAACCGGGCACGCCCAGCAGAAACGCCGACTGGTTCAGAAGATTTGCTTTGTTGCACATGATGAGGTTGTGGGAGATGGCGTTCTCTCCGAAATAAATGCCGCCCTTGTCCTGTACCTCCTGCACCTTAAAGGGCATAAACACCGCAAGGCTCTCAGTGGTGAGGGTGCGAAACGCATTGATCCTCCGTGTGCCGATGGGGAGAACGGTGTTCAGCCCGTCGAACTGCTGGAATTTCAGAACGGCAAGCTGGCACATATGCTTTCGTGCCACGGCAAGCACCGTTTCGGTATCGCTGTCGAGCTGCTTTTTGTCGTCGGCGGTAATGACCATCGTAATAACGGCAAGCATCATCCGCTGATCTCTCGTGGTCAGGTCGTCCAGAAACTCCTTGCTTTCCTTGCGCTGGAGCTCCATATCATAGGGCACGACAGCGGAGAAATTGTTGTTGGCGTTCTGCCTGCGCTGCCAGTTGGTGATATTGGTTTCGATACCGAGCAGACGATTTTCCACCTCCCGCACGGCCTCGTCGGTGGGGATCGGCACAACATCGATCGACAGCATCATATTTCGGTTGAAATCGGTCAGCTCCGTGACCATGCTGTCTTTGATATACGAAGCGTAGTCCTTCAAAAACAAGACCCTGCAGTATTTTTCGCCCAGCTTCAGGCAGTCGCTGCTTTTCTCCATAGAGTCGGGGCAGATATAGTCCTTGAAATCGTGCCCCTTACGCATCATGTCCTGTGGGTCGAAGTGAAACGCCGCTTCTTCACCCTGACGGTAGAAGTCGTGGAGCACCCGTAGCTTTTCGGCGGCGTCCAGCTCGGTACACTTAGAGCCGAGGGCGGCAAAATGGGCAATCAAGTCAGCGCCGATCCGGGCAAAGTAGGTGCGGGCTTCTTCAATGTCCTTTTTGCAGACCGACACCGTGATATATTTTTCCTGAATGATGCCGTTGGCGCCGGTGGCCTTGTCCAGCAACATTTGATTGTATTCCCTGCGGTACACATCGCAGGCATCGCCCCGCATGGGCATCAAGATCGACTGCTCGAAATTTGCCCGGTTCAGCCTGCGATTGTTGATGGTGATCTTTGTCGTCGCCCCGGAATCCAGACTGTTCAGCAGCTCCGAATAGGCAAGAAACATCTGCTCCTTGTCCTCACGGCTTGCCACGAGGTAGTTGATGTCGGTGAACTGATAGGTCTTGGAAAAGCGGCTGCCCACCTGAAAAATGCCGTCCTTCCAGATGCGGCGGACGGGGATCACATCCTGCACCTTGCGGGGCACGGTGTACCGCTCCTTGTCCTGTTTCAGCAGGTTTTTCAGCGTCTTGATCATGATTTTCCTCCCTCCAATTTGTCTTTAAGCGCTTCATAGTAGAGGTTCGATGCTTCAAAGCAAAGCTCTTTCGGCTCTAACAGCTCCGAGCGCAGCCACGCCCAGAGGAATTGCTCGGCGGTCATACCGTGGTAAGTGATAAAGCCCAGCGCCGCAAAGGGTGCGGCACCGAGAATACACATCCAACTGACAGTTTCCGTCCCGAAGTGGGGTTTCAGCAGAAAGTACAGCCCCACGGCAACGAGGATCGCCAAGACAGAAAAAACGAACTGCCGCATGGACAGCCCGAAAAACATGGATTCCGTATAGTTGCGGATCTCCCGATTGATTTTCACTTCCAAATTTCTCCCTCCTTACAGTCCCATCATTTCTCTGACAACACGGTCGGCCATTTTAACAGCGCCGACGAGTACCAGCATATTGAAGATCAGCTCACCCACATACGACCACACCTGCGTGACCGCCGCGGCGTCGGGATCGACGACAGGCGGACTGGATGCAAACAGCGAGAAGATGATGCAGGCAAGCACGATGATCGCGCCCTCCAAGCAGACGGCGGCATAACTTTTGATAAAGCTCTTGCCGATGTTCTGTGACGGCTCACCCGCAAAGGCCGAGAGCGGGACTGGGGCAATAGCCGTGTAGAGATAGAGTTTGAAAAATCTGCCGTACACGGTCATGATCATGATAAACGATAAGACCGTAATGAACAGCCCGCCGATCAAGGTCACTGCCCATAATGGGATGCTTTCAAAAAAGCCGCAGTCCTCCACGGCGGTCACGATTTCGGCAGGCAGCACGGTTTCCTGCGCCGCCCCAAAGCCTGCGGCGTTCATGATGGTGGAGATCAGCCCCTGTACGATGTTGAACAGGGCAATCATCAGCTCCAAGCCGTATGTGACGGCGGCTTTGGCAAGGACGAAGCGGATGAACACTTTCAGGGCGTGCTCCGGCCGTTTCAGCTCTGCAAAGCTGCCGCAGGTTTTCATCACGCCCACCACAAAGAACAAAACGAGCAGCGCAAACCCGATGGCCTGCACCGCACCGTGGATGCCGACGATCACATTCCAGATCGTGCCGCCCTTAAATTGCTCCGGCGACTGCGTAATGAGCTGCCAGATCTCTGTCAGCTTTTCGTTCCAAGTTTCGAGTGCGTTTTCGAGATTCTGTACGACCCAGTTATCCGACATTCGGCTCACCTCCCGTCAGCGCAACATCACAGGCAACCTCGTTGCCCCAAACATCCCATCCGTCCGCTTTCTGACGGGCGAACAGTTCAATGCGGGGCAGATCGCCCATCAGCTCGACGATGCGCCGCCGCGCTTCTTCTGGCTTCTTGCTGTGTTCCTCAATGTGGGAGAGGATGACTTGATGCACACCGGCCGAGCGGCGTTTGGGGTGTCCTTTGGTGGCAAGCATACAGAACTCCGCATTGGCTCTCGTCCAGTGTCCCATGCCCCAAAACAGACTGTCGGACTTGCGGTTCTGCTTGATCCATACGAAAGCCACCGTCTTATACGAAAAGCCCCATGCACGCATGACCGAAAAGCAGTCGTGCAGCAGCGGGATCGTTGTCCATAGAAACAATACACAGTCATCGGCGGCCAGCGTGCCGACCGGCAGCGCCCGTATATCATCCAGTTCCATTGTCGGGTAGTGGGATTCGGCGGAGCGCCCAAGTCCCTTTTTAGAATAGACCTTGTACCGCCAAGGCGGATCGGCGTAAATAATGCTGTATTTCTTCACAGTTTCCTCCTTTCCGGCAAATAGGGGCAGGCCGAAGTGACCTGCCCCGTGCACCGTATCATTTATCTGCTGTCCCGGTCGGGCGAACTGCGAATCACGCCGTACACATCGTCTACAAAGTAGCGCCCGGCAAAGGGATTGAATATGGCGTGGCACTTCACACCGTTGTATTCGGCAAGGTAGTCGTTGTCCCCGATGCGTTTGAGGATCGTCGCCTCACCAAGCACATGGGTTTCTCCCTGTTTCAGGGAGTGGATATAACACTTGCACTTTTCCATTTGCGGCCTCCTTTCAGCCCGTGATCAGGTTGAGAATTTCTTTGGCAAAGGTGATGACGATGCCGCCCGCAAGGGTGAGAAAGCCGTTGCTGCGCTGGCTGGGGTCGTGGGACTGGAACGAAAGCCCCACCTGCACGATGCCCCAGCCGAGCAGGATCAGCCCGACCGCACGGATCAGACCGAAAATGAAATCGCTCAGGTTGTTCACGACGGCGATTGGGTCATTGGCGGCAAAGGCTGTGACGGAGCAGCCGAGCACAAGAGCGACTGACAGCACAGCGGCGCAGTAGAAACGAACGCCCTTTCTGACCTTGCCGGGCACGGGCAGCTTGTTTGAGGCCTTTTTGGTGTCCTTCATAGGTTCATCCTCCTTGAATTGAATTAAAAAAGAGCCTCTATATCCTCATCGGAAAGAAGCTCATAATCGGGTATGGGTTCATTGAATTCAAACAGCGTTTCGGCGGCAGCACCTGCAAACGAGAGCGTCGCAACGGCATTTTCCGTCCCGCCGTGTTCATAGGGTGCTGCGCCGCCGTCCTCGGTCAGCGCAATGTTCGGGTGTTTCAGAATGTCGTATTTTTCGTCCATCACCGGACGCTCACCACGGATAAACAAAAGGGCGTAACGGTTGTCCAGCATACGCACCTCGTCCGGTGTCAGAAGATCTCTGCCGCTGATCTGATAGTTCGTGCTGTAATTGCCGTTACGCCCGGATGATTTTCCGTAGGTGTTGGTGTCGATAGTGGATTTGCCGAGATAGGATTCCGAGATCAGCTTGTGGGTCGAAGTTTCGTTGCCGCCGAGATAAAGGAACTCATCGCAGTTGCCGAGGATCGACTCCCATTCCTTTTCAAACAGCGCTTTGAGTGCCGCTACATTTTGCAGAATGATCGACACATACACATTGCGGGAGCGCATGACCGCAAGGATCTTGGAGAAATCCTCCGGCAAGCTGACATTGCTGAACTCATCCATCAAGAAGTGGACGGGAACGGGCAGACTGCCGCCGTATTTGTGGTCGGCCAGATAGAATAGCTGCTGAAAAAGCTGGGTGTACAGGATGCTAACCAAAAAGTTAAAGCTGGTGTCATTGTCGGGGATCAGGGCAAAGAGCGCTACTTTCTTTTCACCGAGGGACGGCAGATCCAACTCGTCCGTAGCGGTCAGCGCCGCCAGCGAGGACAGATTGAATTTTTCGAGCCTCGCCGCCAGCGTGATCTGAATGGATTTCAGCGTTTTGGCGCTGCCGGAATGATAGTCCTTGTAATATTTCACAGCGATATGGTCGGGCTCCCGCATTTCCAGCCGCTCAAACAGCTCGTCCAGCGGTGAGGTGTATTCGTCGCAGTCCTCCCGCACATCCGCCGCACGCAGCATCTCCATGACCATCGGGAAGTTCTGCTCGTCGGGCGGCGCTTCGTATTTCAGATAGAAGATCAGTGCCAGCAGGAGCATAGATGCGGCGGTGTCCCAAAAGGGATCGTTGGACTGACTGCCTTTCGGCGTGGTGCTTTTGAACAGGTTGGTCACAAGCCGCTGCACATCATTGTCGTCCCGCAGGTAGACAAACGGATTGTAGCAGTGGCTTTTCTCCATATTCAGAAGATCCAGCACACGCACCTCATAGCCCTTTTGCCGCAGCAGGTGTCCCGTGCTTCGCAGCAGCTCACCCTTCGGGTCCAGCACGGTAAAGCTCGTGTTTGCCTGACACAGATTCGGCTTTGCGTAAAACCTCGTCTTACCCGCGCCGCTGCCGCCGACAACGACCGTGTTGAGGTTGCGGCGGTGCTTTCGTCCGTCCAGTCCCATCCGAACATTCTGTGTGAAGATCTTGTTGTCCTCCGGAGCGGCTGCCCGGTATTTTCGGTTGACGGTTCGGGCAGAACCCCACTTGGCCGAACCGTGTTCCTCGCCTCGGCGGTAATTACGGCGGGATGACAGAATGACACCTACCGTAAGCCCGTAGGCACAGAGCAAAACGAGGACAGTTTTCAGGCTGTCCCCGCAAAGCTCGATATGAAACGGGTCGTTCATCACCGCAGGAAACCGGGCGACGATCTCCGGCAGACCGCCGTGGGCGGCAGGGGCAATCAGCAGCCCCAGCCACACCACAGGGAGAATACCGAACAGGCAGAGGACAAGAGGGTTATTCTCTTTCTTCATCGCTTCGGCACCTTACCTTCTTTGCGGGGGCATCGATCACCTTCAAAAGAACTTCGTCAACAATGTCGGTGGGGCGTTCTTCCTCCAGCAGATCATTCCGCATTTCATTGAGGGCATTGACCACAACGCCGTGCTCATAGCGGTCAAGAGTCAATACCCGTTTTTCCTGTTTCCCCATATTCATTGCTCCTGTTCGCTTAAGCGGGGTGCTTTGCTCTGTTCCAGCGACCGCATCATCCTTGCGGAAATATCATAGGCGGTGTCCCGGATGTCGGTCAGCTCAGCACGGATCGTCTGCGGGTCATCGGTACGCAAAAAGTCGGCAGGCGTTTCAAAGGCATAGCCGCTCACCTCCACACCGAACTCTTTGCCAAGGATATAGGAAACGCACTGCGCCTTGAAACCGGTATTTTCTTCGGTGTATTCCTCGCCGGTCCGGGCAAGCTCCGCCTGCGCCAGCGCTTTGGACAGACCGCAGAAAAGGTCGTTTGCCGACAAGCCACGGCGGACAAAAACGGCGTTCTGCTCACGGTCATACACGGCATCGATGCCATTCGGCAGCTCATCCACGGACTGCACCGGCGTAGGACGCTTGTAGATCAGGGCATTCAGCAGCGCCCGTGCGTCATGGGAAACCGCCTGCGGCGTTCTCGTCCAGGCAGTGGTCTGCGAAATGTCATAGACCCGCTTGATGTTGTAGGACACGCCGATGCTGCCATCGTCACGGGTGTACTCGCCGTTGGACTCGACAATCTTGATGGGGCGGCCAAATTCCTGCCGCTTGATATACACGCCCTGATCCCGCCAGAAATCTTTGTCGCCCAGTCTGCGGGCGTCCGGCTTCGTGGCAAGGATCAGCAGAGCGTTGGTGGCAGAGTAGTTGCGGAAAGCCG
>URGI01000020.1 GCA_900547315.1 uncultured Eubacteriales bacterium | reverse complement strand
GCAGGGTCGTAGGTTCGAATCCTACAGGGGGCGCCACTGAAACGGTATTGCCGTCACGATATCGTGACGGCAATATTTTTAGTGAGATTTGGACCGTTAGCTCAGTTGGTAGAGCAACCGGCTCATAACCGGTCGGTCCGGGGTTCGAGTCCCTGACGGTCCACCAATTCTTTCAATTAAATAGGGGAATAGCTCAGCTGGTAGAGCGGCGGTCTCCAAAACCGTAGGCCGAGGGTTCGAAGCCTTCTTCCCCTGCCAAATGTAGTAATACCAATGGTTTCGGCCATTGGTATTTCTTGTTAGCATCCTGATATATGGTAAAAAATGCGCACGGAGCCTACGGTTTTCAAGATTTTTGCAATGTGTTATATGTTTTGTGTATTTCATTCTCCTACGCTGCACACCGTTGCACCTACGCTTTTTCCTATATATATTATTTTACCCTGCTTTCTTCCTGAAGGCAGGGGCTTTTTATATGTATTAGAATTTTTCGTTTTTCTATTGACACGGCATACATGTATTGGAATAATGCAAACATACCATATGGGGTATGGAAAGAGGCGTTGTATGAAAAAGAAAGTTGATTCGTTTATGGAGAAGCTTTAGCATTTGATGGAAATCGGCGGGACTAAGAAGGATATCGTCCTGCTCATTATTTCCGGTGTTGCTACGATTCTCAGTTTGCTGGGTATTCAGCCATTGCCGTTTGACATCATGTGCGTCGCGATAATCCTCTGCGGTGTGCCGATAGTAATGGAAGCGATAATCGGTCTTGTGACTGAATTTGACATCAAAGCCGACGTGCTCGTGTCCCTGGCGCTCATCGCTTCTGTATGTATTGGCAAATATTTCGCTGCGGGTGAAGTTGCTGTCATCATGTAGCTGGGCTCATTGCTCGAGGAGCTGACGGTTGCAAAGGCACGTGCCGGTATTGAACGCCTTGTCCGTCTCACTCCGCGTACCGCGCGTGTTATATATGCTGGCTCGGTGCTTGTAATCACAAATTCGGCGTTTCTGCTGAATTGGAGAAAGAAATAAGGAGGATAAAATCATGGCGGCAAAAATTATCGGTCTCGTTATTGGGATACTTGTGCTTGCGGCAGGCGTGTACTATCTGGGGAAGGAAAAGAATGATCCAGAGTCCAGAAAGATATACGGCGTGATTAGCGCTGTGGGCGGCGTGGTTGCGGTCGTGTGCGCGCTGCTGATCATACTCTGACCCGTAGCAGGGCGGAAAAGTAAATAACAAGCGCATTGACTCGCTTTCCTCAGCACAAGGAAAGCGAGCCAATGCTTATTATACAGCATTATGTTAAAGAATGTATAATGGTGCTGTACAACAAAACGTTATGCATTCAATGCTGAGAATGGGCATTATACTGGTATGATCAATATCATACACATAAAACACTGTAAGTTGCTGTTATGCTGCAAAAATCAGAAACATTACGATGTTTCCTGATAACAGTATACGCTGTCCATCCGGAACAGCAATAATGAGACTGAAAAATCAGGGTGACGCCGACACAGGTGCAAGATATCCACAGTTTAACCTCAACGATGATATATCGGGACTTACCGGCATACCCTCGATTAGCTCTGCGTTATCCGTAATATAGGCAGTTTAAGTCTAGTGCCCCGCGAGGGGCACAAATTTTCAAGCTGGTCAATACGATCATTGTCAACACATTTCAATCCACATACCCCGCGAGGGGCACGACATCAACATCACACAGATACTCAACGCCATTGCGAATTTCAATCCACGTGCCCCGCGAGGGGCACGACTCTGATAGCGTTCATAAGTATCGGTCAAAGTACGTATTTCAATCCACGTGCCCCGCGAGGGGCACGACATGCAGTCGATAGACCTTAGCGCGCTCCCCGTGGGATTTCAATCCACGTGCCCCGCGAGGGGCACGACCCGAAATAAACTCGCCGAACTCATTCACGCCGGAATTTCAATCCACGTGCCCCGCGAGGGGCACGACCCGTGAATAAGTGTATCGGCGCTTATTACCGTGGCATTTCAATCCACGTGCCCCGCGAGGGGCACGACACGTGTTCACCACAAACTCCCCCACGTTCAAGGACATTTCAATCCACGTGCCCCGCGAGGGGCACGACCTTACCATCATTTCCGGGAATGGTAGTCTTATCAGAATTTCAATCCACGTGCCCCGCGAGGGGCACGACTTTATCGTCAGCTTTGTGAGCTTGCCAATGGTTATTTCAATCCACGTGCCCCGCGAGGGGCACGACTAAGTGTCGTGGTTGCCGTCTTGATTATGCCCGTATTTCAATCCACGTGCCCCGCGAGGGGCACGACACTGCCGAGTGCGGCAGTATCGTCTCACCTCGGCAATTTCAATCCACGTGCCCCGCGAGGGGCACGACCCCGGAAAAAGGTTTTTGTTTCCACGTCAGAAAAATTTCAATCCACGTGCCCCGCGAGGGGCACGACCAGACAATTACAATTCCGAAGCATCCACAGTCTATTTCAATCCACGTGCCCCGCGAGGGGCACGACATCACCACCAATACCAGGGCGCCGAGACATCAAAATTTCAATCCACGTGCCCCGCGAGGGGCACGACCGCAATAGTCGAGTATGACGCAGCATTGCCAGAGACAATTTCAATCCACGTGCCCCGCGAGGGGCACGACTTGACGGACAGCATAGGACGGAAAAGAAACTCAACGATTTCAATCCACGTGCCCCGCGAGGGGCACGACATAGCACCATTCGGGGCTGGTGTCAATATGTGACAAATTTCAATCCACGTGCCCCGCGAGGGGCACGACGCGGCCGGTATACAAATATGTGGTGGTCGTTCAATATTTCAATCCACGTGCCCCGCGAGGGGCACGACCTTCTGATAGACGTTACTTCCGTAATAGTTGGTCTATTTCAATCCACGTGCCCCGCGAGGGGCACGACTTCTCAAGCACGCTGCCCAACTCCATGATGACCAGATTTCAATCCACGTGCCCCGCGAGGGGCACGACCGAAGAAGCAGCGGGTATGAACATCTTCAACTATATTTCAATCCACGTGCCCCGCGAGGGGCACGACCGTACCATGACAACTATCTTTCGTTTGGCGAAACGATTTCAATCCACGTGCCCCGCGAGGGGCACGACAGCTTTAATGAGCGTTACTTTAATGACTTTACCGAATTTCAATCCACGTGCCCCGCGAGGGGCACGACTCCGGAGATATCGAGGTTAATTGCCCGGCAGCAATTTCAATCCACGTGCCCCGCGAGGGGCACGACACCAGTACAAATGGCGCACGCTCCAAAAAACGACGATTTCAATCCACGTGCCCCGCGAGGGGCACGACAGTTCTGCTCGCTTGTGTATTAAGGAGGCTTTATATTTCAATCCACGTGCCCCGCGAGGGGCACGACTAAGTGTCGCGGCTGTCGCCTTGATTATGCCCGTATTTCAATCCACGTGCCCCGCGAGGGGCACGACACGTACCCGGCGGCAAGCAGCGGGGGTGAGTCTATTTCAATCCACGTGCCCCGCGAGGGGCACGACGCTGTGACGCTGGATTGGTTTGCCGGTCAGGTTATTTCAATCCACGTGCCCCGCGAGGGGCACGACCCGCAAAGAATCGTATACCACAACCGACGCCGGAATTTCAATCCACGTGCCCCGCGAGGGGCACGACCAATTCTATCGGCATTAGCCGTCAAAAACTGCATATTTCAATCCACGTGCCCCGCGAGGGGCACGACACAATACAGCCCCGTGTTACCGGGGCTGTATCTTATTTCAATCCACGTGCCCCGCGAGGGGCACGACATGCGGCATTACGATACACGCGCTATCAACAGGTTATTTCAATCCACGTGCCCCGCGAGGGGCACGACATCAGAGTCAGTCCAACAACGAGACAAACTAGACATTTCAATCCACGTGCCCCGCGAGGGGCACGACTTATAAACCTCCAAATCATATTCAAGATAATTGATTTCAATCCACGTGCCCCGCGAGGGGCACGACCCCGCGTCGCGTATGTATTTTTCGCCTCGAATATTTCAATCCACGTGCCCCGCGAGGGGCACGACTATCCCATGACGTTCCCGGCTTATAAGGTATCAACTATTTCAATCCACGTGCCCCGCGAGGGGCACGACCGTTCCCGGCTTATAAGGTATCAACTGAAGCACCGATTTCAATCCACGTGCCCCGCGAGGGGCACGACATCCCATGACGTTCCCGGCTTATAAGGTATCAACTATTTCAATCCACGTGCCCCGCGAGGGGCACGACATCTGTCCGGGCTTAAAAAGCCGCGCATCGGCAGCATTTCAATCCACGTGCCCCGCGAGGGGCACGACATGCCCACTAGCGATATCATCCGCCAACTTTTTATTTCAATCCACGTGCCCCGCGAGGGGCACGACACAAGCGCGAGCGGCTTATTGCGGACGAGGTCAACGCATTTCAATCCACGTGCCCCGCGAGGGGCACGACACGTCATCTTCCGCAAACACGGCAATATTGCGCAATTTCAATCCACGTGCCCCGCGAGGGGCACGACAACGAGCGGTATAGCTCATGGTTTCCCACGACGCAATTTCAATCCACGTGCCCCGCGAGGGGCACGACAGCAAACATGCACAAATTTTTCGTGCAGATTTGCGCAAGAGTTACAAATATCCCGCTGAAAGGGATGCCTTACCTACCAAAAACGTATGTAAGCATATAAAAACTTTGGGCTGACGCTCATTTTTCGGTGCGAAGCGCCCAGCAGAAATGTGTAAGCTTTTGCTTCGCAGTCAGACCATCAGCACCCCCTCAGGCTCGTAACCCGGGTTAGAGCCGAAATGCTCTATGCGGGTTTGGTACTTATCCCCGAGGTAGTAAAACCTCAGGCTGTCGCGCTCCTCGTCCATGATAGAACACAGAGTGTGCTGGAGCTTTCGGCACTGTGCGGGATCAACGAGGCACTCAAACACGGAGTTCTGAACGCGCTGACCATAATTTATGCACTCTTTAGCGATTTTTCTCAGCCTGCGTCTTCCTCCCGCGCCCTCAGTATTCACGTCATAAGTTATCAGAACAAGCATTTGCCTCCTCACTTCCACAGAAACGGCGGATACTCATCCAAGTCATCACGCAGATACCGCGCGAGAAGCAGCGCCTGAACATACGGTACAAGCCCCCAGGACAGCTTCTCTTTGAGGTATGGATGGGTAATAACATCACGCTTGCGCTCCTGCCAAGCCTTCAAAAATGCCTTTCGGCCATTGTCGGTCAAAAGCACTGCGCCGCTGTCGGTGTGCTCAAAATCCGAAGGGGTAATGACGCGGTTATTGATGAGTGACAGAACAAACCGATCTGCAAAACAGGGGCGAAGCTCCTCCATCAGATCGAGTGCAAGAGAAGACCGTCCTGGCCGGTCGCGGTGCATGAAGCCGACATAAGCGTCCAACCCCACGCTCTCAAGCGCCGAGGCACAGTCGTTTCCAAGCAGGGAATAGGCGAATGAGAGCATGGCGTTGACATTGTCGAGCGGCGGACGGCGGCTGCGCGTGCGATAATAAAACTCATCCTTGCTGCGAAGGATCATATCGTCGAACACGTCAAAATATGCCTGTGCACCTGCGCCCTCTTCTCCGCGGAGCGAGTCCAGCGAGATCTCTTCCATGACAAGGGGGTAAAGACCTTTGATCCGGTCGATGGACGCCTGAAGCTTATTAACATCAACACGAAGGCCGTGATCGCGCTTCGTGCGCTCAATGCTCCAACGGGCGTTATGCAGCTTCCCGAATATCATATTGCGGGCAATGCGGCAGCTTTGAAAAGGATCATCTGCCGCGCGGTATTGCATGCGCCGAAGTAGCACATTGCCGGTCGTCTCGCCGACGCATCTCGCGAGAAAACGGCCGCGCGGAGTGCAGAAGCTCAGCGCAATATCACGCTTGGCACATGCGCCCATGAGCGCAGGGGATGCACCGGCGTAGGTGAAGGCGATGATCCCGGACAAGGTATGCAGCGGGAAACGCGCAAGCTCCTGCTTTTCACGGTTCACAACGACGTTCTCCCCGTCAAGGCTGAGGTATGCGTCCTCCGTTGTGACAAACAAAGTGTTGAGCAGTTTCTTCATGGCGTGTCCTCCATGTTATCGCGCAGGTAGGCGGCTACCGTGCCTGTCCGCGACAGCCGCGGCAGGCACAGCTCCTTGAGCGAACAGGCGTTGCATGACTTGGCCGGCTTTACGCGCGGCGTGTATCCGCGGCGGTACAGCTCATGCATCTCGGCGGCATCGTCAACGACTTCCCGGCGCAGTGCATCTGTAAACTCCACACGGGTACGCCGCCGCGGTTCACCGTAGAACAGCGCGCCGCTGTCAATTGTGCAGCACAGCATCTCTTCAAGGCACATCGCCTGTGCGCACAGCTGCAATTCGTCACAGCCGTCATCTTTGGGCTTGCCGCGTTTGTATTCGACGGGGTACGGCAGCCACAGCCCGTCGTGCCCGGCAAGCGGAACGCCTTGCGCACTGCGCCGGAATTCAACTACATCGCATTGACCGCTCAGGCCGAGCGTAAGGGAGTATACGCGCAGACTGCGGGTAATGATCGTGTCGCCGCGGCTCTCGCGGAGACTTTCGTCGTGCGCCCGTTCGTGCATCAGTTCGCCCTCGACAGTGCGAAGACTTTCCGCCCACTGCTGCTCAATGTGTATCAGCGCCCACTGCCTCCGGCAGAAGCGGAAGTGCTGCAAGCCGGAGATCATCAAGCAGTCGTCAGGCTCGTACATCACGAAAGCCTCTCGCAGGTCACTCCATCAGGAATATTCTCGGCAACGGTTACGGTATAGTCGCGGTAACTGCGGGGGACATCTACACCGTCGTTTCTGCTGACGGTCACGGCGTCGAAAAGCTTGTAGGACGGTGCATTGCCAAGCTCCGATTCGTGCTTGAAGACGATGAGTTCACGTACGGCCATCTTGCCGCGGGCGGCGGAGTGATCGTTTTCAAACATGTTGAGTATTGCCTGCCAGAGCAGCGCAAGGTCGTCTTCGGAGAAGCCGGTGGTTTTGCGGGCGAGATTCGCGGAGACGAAGCCCTCTGCGCGGTAGAGCGCATAAGGCACAATGTGCTTGCGTCCCATTTCGGTGCCCTTCTTTTCTGCGTCGGCCTCGGTGGTGATAGCAACGCGGGTTATGGTGACTTCCTGCGGGACTATAGGGTCTATGGAGCGGGCGAAACCAATCTGCACAGGGCCTCTTATCTGACCACAGTTGAGCGCGCCTTTTACAAACGTCGTCATTACCGCGCCGAAAGTACGGATATCATAATAATTTGCGCACATATAGTCGCGCAGTTTGCGGTCTATTTCTGGATCGCTCTTCTTTGCGGCTTTGAGATCCTCAGAGATGCCGAGCGCGGTTATTGCGGCCTTGTCGCTGCGGTTGAGGGGAACGCCGTCCTTGATGTATATGCGGTAGCCGTCCTCGTCCTCTTTCAGCGTTTCAACATAGTTGCGTATTTTGCGCTTGAGGCATACGTCGGTCACAAGGCCGTAACCGGTCTCGGGGTCAACGCGGGGCATATTGCCCGCGTCGGGATCGCCGTTGGGATTTCCGTTTTCCACATCGAACAGGATCACAAAATCATAGCGGTTTTTTATAGCTTCAGACATTTTAGTTTTCCCCCTTATTTTTCTTTTCATAGCGTTTCTGCGTCTGATGATAGTAGCCGAGCTGGAATGCCCCCTGTTCCGGCAGGGTCATGCGGGTGGGAAAGTCTTCGTGGATTATGCCCATAAGTGCCGTAAGCTGCTGGTTATAGTGGATGCTCTTACCCGTATCAAGCTTTTGCAGATGCTTCTGAGCGAGCTTGATCAAGGTCGGGAAAATGACGGCGGGCGTAGCGCAGGCGGAGTTGAAGTAGCGATCCTTGATAGTAGTGTTGATGCCGGGATTCGCGGCGTCCTGCACGGCCTCCAGCACGGCAAAGAGCCGTCCGAGAACATAGGGCAGATATTCGCTTTCGTCGTTGAGTGTCACGGTAAGTACCTCCTCAGGGCAATATTTTGAACGGTTTCTTGTGTAATAGGCTTTGATTATTGCGGCGCGGCCGCGGGTGATTTCCCGCTCGGCGCGGATGCGGAGCGTCACGCCGTTGAGCAGCGTGGCGGGGTAGCGGGAGCCGGTGAGGATCGCTCGCATGAGGTCACCGGCCAATTGCGGAGCGGGGGAGGGGTTGCGCTCTTTCATATTGACTGTCTCGCGCACGAGCTTCCAGACAGGAAGATCCTCCCACGGGTCATTTGCCGGACGGACGATCTCAAGCGCTTCGCGGTGTTGATTTATGTGCTCGGCAAAGCGGCGTATGCTGTCTCGGAGGAAAAAGCGCACGGAGAGCCGGGCAGCATTCGGCGCGAGACCGAGAAAGTATACATGCTGATCGGGGAGGATGAGCCCATCCAGCCAATCGCAGCTTTTCCCCGCGGCAAGGGCTTTAAGCGCCGCCGTTACGTCGGACTCCTGCACGCCGCGGTCTTCCGGAATACCGAATATAGCATCCATTCCAAGGTCTGCCGCGGCATTATCGGCATTTTCCGCCCAACAGACTACGGCGGTGTCGCCTATGATTTTGCAGCGGTCACGGTCGGCGAGAAGTGTGTTGAGCGCGGAGGTATAGGCAAACGCGGCGTATTTGCTTACGGGAGCGTTTCCGCCCTGCTCGTGACCGTAGGAGCAGAAGGCCGGGGCATTGAACGATACGAGCGCGGCTCCGGAACTCTGTGCGCCGGGCACTCCCTTTATGGCGGGGTGTGTTGCGGCGATGGGGGCGGTCTGCCCGGTAACAAGGCACTGCGCCATTGCGGTGTCCGGGGCAGTATTGTGATAATGCCGCTGCCATGCGTCCTGAATCGCCGGATCCTCGGTTACTGGATGGCGGCCGTCGGCATAGTCGTAGCAGAATACGAGATTTGCGTTGTCGGTGATATCTTTCCAGCGCTCGGCAAGCAGCGGATGTGCGGCGGAGAGTTCCGGCTGCCATGTGTCAAAGAATGCGAGCACAGCCCGCGCTGCCGGAGAATCGACGCCGTCCAGCAGCTTATGGTGCAGCACGGCGCATGCTTCAAAGCACTGCACAGCGCGAGCCTGTTTGCCTTTCTCATCTGCGCCAAAAATATAGGACGAGTTATCGCAGAGAAAGTTTGCCGCGACGCCGGAGGAGCGTTTGACATGAGCGGGGACACTCATCTGGCGAGGGACGAGCACGGTTTTCTTGCCGCGCTGTTCGTCGAGCCTCTGATCGATGACGTCGATAAGCTCACCGCTGTCGTTCAGTTCAAGCCAGAAGCTGACCTTGAAAGTCTTGTCCCAGCCCGGCGGGGCGACGATGCCCTTTTTCAGCATCGCCTCATAGTACGCGGTCAGAGCCTGTAATATCATGTGTGCACCTCCGCGTTCCGGCAGTCGAGTACGCCGCGGTCAAGCCGCGCGCGGAAGAACTGCGCCTTTATGTTTGCCGTGTCGGAGTAATCCATGTCGTACAGCATCCAGCCGAGATCCTGTGTCAGCTCGATGGCGGGGATAGTTCCGCCAGGCCATTCGCGGAAGCTGGCGGGGAATTCCCGGCAGCCGAAGTACGGCGTGTGATAGCACTGCCCTTTTGCGAGCCTCCGGCGCAGGATATCCTGAAACTTTCCCGGATTGTCGCTTGGGGCGGCTTTGCCCGTCAGGTCAAAATGACAGTCGATAACATAGTGCACGTCCTGAAGCACCATCGCGGCGCGCTGCTGTATCTCCTGCGTGGTGTACAGTACCGGCGGTGTGCCGCCCTTTGCCGCACTCAGCGCCGCGGAAGCGAGAAGCGTGGCCTTGACCTCGTTGCGGCGTATGTTGGTGAACCTGATCGGGGAGAGCACGTAGATGCGGTCCACAGTAAATTTCAGACCGGGATGCCAATAGATCGCTTCGACCAGACCGCGCGCGGCGGACGGGGTCATCACGTCATAGCTCACTCGCTCGGACTTCATCTCCGGGCGGGAAAAGCAGGCGTAATCGCCCCAGACCTCTATCAGCATAGACATACGCACCACCTCCTTCCGCTGCAGGTCGGGGCGCTTACTGTTATATGCTTTTGCGCCACAAAACTACCTCCTTTTCTAATTTCAATTAATTAATATTTAGAACCCTGTGATTGGATAATACAACAGTTTTTGACATTTGTCAATAGCATAATTACAATATTTTAAATAGTTGAATTTGGAGCCGATTGCAGGTATACTATAATATAGTCGCTCGAAGTGAAACTTTTGAGTGAGGATTGAAATAATTAGTTAATTTTTAGCGCAAAAAGCGGCGGAGGTACATTCTTCGCTGCTTTTTGCGTTTCATTATATAAACAAGCCTAATCCGGTTTCTGCGTCGAGCGCGAGACCGGTTTTTGGATCATATTTCGTCATGTCGATAAGTATCGCCGAGCCGTCAGGCAGAAGCTCCAGCGCGCCGGATCGGTCAAGCGCGTTGAACTGCGCGTCGTAGCATTCAACGGAATATACGCCGAGACGACGCAGGAGTCCGCGGCTCATCTTCCCGTCGCGCAGCTGTCGGCACAGCTCAGCGCCAGCGCCGAGCGGCAGATATACGGTTCTTGTGGGCGTCTCGATGAGCCTGAACAGCTCCGCAACCTGAGCAAACGGCAGTATACAGCCGCTGACGCCGTTTTCTATCATGGAAAGTATGTGCTTTTTGTCGAGCAGGTCAGGGCTGCGGAGGTTGAAAAGCTCGTTGAAATAAGCTTTTATTGCCTCAGGCGAGGACAGGTCGGCATGCCGCCTTGCAGCATAGTTCATGGCGCTGATATTCTGCGCCAGCATTTGCGGCGCGGCCTGCCCGTCAAGCCGAAAACGGTACACGAGACTGTCCGCGGGCTCATTGCGTCCCTCGCGGTTGCAGCGTCCGGCGGTTTGCAGCAGCGAATCAAGCCCGCATTGTTCGCGGTAGGCGACGGGGAAGTCCACATCGACGCCCGCTTCTATAAGCGACGTTGAGACTACGCGGCACGGCATACCAGCATCGAGCCGGGCACGTATCTCGTCTATCTGGCGTTTGCGGTCAGCCGCGCACAGCAGCGTGGTGAGGCAGTAGCTGCCGCTGTACGGCAGAGCGGCGTACAGCTCCTGCGCCGTCTTGCGCCGGTTCACAACGCACAGCACCTGCTCGTGCGCCTGCAGCCGAGAGCAAAGCTCGTCAGTGGAGATGCTGCCGAGATCATGTATCTCGGTGCGGCGCAGCGCGCTGTACATTCCGGCAACATCAGGACATATTTCGCGCTGTGTCAGTTCGGGCGCGAGGCGCTCAAAAAGCGGCGCAAGCGTTGGCTGAGTGGCCGTGCAGAGCACGGATGTGACATGGTAGTGCTCCACAAGCTGGGCGATAGCCGAAAGGCACGGCAGGAGGTAATCCTTCGGCAGAGTCTGCGCCTCGTCAAAAATAATCACGCTGTTTGCAATATTGTGCAGCTTGCGGCAGCGGCTGCTGCGGTTCGAGTAGAGCGATTCAAAAAACTGCACGGCAGTCGTGATTACAACCGGGGCATCCCAGTTTTCGCTGGCGAGCAGCTTGCGATACTGCGCGGGGGTCAGATCTTCCGACTCTGCGAGGAGATATTCGGCGGCAGAGTAGTGGGCGAGAACGTTTTCTTCGCCGAGAAGCTCGGCGAACACGCCGGCAGTCTGGTCAATTATCGAAGTGTATGGAATGACGTATATCACGCGTGACATGCCGTGCGCCGCTGCGTGCTCCAGCGCGAATGCCAGAGAAGCGAAGGTTTTGCCGCCGCCGGTGGGCACGGTAAGCGTATACATACCCTGCTCCCACTGCGCGCCGCGCTCCATGCAGGCGCGAAGCGCTGCATTGCGCTGGGATGCAACCGAACTTTTGGGCTTTTCCAGATAGCCCTTGGCTTTCGCTCTCACTTTTTCGAGAAGTGCGGATATTGCTTCGCCGCCGCCGCGCGGCGCGGCTTGGCCGTCCATAAAATCCTGAGTGTCCTGAAAATCGGCGTCTACCAGACAGGAGTACAGCATACGCGTATAAAATGCGGCAGTGGTGCTGTCCGACAATGCCCATGCGGGAGGCTTGGCAGATGGAGGAGCGATTTCACGCTGCCATTCGTCATATGTCGGCAGCTTACGTTTTAAACGGCCTTGGAGGGTCGTATCGTCGGCTGCATCATTAAGGTTGCCGCAGTCGGGTATACCGCCGTGATGACCGGCGATGGCAAGCGCCGCAGGCAAGTCCCTGCGGTTACGTGCTTCCTGCGCTCCGGCGGTGGAGTGGTCAACGGACACGGCGCTTCCGCGGATCCGCTGCTGGAATGCGGCGCTGTATTTGCCGATGTCATGCAGCAGCCCGGCGGCGCGCGCTTCGTCAGCCGCGCCAAACGGCGCGGCAAACCCGGCGGCGAGTTCTCCAGTGCCGCGAAGGTGTTCCGAAACGGTCTGTACTCTGCCGTCATCGGCAATATGGGCAAGATACTCCAAGGCTCAAACCTCCATGTTTGTTATATTTCAACAATATAATAACATATTATGGGCGAAATAACAACAAGCTTTGGCAGAATATAATAAAGCCTGAGCCGATAACCCACGAGAACATCTCTGGATTATCGGCTCAGGTTTATTCTTTATCACCGGTTATGAAGTAGTCGCAATAGTCGCCGCCGTTGGCGAGGGTGTGCTGCCGGTGCAGCACGCTGTGCTGGAGCGTTATCATGACCTCGTCAAGCTCGCAGAACAGCGGCATCAGCTCCCGCACACCCAACTTATCCGCATATGCGCAGATGGGGCAGCGGGTGATACGGTAATAACATGCGCCGTCATAGGGCTGGCCTTCAAAGTCTACCTTGAAGGAGGTCGGGTACTGCTTCTCCTTCTCGGGCGTATACCACGCGGCGTACTTCACGACGCTCTTCTTGTTCTCCGCCTTGCCCTTAGCTGTGTTCAAATCCGTCCGGCTGAAGTACCACTTGATATGATACAGCGCGCGGCGCATCATCTCCTGCACGGTCTCCGGCGGGATCTTTTTCTCGCTTGCCACATACGGAGCAACAAAGGCCAGCGCGAACAGCTCGTTATACGCCATGGGGTTGTCGTCCCCGATATCGTCCGCTTGCGCGACCAGCTCCCTATAGACTTTATGGCTCTTTTTCATGATCTCTGCGGCGTACTGCTTCCCGTATTTCTCCGCGAGAACCTGCTTCATCGGAGCCTTGAACATCCAGAAATAAAAACCGTTATGTCTCAGCAATTCCCGATACGGATATAAAGCAGTACGCCATGCTGCGCCGCCCGCGCGGTATGGGCGCTTGACAGCGGGGGGATATTGGCGTATCATACATGCTATCCATTCTAGCATTCTGGAGGCATGACCTTGAAAAAACTCTCTGCATTCATTACCGCGCTCTCGCTGATGCTCCTCATGGGCTGCGGCGCGGCTGATCCTGCGCCCGCACCCACGGTCGAGCCGAACCCTGGTAGCGCCGAGATAATAATAGAGCCGAGCGACACGCCGGAGGTCTCCGGCGGAGATACGGAGCCTGACACCGTGCACGCGCTGCTTGCCGGCATGACTCTTGAACAGAAGGTCGGCCAGCTGTTCATTATCCGCCCCGAATCGCTGGACACCGACCTGACGCCGGAGCAGGTTCATGACGCATCGCAGTACGGTGTGTCAGCGCTGAGCGGGGATATGGCGGCGCAGCTTGCGCTCCGCCCGTCGGGCGGCTTTGTCTTGTTCGGCAAAAATATTCAGGATCCAGATCAGCTCGACGCGTTCATCTCGGCGCTGCGGGACGAATCCGACTTTGCGCCGTTCATTGCGACCGACGAGGAGGGCGGTGCCGTATCCCGCGTCGCCGGTTCCGCGGCCTTTGACGTGCCCAGATATGACGGGGCGCAGGCCGAGGCCGCCGCGGGCGAGGACGCTGTGCGCAATATGTACGCGTCCATCGGGGAATATCTGCGAGAGTACGGCTTCAACCTCGACTTTGCACCGGTGGCGGATACAAATTCCAATCCCGACAACGTCATAATCGGCAGCCGCGCTTTCGGCAGTGACCCGAAGCAGGTCGCGGTCATGGTCGGGGCGGCGGTGGACGGGCTGCACAGCGCGGGCATAATGACCTGCGTCAAGCATTTTCCAGGCCATGGCGACACGACCGGCGACTCGCACAACGGCTATGTCTCGCTCGGCAAGAGCTGGGCGGAGATGCTGGACTGCGAGCTTATCCCGTTTGAATCCGTGCTCGATAGGACGGATATGCTGATGGCGGCACACATAACTCTGCCGCAGGTCACGGACGACGGATTGCCCGCCTCGCTGTCGTATGAACTGCTCACGCAGAGGCTGCGCGGGGAGCTGGGCTATGATGGCGTGATAATCACAGACTCGCTCGCCATGGGCGCAATAACCAAGAATTACAGCCCCGCCGAAAGCGCCGTGCTTGCGGTCAAGGCCGGAGCGGATATAATCCTCATGCCGTACGATTACGCCGCGTCCTTCGACGGCGTCCTGAACGCGGTTCGTGCCGGAGAGATAAGCGAGGAGCGCATCGACGAGAGCGTCCTGCGCATATTGCAGCTCAAAGCCGAATACGGCCTGCTGGGCTGATGAAAAGAGCCGGAATTCTGGCGGCGTGTACGCAAAAAACCGGCGTGACTCTTGAAGTCACGCCGGTTTTTTAATGCCCGTATTTTACTTCCAGCTCTTTTGTATGCGCGTGGAGCAGTTCGCGTGCCCGTGCTTGAATGGAGGGAAGATTTGCTTGATCAGTACCCGCAAACTCGCGTCTGATTCTCGCTGATGCTGCCGCGTGACTGTCGCCTGTTCTGCTCTCGTCCGCTTCCGATAAAAACTTTTGCAGCAGACCAAGATCGCCGGAGTAATGCAGTTCCACAAGCTTTGCGCGGTATTCCAGCTCCGCGGGGGTGATTTTCGGGAATCGTTTCATATCCATGGCATGCTGCGCTTCATGCTTCAACAGGGAAACAAGGAAACGTTCGCTCTCAAAATCATACGCCTGCTCGACGCAGTTGATCGTGCCGTCGGGTGAAGCCCAGCCACCCGTACCGTACCTGCCGAAGGTCAGATAATCCATCCAGCTCCGGAATACGAAGCCTTTGAGAATGTTGACCGTATATTCCGCCGTCCCGTCCGGCAGCTCGACGCGGTAGACGGTCGGAACCGTTTCCCGCCAGACATATGGGCCGTAGTAGCCCTGCGTTTTCCCAAAAAGCGCATGATAGCCATTTGCTTCAAACGCCGCTTGAAGCCGCTCGGCCAGAAGCTCTTCGTCCGCGTCCGTCATATTCAGGAGCAATCTCAGCCCTGTCAGCAGCTTGTACGCGGCCTCAGGCTCAGGCAAGCCGCAATAAAAGACATCACGGAAATATATCTGATACAAGCGCAGAATGTCGTTGAGCGCATCCGGTATGTCATAGCTGCGGTATTCGCAGTTTTCAAAAATTGCGGTGTACGCGGGAAGAATGTCTTTGAATTCCTCGTGCTCGCGCATGTACGCGATGGCGCCCTTTATGTCGCCGTTTATGAAAAACTGACTGATCTCCATAGCTGCTCCTTCTCTGATTTTTACCTTTGTCAGATGATACTATTATCAATGTTGGCAACTATATGTATACTTAACTTTTCTTAATCGAACTAAAAACACCCCAAAGCTCCGCAATTAATTCGGCGGGGGAAAATACGGTTTCAGAACCTGAAATAGATAAACGGATTATAGCTGGAGCTTATGATAAATGCAATGCACACGGCGAGAAGCGCTATATACATGAGATTCACGGCTATGGCCGATACCGTGCCCTTCTCTTGGATGTGCAGTTTACTGGCGACGGGGAAGGAGAACAGGATGCCGGGGATAATGAACGCGAGATTAAAGGGCTTCGACACGTCGCCGGCCAGAAGCGTCGTCCAGCCGGTGGGCACGAAGCTGAACATCACGCCTATCACATGGCCGAGCTGAGCGAAGTCCGTCTTGTCAAACAGCACCCAGCCGATGATCACGAGCAGCATCGTATAAATCCATTGTACGGCGGAGGGCAGCTTCTTGAGCGCCTCGCCCCACAGAAGCTTTTCGCACAGGAGCAGGACTGCGTAGTACAGACCCCAGAGAATGAAGTTCCACTGCGCGCCGTGCCAGAAGCCGGTGAGCGCCCATACGATGAGAATGTTCAGTATCCAGCGCGAGGTCTTGACCCGATTCCCGCCGAGCGGGATATATACGTAGTCGCGGAACCAGCTTGAAAGGCTTATGTGCCAGCGCCGCCAAAACTCCGTAACGGAGCGGGAGATGTACGGGTAGTTGAAGTTTTCAAGGAAGTGGAAGCCGAATATGCGGCCAAGGCCAATGGCCATGTCGCTGTAACCGGAGAAATCGAAGTATATCTGAAGCGTGTAGCATACGGCGGCCAGCCAATAGGCTCCGCTCCCCGCGCTGCTCGACGAATAGATATACTCCGCAACTGCGGCGACGTTGTTCGCAATGAGCACCTTTTTCGCAAGACCCAGAATGAACCGGCGCATCCCGCCGACAGCTTCTTCCCAGCTCTCGCGTCTGAGCGATATCTCGCGCTCGACAGTCTCGTAGCGGACGATAGGCCCGGCTATGAGCTGCGGGAACAGGCAGACGTACAGCGTGAAGCGGAAATAGCTCTTCTGTACGCTGACCTTTTCCCAATACAGGTCGATAAGATAGGAAAGTATCTGAAAGGTGTAGAAGCTTATGCCGATTGGCAGGGCAATATTCCGCACCTTCAGCGCGACACCGTCTATCCGGTTGAGATTTTCAACAAAGAAGTTGAGATATTTGAACACTGCGAGACTGCCGAGCAGGAGGACGAGCGATGCTATCAGAAACGCGCGCGATATCCGCCGCTTTTCTTTGAATCTGTCTATGCCGAGACCGCACAGCCATGCGACGAGCGTAGACGCCAGCATCAGAAACACGTACTTCGGCTCGCCCCACGAATAGAACACGAGCGACGAGACGAGCAGCACGGCGTTGCGCCATGTGCGGTTGTTTATGACGAAGTACAGTATCAGGACTATCGGCAGAAAGAAATATAAAAAAGTCAGACTTGAAAACAGCATATTGATTCTCCGATCAGATCATAAATTCAGACATAGTATAGAAACTGATGTCGCCTATGAAGAGCACCTTTGAGATGTCATGTTCGCGGACATAGCTGTCGAAATCGAACTTTTCACCGAATGTGTGCTCATAATTACGGAGGTCTATGCTGTAAGTTTTGGAAAAGTGGCTTGCCAGAAGCTTGAGTATCGCGTTGTCATACGAGTTGCCGAAGATGAGTATATTGTCGCCGTCTTTGCCGGTGTCGAATATCACTTCGCCGTTATCCCCGCCGTACACACCGCCGTAAGATACCCAGCCAAGCTCGCCGCGCAGAAGCTCATCTTGCATACCGTAGTCTGACTCAACTCTGTCCACTTGTATTTCCATGGGCGGGAAGTCAAAGCTGTATATAGTCATTTCATCGCTGTAAAATCTCGAAAACTGCTTAGATTTCGCACCTGAAAAGCGAAGTCCGGAGTGATAAACGCCGGTCGGCTCAAGCGGCTCGCCGCCGCCTAAGACAGAAAGAACATCCATGTATGCCTCATATGAGCCGATATAGTTCCAGTGATGATCCGTGTTGTAAAACCGCTCGTTGAACTCCTCAAAGCTGTTTATCTCATATATGCCCTTGTGCGAGTCCGGAAGATTCAGCATGGAGAGCATAGACTCTGACGCGTCTATCTTTTGCCCGGTGGTGAAATCGATATCGGTGTCTTTCTCTATGTAGTACGCATAGAACTCAAGCTCCGGATGTGCAGCGATGGCGGCGTTCAGGTTTTCAGCCTTCGGTTCCAGCCATTCCGGCTGCAAGTAAGTCCATGGCTGGTATACTATCTTGCTTTCATAAAAAGACACGTCGCCGGCGGAAACGTAGCCGTGCGTGAGGTTTTCAAGCGGAGCAATCAGCGGCACCGCCGCGTATGAGGTGACAAAGTTATAGGTCTTCTTCGCAAGCTGAGAGAACTGCACCTGATCCGAAAGCGCGCTCTCCATTCCGTCCTGAAAGCTGCCGTCGGCATACGAGGCCGCAGTCAGCGGCGCCAATTGGTTGGCGTAGCGGTTTTCGTATTCGTTTATCTCGGTCGGGCGGAACACGGTCCTCAAAAGTCCGGCGAGGAATATCAATACAAGCAGCAGGAAAAACGCCCTGTCTATCTTTAATGTTTTATTCTGCATCAGGCTCTATCACACTCACAATCTTTGTCGGCGTGGGATTCGCGCGGTAGCGTGCGCGGCTTATGACGACGGCAATGACTATGCCTATACCGGCCGCGGCGAAGGCCGCTATGATGCATGCCGACTCTCCAAGCCCCAGTGCGGCCGCTATAAAATAGCCCAAGAACAGCGTCACGAGCGGGAGAACATATATCGCCAGCGCGCCTTTGAACACGCCCATCGTCGGCGTATCGATCATAACGTGCTGGCCGCGCCGCGCGCCGATGGGGTTCTGTACGACGGATTTCATAAGATGCTCGTATCTGCACTCGTGGCAATTATTGCAGTCGCCGCCGCAGATGCCGAGACGCTCAACGACGACTTCTGCGAGGCCGTCGTCACGGATTTTAGTTATTATCGCTTCCTGAAGCATTTTCATCACCTTCTCGGATTATACACCATAGCGCCCTTTACGGCAAGTATGCAAAACCGGCAGCGTCCGCATTCGGGGAAGCTGCCGGTTTGGTGCCGATTATTCTTCTATTTTCACGTCCAGACCCAGCTCCTGCGGGAGGAAACGGGGGCAGACGTTCTCGGACACGGTGATGACCGAGGACGCGAGCCGCGTGCCGATCTCGACCGCTTCGCGCATCGTCTTGCCGTAGGTCAGGCCAATCGCAACGCCCGCGCAGAACGCGTCGCCAGCGCCGGTAGTGTCGCGTACCTTGACCTTGCGTGCAGGGTATACGCCCTTGTCGCCATTCATGTCGGCATACACCGCGCCGCGGCTGCCCATCGTGACGACCATAGAGGGAATCCGCGCGCTGACGACGCGCCGCGACAGCTCCTCGCACAGCTCTTCCGGAGTCAGGCCGCTGAAATCGCAGACGAACAGAATGCCCGCCTCCTGCGCGTTGCAGACGAAGCAGTCGATCGACTGCAGAAAGTCGCGCCGCTGCGAGGCGATGGACATGTTTGCGACCACGGCGTACACCTTTTTATGGTACTTCTCGGCGTACCTGAAAACGGTTTTGATAAGCTCCTTGTCGAGATCGATCTCGATGACGATACTGTCGGCGTCGGCAAATATCTCATCGCCTTTCTCTTCGAGCATGCGCAGCATCGCGTCGGAGGTCGGACGCTTGGATATCGAGCCTGCAATGTCGCCGCCGTTATTGAACACGGCCAGCCACATGCCCATGCCGTCCTGCGTCACGGCGACGTAGTCGGTGTTGACCTTGTGGTTTTTCAGCTTCCGCAGCACCTCCGCACCCTCGGCGGTGTCATCCACCATGCCGACAAAGCGCGGCCGCAGCTCGACGTTTGCGATGTCCTCCGCAACGTTGCGCCCCACGCCGCCGTGGACTATCTCCACGCGGCCCGCGTTGCGCCCCTCGGGGATATACAGATCGTCGGGGAAGCCCTTGATATCAACGAAAACCGTGCCGATAACGACCATTGCCATAGCGTTTTACCTCCGTTATGCCTTGTGTTTTTCGCGCTCAAACGCGTGTATCCAGTCAGCCTTGAGATAGTATATCAGCAGGAACACCGTGCTGCAGAACCATGTGAGCGGGTAGACCCAGTTGACGGTATTGATGCTCTGCGTGATCGGAACCATGATCGACAGGAACGCCACGCGGACTACGCACCAGAAGGTCAGCATTGCGACCATCGGGATAACGGACTTGCCCGCGCCGCGCAGTATCGACGCGAAACCGTGCGATGCGGCGAGAAGGCAGAAGAACGGCGCGCAGATGCGGCACTTCGCCACGCCGAAAGCGATGGCCTCCGGCTCCTGCGTGAACGCGCCGACGAGCACCGGAGCGCCGAAAAATGTTACGACGGAGATAAGCTCCGCGAGGATTATCGTGCTCCAGAGACCGAAGCGCGCGCCCTTGCGGGTGCGGTCGTATTCGCCCGCGCCGAGGTTCTGACCGACGAAGGTCGTCAGCGCGATGGTGAAGCTGGTGATGGGCAGGAACGCGAAGCCCTCTATCTTGGCGTAGGCGCCGCAGCCCGCGACGGCCATCTTGCCGAAGGAGTTGATATTTGCCTGCACGACGACGTTCGCGATAGCGATGACGGAGTTCTGCAGGCCGGAGGGCAGACCGTAGTTGACGATGAGGCGGAGCATCGGCCAGTTGAAGCCGATCTTCTTTATGGATACGCGATATTCCTCCTTGGTAGTCAGCAGCCTGCCGGCGCAGAGGAAGAAGCTGATAAACTGCGCAAGAATGGTCGCCAGCGCCGCGCCGTCAACATCTGTCTTGAATACGCCTATAAAGACGATGTCGAGAATAACGTTCAGCACGGAGGATATTATAAGGTAGTAGAGCGGGTGTTTGCTGTCGCCCACGGCCTGCATGATGCCGCGGCAGGAGTTATACATGACAAGGCCAAGACTGCCCGCAAAGTAGATGCGCACGTAGAGCGCAGCCTGCTCGAAAACGTCCTCCGGAGTGCTCATCCAGCGGAGTATCGTCGGAGTGAAGCGTACGCCGACGATTGTCAGCAGTATGCCCGCAACGATGTTGAAGGCGATGTTTGTGTGTATTGCAAGCTCCATCTTGTCGTGCTCGCGCGCGCCGTAGTAGCGCGATATCGCAACGCCCGCGCCCGCGGAGATGCCGGCGAAAAAGCTGACCAGCAGGAACACGAGCGTGCCCGTGGAGCTGACGGCGGCGAGTGCGTCGTTGCCGAGCATGTTGCCGACTATCAGCGCGTCAGCCGTGTTGTACAGCTGCTGGAAGAGGTTGCCTATGAAGAGCGGCACCGCGAAACGCACAAGCTTCCCCGCGATGGAGCCTTCCGTCATTCTGTCTTGTATGTGATCCATTGCTTACCCCTGACTTGAAATTCGAATATCGTGAATATTTATTCTAGCACCATTGAAAATAAAAATCAATACCATCAGGCAGGTAGGCAGATTTCTCCACGAGGAACGGCCAAAGACCGCGAAAAAGGCACAGGCTGAAAAGCCTGTGCCATAATTTTTATTCTTTCTGAAGGAACGGCAGCTCCATCATGGCCGCGAAGCCCTTCGGGTCGCGTATCTGATACTGCATGTGATTATACCCGTCGAACACGGGGAAATTGCCCGCGGGATAAGCCTGCATGACGGCGGCGCGGTACTTGAAGTGATCCTCTGCGCTGCCGAATTCAAAGAAGCAGCGCTTCTGCAGCTCCTTGGACAGCGGAGGGAAGGGCTTGTCCTCCAGACTGTCCGCCATCTGGCGGCGGATATTCCCATAGCTCAGCGCCTTGCCCGCCGCGACGAAGTACGGCTTTATCGCCTCGTCGCTGCACCACATTATCTTGCCGAGCGTCGCGCCCTTCGACCAGTACAGGCTCTTGATAGCGAGATACAGCATGGGCACCATGATGCGGCGCGTAGCTTTGCCGATCTGCGCGAACTGCCCGCCGTCGAAGAAAACGTGCCAGACCAGCAGCCGCGTCCGCGTCAGGAACGCCATGGCGAGGTCTGCACCGATGGACGACGCGACGACCATCTCGACGCGCTCCACGCCCTGCCCGCGCAGAAATTCCTCAATCTGCCGCACCTCGCCCGCTTTGTCTGCGTAGGTCTGACCGGCGCAGTACACCGTGGACGTCGGCATGACGCAGAAGAAGCGTCCGGCAAGCGCTGAGGCCACAGGCCCGCTGCTCTCGCCAGTCACGCCCATGGCGTGGAAGAACAGCACAGCGGGAGCGGATTTATCACCAAGTGTTTTGAACAACATAAAATCACCTCCCAAAACAATGGTTAGATTTATTTAACCGACGGGAATTTTCCTGCTCATCGCTCTAATACCGCAGGAAAAACTCCGTACCGGCCAGTTTAAAATCTATTTAACTTTGTTTTACACTTGATTAAAGAGGGTGTTTTATGCTATCTTAATGTGAAATAGAAAGAAAGGGAGGGAGATGCATATGCGCGAGTCCGGACAAAATGTCCGCGCCGGAAATCGGCCGAAATGGGTGACAGAGCTTATCGGCGTGCTTGCGGATATCCTGATAGCGGCAGTCATCCTCCTCGTGTTTGCATATATACACCATGGCCGCGCGTATCTGTTCGGCAAGCTTGAGGCGGATATGGCCTCCGCCGTGCCGGTCTCGAGCGTGGCGGATGCGCCTGTACGCGATGAGCAGCCGGTATGGCTGAACATTCATGACGAAAAATTCCTGACGAGCGGTGTCGAGCAGACGGACAGCTCGTACAGAAGCGAAAATATAAGCATAGAGCTGTCGCGGCACGAGGACAACTCGACCGGCCGGCTGGTGGTTTATTACGTCGCGGATATATACGTCCGCTCGCCGGAGTATATCCGCACGGCGATACCCGCAAGGGGCTATGAGCCGGTGCTGACCATGGCTGCAAAGCAGAACGCGATACTTGCGGTAAACGGCGACTTCTCATTCGGCCGCATAAGAGGGCCAATAGTGCGCGACGGTATGTTCGTCAGGGACAAGAGCTTTGGTGACGTGCTGGTTCTGTACAATAACGGCGAGATGAAGACATTCGCGGCGGCATACAATCTGGACGGAGGCCGCTCGTCCGTGATGACGTGGGACTGCGGCAGCTCGCTTGTAAATTCGCCCGCCAGCGGCGGACGACCCGTGTGCGATATCATATACATACCAAAGGAGTGAAGCGGAGTATGCAGAAAGTTGCGCTTATTATCCGGCATGTGACGATCGGCCTTGCGATCGCCGTCGCGGTGGTTCTCATAATAGATATGTTTATAAATAACGCTATGTGTCTCACGGATCGCAGAGTGTTCAAGCTCATGTGCCTCGGGCTGTGCTTGATGGCGATAGTTACGGCAAAGCTGCCGCGTGAGTGAAACGGGCACAACAGAATATCAAACGGGCAGAGCCTCAAGGCTCTGCCTGTTTTACTATCATATCATATTGCGCACACCGGCGCGTCCAGCGGCTGGCCGATAAAGGAGGAAAGCGCCGCGGCAAAATCCGCGTCGATTTCTGATAGCCGCCCCTTGCCAGCGACGAGCGGGTCTATGCAGCGCTTCTTTGCCGGTATCACACGCCACGCGGCGTCGGGCATGGCCTCGTCGGGGCGGAGCATCCGATGCAGAGCGCGGTAGGCCGCCCACTCGGCGTGCAGCCCGTCGTCGGCTGTGATTCGGGCGATCACTTCGTCTTCAGTCCCGTACAGGTCGTCAAGTTTTATTACACTCTTTTCAACCGCGTGCCGTAGCAGCTTGGCCAGCCGCTGCATGGCGCAGCGATCCTCGTCTGACACGTATATGCGTGACATTTTCAGCGCGTCGTGCGCAAAGGCAGCGGCGATGTCCGCGCTTTGAAACGCAAGCTCCGGAACGCCGTCGGGCGCTGCGGCGACGTACAGCGCGTCGTAGTATTCCTGAAGCGCGGCGGGGGAGCATAGCGAGTAGCCCGCAAGATTGCCGATCGTGTATTCGAGCCGGTCGGCGGAGAGACGGGGGCTATCGTTGTCGGCGATGGGGTATAGGTGATAGTCCGTCACGGCGTTGGGCGCGACTCCGTATTTGCCGAGCAGTGCCGTGATCTCCGCGGACTGCGTTATCATCGCGGCGGTGCGGCCTTCGGTGTACTCCTGCCGCAGGTAGTCGCCGTGCAGAAAATCGACTGTGTGCGCGAAGGACGGCGTGGATATATCGTGAAACAGCGCCGCGAGCGCCTGCTCGATCGAGCCGGTAAAATGCCATGTGATGAGGCAGACGCCGACGCTGTGCCAGAAGCGGGAATATCGCGGCAGACCGCGAAAACGCGGAAACGAGGTGTATTCGCAGCCGCAGTTCATGCCCACGCCGCGCAGGCGCTGCATCTCCGGTACGGCGCAGAATTCGCCCAGCCATGCCGGAACTTCGCTGTGATAGCTTATCGCGTGCTGCTCTGTGTATGTGTTCATGCCTGACCTCCTGAAATCTGCTGACAATCATACCACAGCGCGCGGCACATTTCAACGCCCGCCAAAACCGTGTTTGCCCTTGTCAACCGATACTAAGATGCCCCCGACACTCACTCGATAGAGTGAGTGTCGGGGGCTGTCCGGAATCATGCTGCTTCGTACAAATCGTGTGCAACTATCACGCTTATTACGCGAAACAGCTGATATTATAAGGTTTTACCCGTTTATCAATACATGCCGCCCATGTCGGGAGCTGCGGGAACGGGAGGATTTTTCTCGGGAATGTCGGCTACGAGACTCTCGGTGGTCAGAACCATGGAGGCGACGGAGGCGGCGTTCTCAAGAGCGCTGCGGCAGACCTTGGTCGGGTCGACGATGCCGAGCTCGATCATGTCGCCGTACTTGTCATTTGCGGCGTCGAAGCCGTAATTGGCCTTGCGGCTGTTGTAAACGTTGTTGAGGATGACTGCGCCTTCCAGACCCGCGTTCGCGGCGATCTGCATGATAGGAGCCTTCAGCGCGCGGGCAACGATCGCGGCGCCGGTCTTCTCGTCACCGCTGAGGGTGGCGACCAGCTTGTCGGCTGCCTTGGAGGCCACGACATACGCGGTGCCGCCGCCGGCAACGATGCCTTCAGCGACTGCTGCGCGGGTAGCGTTCAGAGCGTCCTCGATGCGGAGCTTCTTCTCCTTCATCTCGGTCTCGGTGGCAGCGCCGACCTTGATGACGGCAACGCCGCCGGACAGCTTTGCCAGACGCTCCTGCAGCTTCTCCTTGTCATACTCGGAGGTGGAGACGCTTATCTGATGCTCGATCTGAGCGGTGCGAGCCTTGATGTCAGCGGAGGAGCCTGCGCCATCAACGATGGTGGTGTTCTCCTTGGTGACCTTGACCTGATGCGCCTGACCCAGAACGCTGAGGTCAGCATCCTTCAGCTCCATGCCGAGATCGCTGGAAACGACGGTGCCGCCGGTCAGGATCGCGATGTCCTGAAGCATTTCCTTGCGTCTGTCGCCGAAGCCGGGAGCCTTGACGCATACGCAGGTGAAGGTGCCGCGCAGCTTGTTGAGAACGATGGTGGCCAGAGCCTCGCCCTCGACGTCCTCGGCGATTATCAGCAGCTTGCGGCCTGCCTTGACGATCTGCTCGAGCAGGGGCAGGATCTCCTGAATGTTGGAGATCTTCTTATCGGTGATGAGGATGAGAGCGTCGTCAATGACGGCTTCCATCTTGTCCATATCGGTTGCCATGTAGGGGCTGAGGTAGCCGCGGTCAAACTGCATGCCTTCGACGACATCGCTGTAAGTCTCGGCGGTCTTGGATTCCTCGATGGTGATGACGCCGTTCTGGCTGACTTTCTCCATCGCGTCTGCGATCAGGTTGCCGATGTGCTCGTCGCCGGAGGAAATGGTGCCGACGCGGGCGATGTCATTGGAGCCGGAAACGGGCTGGGAGATGCCCTTGACGGCCTCGACAGCGGCTGCGGTGGCCTTCTGGATGCCCTTTCTCATGACCATGGGGTTTGCGCCCGCGGCGAGGTTCTTCAGACCCTCGTTGATCATCGCCTGTGCGAGCACGGTCGCGCTGGTGGTGCCGTCGCCTGCGACGTCGTTGGTCTTGGTGGAGACTTCCTTGATGAGCTGTGCGCCCATGTTCTCAAACGGATCCTCAAGCTCGATCTCCTTCGCGATGGTCACGCCGTCGTTGGTGATCAGGGGAGCGCCGAACTTCTTGTCAAGCACTACGTTGCGTCCCTTGGGGCCGAGGGTTATTTTAACGGTATCTGCAAGCTGGTTCACGCCATGCTCAATAGCCTTGCGTGCGTCTTCGCCGTAAATTATCTGTTTAGCCATGATATATAACCTCCATTAAGTTTTGGAATAGAAATGTTTCAGCGGAAAATTACTCGATTACAGCCAGAATGTCGCTCTGACGGACGATGGTGTACTCCTCGTCCTCAATCTTGACCTTGCTGCCGCTGTATTTGCCGACCAGAACGTTCTCGCCGGGCTTGACGATCATCTTGACCTCATTGCCGTCGACCATTCCGCCGGGGCCAACTTCCACGACCTCATAAACTTCGGGCTTTTCCTGCGCGGATGCGGTGAGGAAAATACCGGAGGAGGTGCGCTCCTCAGCGGCGTTCTGCCGGAGGACGACTCTGTCTGCCAAAGGTTTGAGCTTCATGATATATACCTCCAAATATTTTAATACAAAATTCAACATCGTTAGCACTCAAAACACTGGAGTGCTAACGATGTATATAATAGCATATTTTTTTTATTTTGCAAGCCCCTTGACGCAAAATTCGGAGAGAAATTTATAAATTTTTTGTTACGAGTTTTGCCTACGAGGTCAAGGCTCAGCCCATGGCGCCTGCGGTCTTCAGGCTCTCATCAAAGAAATGCATGCCCGCCGGAACGATGAGCCGCGCGGCCTTGGGGAGCAGCCGAAGTTCCGCTTTTTTGGTGAAGATGGCCTCGCCGTCGATGTTGACGACATTGTCCTCGTCAAACTCTATCGTGATCCTGTCGGTGCGCAGATGCGTGACGAACTGGGGCAGCTCATCCGCGCGGCCTTTCGCGTACTTGCCGATGAGCGCGGCGAACTGGAGAATATTGAGCTTCTTGGCGACGAAGATGTCCATTATCCCGTCGTCGGGCATGGCGGTGAGGCTGGGATTGAAGCCTCCGCCGTAGAAGCGGCCGTTGCAGGCGCAGACAAGCGCGTGCTTCGCGTCTGCGACGAAATCGCCGCTCGTGATGCGCATATGGCGCGATATGCCGCGGAACATCTCGACCACCGCCGACACGACATATGCCGTCGAGCCGCCGATGAGCGGGAGCTTGCTGTAATTATGTACGCTTGTGCCTATACGCGCGTCGATGCCGACGGAACAGATGTTCGCACTGTAACGGCCGTTGCAGTGGATAATGTCGATCGGGTGCTCGAAGCCGTCCAGCAGCGCGCCCGCATCGCGATAGAGATCCATCTCGTCGCCGAACATGCGGCAGAAATCGTTGCCGGTGCCGGTGGGGAATGGGGCGACGGCAACGTTCCCGCAGCCGACCGCGCCGCTGATGCACTCGTTGAAGGTGCCGTCTCCGCCGCAGGCGTAGGCGCGGATGTGCTCGCCGGTTGCAGCCTCGGCCTTTATCTTTTCGGTTGCGTCGAGCGGGGCGCGCGTGACATATATCTCATACTGCCCTTCACGTGTGGAAAAGGCTTCTTCTACCTTGGCACGAACCTCACTTGTACGATCCTTGCCGCCGGCAGTGGGGTTGACGATGAACAGATGCTTCATATCTTTATCCTCATTCCTACATTACTGTCTTACTTGAAATACATGAAAAGGTCGCATTTTATCATGCCGTTGTAGAGCTTGCGCTTTTTGTCCGCCTGCTTGCCGAAGCAGCGTTCAAACTCGGTGTGCGAGGAGAGCAGATAAAGCTGCCAGTTCTCGCTTGCGAGCCACGCCCTGCCGAAGCCGCGGTACAGCTCTTCGGCCTGCTGCTTTTCCATAATGCGCTCGCCGTAGGGCGGATTCGTCACGATGACGCCGCGCTCCGTTCTGCGGTCAAACTTTGTCGCGTCAGCAACCTCGAAGCGCACTACGTCGTCAACTCCGGCGCGCCGCGCGTTCTCTCGCGCGATCTCGATCGCCTTCGGGTCAATGTCGGAGCCTACTATATTATAATCACCGTGGAATTCCTTGCTGCGCGCCTCGTCCCGCGCCTGCTGCCAGACCGAGCGTTCGAAGATGCTCCAGTTCATGGCGGTGAAATCGCGGTTCAGGCCGGGGGCGCGGTTCTTGGCGATCAACGCCGCCTCTATGGGGATGGTTCCGCTGCCGCAGAACGGATCGCAGAAATCGTCCCGCCCGCGGTAGCGCGAGAGCTTGACCATTGCGGCGGCCATCGTCTCCTTGAGCGGAGCCGCGTTATGAGCCGGACGGTAGCCTCGCTTGTGCAGTCCGTCGCCGGAGGTGTCGATGCAGAGGGAGACGTGATCCTTCATTATTGAAAACTGAACCTGATACAGCGCGCCCGTTTCGGCGAACCACTCTATGCCATATACGCGCTTGAGCCGCTCCACGATAGCTTTCTTTATTATCTTCTGGCAGTCGGACACCGAAAAGAGCTTGGAGTTCAGGCTGTACCCCTTGACGGGGAACGCGCCGTCGCGCGGGATTATGCGCTCCCACGGCAGCGCCTTGGTGCGCTCAAACAGCTCGTCAAAGCTGAGTGCGGTGAAGCCGCCGACCTCGAGCAGTATGCGCTCGCCGATGCGGAGGTTGATATTGGCGCGGGCGAGCTCCTCGCCGCCGCCGGTAAAATATACCCTGCCGTTTTCTGCGCGCACGCCGGGAGATCGGAAGAGCACACGTCTGAACTCCAGTCACGATCAGATCTCGTATGCCGTCTTCTGCTTGAAAAAAAAA
>URGI01000019.1 GCA_900547315.1 uncultured Eubacteriales bacterium | reverse complement strand
TCACAGACAGCAAGCCCTTTCGGCTGCTTGAACAATTTTTACTTCAGAATATTGTCTAACTTTTTGGGGTCACTTCACTTTCCCGGCGGCTGGGTTTTCGTTTACTCCTGCGGCTTATTGACATTGCTGCGCAGGATGCTTCTTATTATTCTGGCGGCGGAGCGCTTCAGATCGGTATCCGTCAGGCGGAATTTGCTCAGGCCGCGCCGTATCGCAAGCTTATCCAGAGGCGTCCCCGGCATTATCATGTCGTTCCCCGCGCCGATCGCGCTGCCTGCGTCGGCAAGCCCCGGCAGCGTCGAATACCAGTCGGTCATCACCACGCCGTCAAAGCCCCACTCGTTGCGCAGGATCGCGGTGCAGAGGTCATGACTGTCAGCAGTGTAGACGCCGTTTAAGAGATTGTAGCTCGTCATCAGCGCCTTCGGCTGCGCCTCGCGGACGCATATCTCGAAGCCCTTCAGGTATATCTCGCGCAGGGCGCGCTCATGGACGATGCTGTCGGAATGGTTGCGGTTGTCCTCAAGATTGTTGCAGGCAAAGTGCTTCACCGTGGCATAGCAGCCGTCCACACTCTGTACGCCGCGCGTTATCGCTGCCGCAAGCTTGCCGGTAAGCACCGGATCCTCGGACAGATACTCGAAATTTCTGCCGCAGAGCGGATTGCGGTGAATGTTCATGGCGGGGGCGAGCCAATATGTCACGCCGTACTCCTCCATCTCGCGCGCCACCGCCGCGCCGACGCGTTCGCACAGCTCCGTGTTCCAGCTCTGCGCAAGCGCGGTGCCGACGGGGAACGCCGTCGCGTGCTGGTACAGCGTCTCGTCCTCCGGCGCGGCGTCAAAATACTCACGGATGCGCGGCGGCAGGTCGCGCATGATGTCGTTTATATACTCTCCGCCGCAGAAGCGCAGGCGGCCATGCTTGTTCAGCGCCGACACGCGCAGAAGGCGCAGGCCCGCGGGGCCGTCGGCAAGGTTGACGTTCGTAATGCCCTTGTCGGCGAATTTGTCCGTCGTGCGGCCGACGGCGCCGGGGGTGTAGTTATAGGCGGTGCTGAACATTCCGGACACGCCCGTACCGACGCAGAGGTCGATCATGTCTCCGGTGCTGAGCTTTGCGAGAGCCTCCTGCACATCCGCATCGCGGCAGACGGGCGGCTCCGAATAATCGACGTTGCGGCAGCCGATATCCGCGGCGCGCAGTTCGAGCCGCGCGGCGGCACTGAGATCGTCGGCGCTTCTGCGTATCGCCGGGGCGATCTCGCTGAATTCCGCTTTCACTGGGCAGACGTTGCGCAGTTTCCACAGCTCGGCAGTCCCGTCCAGAGTTATCACAGCGACGGGCACGGTGTCCGCCGAGGACGCGCCCACGCGGACGATGTACTCGCCCTTTTCGAGGATATACGCGGCGCGGCGCTCCGAATAGCTCGCCATATAGTCAAGCGGGAAGCTGACGTTCAGAGTCTCCTCCTCGCCGGGGGCGAGGGCGCGGGATTTTTTGAAGCCCGCAAGCCGCTGATACTCCTTTGTAAGCTCCCCCTGCGGCGCGGAGGCATAGACCTGAACGACCTCTTTGCCGCGCACAGTGCCGGTATTTTTGACACGGACAGCGACATTGACAGCGCCGTTTTCGAGCGTCACGCTCTCCGTGTTCAGCGCAAATTTCGTATATGACAGGCCGAAGCCGAATGGGTAGCGCCGCGCGGTCTCGAAGCTGTCGTAATACCGATAGCCGACATATATGCCCTCGCGGTAGTATTCGTGCGTGGTGTCGCCGTTGAGGTAGCTGTACTGCATGGCGCAGGGTACATCGGCATAGCGCCGCGCCCATGTATCGGTCAGCTTGCCGCTGGGGCTTGCCCTGCCGCTGAGGATATCGGCAAGCGCCGCGCCGCCCTCCATCCCCTGCTGGCAGAACCAGACGACGGCAGAGACGGCTTCGTCCAGCGTCCCGATGTCCATATACGAGCCGGAATTGATGACCAGCACGGAATTTTTATAGCCCGCGGCCATTTTGAGGATGCTCTCCGTCTCGGCTGGGCTGAGGTCGAATTCGCCGTTTTTCAGCTTCTTATCCGCGCCCTCGCCCGCCTGACGGGCGACGACGTATATCGCCGTGTCGCAGGCGGAGGCGGCGATGTCCGCGTCCGTTATCACGCGCCCCGCAGGCGGCATGAAGGGCTGAACCATGCTGTTCATCAGCCCCGCACCCTGTGCGCCGCGCTCCTGCCGCCAGCATTCTTCCGCCTCGCGGCACTCGGCCTCGAAGTCGCGTATCCAGCCGTAGCTCGCTATCTCGTATCCCGCCAGCTCCAATCCCTCAAGGATCGTAACGGTGTGGCGCTCGTTGACCTCGCCGGAGCCGGTCCCGCCCTTGACGGTGCGCGATGCTCCCGCGCCGTATAGCGCGATTCTCCCTGGCTTCACCGGCAGCGCGCCGTCGTTTTTGAGCAGGACTATCCCCTCCCGTGCGGCGGCACGGGCAAGCTCGCGGTTTTCGCGCTGGCGCGGCGTGACGCCGTCGTTCGCGTCGGCTCTGATGATACGCTGTTTCATGGCTCTCCTCCATATTAGGTTCGTTGTACTACTATATTATAACATAGCCGCGCAGTTTGCAAGCAAGCGGCACACATAAAAGTAACGGCGCGGAGTTTTCCGCGCCGTTACAGCTTGTCACATTACTTTCAGGCCGCTGAGATAACGGCGCATCATATCATATACATGGTTGCCCGCCATGCGGCGGATAAAGCTGCGGGTGCGGTACGCGCCGAGATGCAGTTCATTGACCCATGTCTGCTCCGCGGTCGCCATCGAGACGAACACGGTACCGACCTCGTGCACGCCGTCACCGTCGGGACCTGCAAGCCCCGTCACGCCGACGCCGATATCCGTGCCGATGATGCGGCGCACGTTCTCCGCCATCTCCTTGGCCACCTCATAGCTCACCGCGCCCTTATCCTCTATCATGTCGCGGTCGATGCCGAGAAGCTTTGCCTTCGCGCCGTTCGTATAGGTCACGACGCCGCCGAGGAAGAACGAGCTTGCGCCCGCCATATCGGTGAAGCGCTTGGCAACGTCGCCGCCGGTGCAGCTCTCCGCCGCGGAGAAGGTCATGTTCTTCTCGCGCAGCAGCTTCAGCACGCTCTGCTCGATGCAGTCAACGTCCACGCCGTAGACCACTTCGCCCAGCTTCTCCTGCACCTCCGCCATCACGGGGCGCAGCATCCCCTCAGCCTCGGCCTCAGTATGCGCCTTGGCAGTGACCTTCAGCAGGCAGTCACACTCCTTGGCATAGGGCGCCATGCTGGGATTGGTCATGGCGTTCATTTCCCCGGCAAAGATATCGTCCACCGCGCTCTCGCCGATGCCGAAGATGTTGATGGTGTGGGAGACGATCTTCTCGTCCGACAGCTGGCGGAGATACGGTATCGCGCTCTTTTCGAGCATGATGCGGCACTCCTTCGGAGGCCCCGGCAGCATGACGACGACCTTGCCGTCCTTCTCGAAGGCGCAGCCGGGCGCGGTGCCCGCGGTGTTATGGAACACGGTGCAGCCCTCGGGCAGCAGCGCCTGACGGAAATTGTTGTCCGTCAGCTTCTTGCCGAGATTTATATAGTCATAGAGCGTGTCCATCTCGCGCTTGTCCTCGACGAGCTTCACGTCGAAGGCACGGGCGAGGATCTCCTTGGTCAGGTCGTCGCAGGTCGGGCCGAGGCCGCCGGTGGTGATGATGATGTCGGCGCGCTCGCGCGCGACCTTCACGCAATCCTCCAGACGCTGCGGGTTATCGCCGACGACGGTGTGATACAGCACGTTGATGCCGATCTTCGACAGCAGCTCCGACACGTCGCGCGCGTCGGTATTCGTGACGTGGCCAAGCAGCAGCTCTGTTCCCACGGAAATTATCTCGGTATTATAGGTCTTACTCATGTCTAAGCTCCACTTCCTCCAAGCCCTTCACAGCCTCGTCCACCAGCGCGTCGATATCCAGCACCGACTCCGCTCTCTCCACCTCGGAGAGCTTCGGGCGGGTGCGCGGATGCTTCGGCGTGAACACTGTGCAGCAGTCCTCATACGGGAGTATCGAGGTGTCAAAGGTGCCGATCTTCCTTGCAATTGTGATTATTTCTTCCTTGTCCATGCCGATGAGCGGCTGGAGCACGGGCAGGTCAATGACCGCCTGCGTGGAGGCCATGGCCTCCATGGTCTGGCTTGCGACCTGACCCAGATTTTCGCCGGTCACTATCGCTTTCGCACCGGTATCATGCGCGACACGCTGCGCGATGCGCATCATGAAGCGGCGCATGATGAGCGTGAAATACTCTTCGGGGCACTTGTCGCGTATCTCCTCCTGAATATGCGTGAACGGCGCGATCTCAAGCGTCATGCGGCCGCAGTACTCGGTCAGCATGTTGCCAAGCTCGATGACTTTTTCCTTGGCCTGCTCGGAGGTATACGGGAAGGAGAAAAAGTGCAGCGGAATAAGGCGCACGCCGCGCTTTGCGATCATATACGACGAGACCGGACTGTCGATACCGCCGGAAAGCAGCGTCACGGCGACGCCGTTGCAGCCGACGGGCATACCGCCCGCGCCGGGCACGGGAGCCGCATGGACATACGCCGCAAGGTCGCGCACCTCGATGTTGACGACCAGTTCCGGATCGTGTACATCGACCTCGACGTTGGGATAAGCCTCGTTCAGCTCGCCGCCGACGTACTGGCTCAGCTCGACGCTGGTCATCGGGAAGCTCTTGTCGCTGCGCTTGGACTCGACCTTGAAGCTCTTCGCGCGGAGCATATCGTCCCGCAGATAATCGATGGCGAGCTTCGCTATCGCGTCCTTGTCCTTTTCGCAGGCGGCGGCGCGGCTGAGCTTGACGATGCCGAACACCTTCTGCAGCGCCTCGAACGCTGCGTCCATATCCGCGCCGTCCTCCGCGGCCTCGACGTATACGGTGGACTGGAGGCAATATACGCGGAACTTGCCGATGTGTGCAAGGCGGCGGCGGACATTTGATACCAGCTTCTGCTCGAAGCTCTTGCGGTTGAGTCCCTTGAGCACGATCTCGCCCAGCTTTAGAAGAATTATATCGTTCATATGAAAATTATCCTTTCTTTTCACGGTTTCTTTCTTATCAGGTAAGAACCACGACCGCAAAAAGTCTACTCAAAATTTATCGATCGGCAGAAGCGGCCAAATCGTGTACAAATTGCAATTGATGAGTTCTTCATCGCAAGAGCTACTGAACAAGTCGTCATCTGAAATAAAATGGGTATATTTTACCTCTGGATTATAGCCGTTGCCAAGCACAGCAACATAAACTCCGTCACTCGTCGCTATGCACCTGCCATTCATAGCAGATCCATTGGCACACCCCGTATTGTATTTATCAAGTTTTTGCCACTCTGTATACAGCGCACTGCTTTGGCTCAGATCGTCCAACAGCGCTCCTATGGTATCATGTGGCATAAACTTGTCCACTATCAGGCACTTTAAAATTTCATAGCTATTGCAGTCAAAAAACACAAATGCTCTCGATCCGTTATCAAAAAGCAGCACCGCATACGGCAAATATGATTGCTCATACTCCTGAGGAGCACGCACACACTCGACCTCAAAGCACTCTGAAAGTTCGTAGAGCGTGTCGAACTTGCACGCCAACTCGGAATCTATCAAGTCATCTGCTAAACCGCTGTCATATACGTAGCTGGCTATTTCATCCGCCCGAGCAGTGTTATTGTAATCAACAGCAAACTCGCTTTTTGATAATGCTGTACAGCCAAACAGCAAGCATAAGAGAAGCATTAAAAGAAAGACAACACACCGTTTCTTCATTCTCATACCTCTCTGAAATCGTATGTCCTGTACTGTATCGCTTCGGCGATATGCTCTGCGCTTATATTTTTCTGCCCGTCGAGGTCGGCGATCGTCCGCGCGACGCGGAGGATGCGGTCATAGCTGCGGGCGGAAAGCCTCATCGAATCAAACGCGGCGTGCATCAGCGCTTCGCCCTCGGCGTCCAGCGCGCAGATCTCGCTCATCTCACGGCTGCCGATATGCGCGTTGCACATCGTACCGTCCCCGCCGAAGCGGCGGCGCTGAATCTCCCGCGCGGCATTCACGCGCTTCTTGATGTCCGCAGAGCGCTCCGCGCTGCTGCGGCGGCTCAGCTCTTCATAATCCAGCGCGGGGACCTCGACGATGAGGTCGATCCTGTCCAGCAGCGGGCCGGATATTTTACTGTGATAGCGGCGCACATCGCGCTCGGTGCAGCGGCAGCGGCCTGAGGGGTGCCCGTACCAGCCGCATTTGCAGGGGTTCATCGCACAGACGAGCATGAAGCGGCTCGGATACGTCACCGTCCCCGCGACACGGGACACGGTCACTTCCCCGTCCTCCAGCGGCTGGCGCAGGACTTCCAGCACATCGCTGCGAAATTCCGGCAGCTCGTCGAGAAACAGCACGCCGTTATGCGCTAGGCTTATCTCTCCGGGGCGCGGCGAGGTTCCGCCGCCCGAAAGTCCGGCGGCGGACACCGTATGGTGCGGCGCGCGGAACGGGCGCATGGAGACTATAGGGTGCTCGCGGCTCGTAAGTCCGGCGACGGAATATATCTCTGTCGACTGTATCATCTCGCCGCGGCTCATATCTGGAAGTATCCCCGGCAGGCGCTTTGCCATCATGGATTTGCCCGCGCCGGGCGGGCCGACGATTAGAATATTGTGCCCGCCAGCTGCAGCGATCTCAAGCGCGCGCTTGACATTTTCCTGCCCTTTGACCTCCGAGAAGTCGGGCATATGCTCCATAAGCGTATCAAGCGCGGGCGCAGCGGCGGGTTCTATATTGACTTCGCCGCGCATAAGGCGCAAAAGCTCGTCGACATTTTTCACGGGGTACACGCTTATCCCGTCCGCGAATGCGGCCTCGGCGGCATTATCTGCCGGAACGAACAGTTTCTTCACGCCGCAGCGCGCCGCGGCGATGGCCATCGGCAGTGCGCCGTACACCGGGCGCAGTTCCCCGCTTAGGGACAGCTCGCCGATGAACGCGCAGTCGTCTCCCGGCTCGTCTATATCGCCGTCGGCGGCAAGGATGCCGATGAACATCGGCAGATCGTACAGCGTACCGGCCTTTTTCTTATCCGCCGGAGCGAGATTCACGGTCATGCGGCTGACCGGAAAACGGTAGCCGTTATTCTTTATCGCGGCGCGGACGCGCTCTCGCGCCTCTCTGACCGCCGCGTCGGGCAGGCCGACAACGTCAAACGCGGGCAGGCCGTTGGAGATATACACCTCCAGCAGCACCTCATAGCCGCCGATGCCCTGCAAGCCCATGGAACGAACCTTCGCTATCATCCGGTTTCACCGCCTTTCCGCAAACGGGACGGCGCATTTTCTATTCGCCGTCCCATATCATATGCTTTTATTCCTCGGTCTCGCCGACGAGGGCAATGTGCAGCTCATCAAGCTGCTTCTGCTCGACGGTGGACGGAGCTCCCATCATAACGTCCTGCGCGTTCTTGTTCATCGGGAACGCGATGACCTCGCGGATGCTCTCCTCGCCGGAGAGGAGCATGACCATGCGGTCAACGCCCGGCGCGATGCCTGCATGCGGGGGAGCGCCGTAGCAGAAGGCGTTATACATAGCGGGGAACTTCTTCTTGACGTCCTCTTCGCCGAGGCGGACAAGCTCGAAAGCCTTTATCATAATTTCGGGGTCGTGGTTACGCACGGCGCCGGAGCTGAGCTCAACGCCGTTGCAGACGAGGTCGTACTGGTCGGCGGTGATGGTCAGCGGGTCTATCTCGCCGCGCTCCGCCTTCAGCAGCACATCAAGGCCGCCGGCGGGCATGGAGAACGGGTTATGGCAAAACTCAAGCTCGCCGGACTCCTCGCCGATCTCGTACATCGGGAAATCGACGATCCAGCAGAACTCGTAGCGCTCCTTGTCCATATGGCCGGGAACCGCCGCGCCGAGCATCTTGCGCATGACGCCTGCGGTCTTCTGCGCTTCGCCCTTCGCGCCTGCCGCGACGCAGACAAGGCAGCCGGGCTTGAGGTTCAGCTTCTCAACGACAGCGTCCTTACGGTCGGCGAGGAACTTCGCCACGCCGCCTGCAAGCTCGCCGTTCTCATCGACCTTGAACCAGTAGGGCTTGCGGCCTGCCTGCACCTCGACGTCGGCGCAGAGCTTGTCGATATGCTTACGGGTCAGGTCGCAGTCGGAGACGACGACGGCCTTGATGGTGTTGCCCTCGGCAAACGGCGCGAACTCTACGCCGCGGACAAACTCGGTGATGTCCTCAACGATGAGGTCGATACGCAGGTCGGGCTTATCGGAGCCGTACTTCTCCATGGCCTCAAGATAGGGGATGCGTTTGAAGGGCGCGGAGGATGCGATGTTATACTTGCCGTACTTGGCGAAGATCGGAGGCAGCACGTCCTCGAGGACGGCAAAAACGTCGTCCTGGCAGGCGAAGGCCATCTCCATATCGAGCTGATAGAACTCACCGGGGCTACGGTCGCCGCGCGCGTCCTCATCGCGGAAGCAAGGGGCGATCTGGAAGTAGCGGTCAAAGCCCGCGGTCATAAGCAGCTGCTTGAACTGCTGCGGCGCCTGCGGCAGAGCATAGAACTTGCCGGGGTGCTTTCTCGCGGGGACAAGATAGTCGCGCGCGCCCTCGGGAGAGGATGCGGTGAGTATCGGGGTGGTTATCTCAAGGAAGCCGTGCTCGGTCATCGCCTGACGCAGGGCGGCGACAACGTTGCAGCGCAGAATGATATTCTGCTTGACGGCGGGATTTCTCAGGTCGAGGTAGCGGTATTTGAGACGCGCGGACTCGTCGGCCTCGCGGCTACGGTTTATCTCAAAGGGCAGCTCGTTATAGCGGCACTTGCCGAGGATCTCTATCTTTTCGGGGACGACCTCGATGTCGCCGGTCGCCTGCTTGGGGTTCTTGCTGGCGCGCTCGCGGACGACGCCCTCGACGGAAATAGTGCTCTCCTTGTTGACGGAGTGGACAATGTTCATCATTTCCTCGGTCTCAACGACGACCTGAGTGGTGCCGTAGAAATCGCGGACAACGACGAACGCGAAGTTATTGCCGACCTCGCGGACGTTCTCCATCCAGCCGACGATCTTGACTTTCTCGCCTACGTTTTCGAGGCGCAGCTCGTTGCAGGTGTGTGTACGTGACTGAAACATGTTTATCCTCTTTTCTCTATACCAAATTGATTAATTCTCTTTTATTACGGCAGCCTGACTCCGCGCGTCGACGGCGGCTTTTATCATCGCTGCGGCGTCTGCGGGAGTGAGCTTGACCTGCTCGCCGGAAGTCATATTCTTGACGGAGACAACGCCCTCGTTTATCTCGTCCTCGCCCAGCAGCACCGCGAAGGGCACGCCTATCTTATCGGCATAGCTCATCTTGGCCTTGAACTTTTTCTTCTCGCAGTAGAGCTGCGTACGCACGCCGGCGGCGCGGAGCGTCGTCGCGGCGGCGATGGCGGCGGCGGGCTCCTCGGTCATGGGGATGACCAGCGCGTCGCATGGGGCAGTGACGGTCTCTTCGGACAGCAGTCCCTGCTCCTGAAGCACATAGAACAGGCGGGTCAGGCCGATGGAGATGCCGACGCCGGGGAGCTGCTTATCGGTATAGTAGCCCGCGAGGTTATCATAGCGGCCGCCGGAGCAGACGGAGCCTATCTCCGGATGCTTGGTCATTTCCGTCTCGTAGACGGTGCCGGTATAGTAATCGAGGCCGCGGGCGATGGTCAGGTCGACGGCGAAATTCTCCTCCGGTACGCCGAAGTCCTTGAGGTACTTCGTCACGGTAATGAGCTCGTCAAGCCCCTGATCAAAGGTCTCGTCCATGCCGCGATAGCGCTCCAGCGCGGCGATGACCTCGGTGTTGGTACCGGTGATGGCCATGAAGTCGAGCACGTTCTCTGCCTTGCAGGGCAGCATCTTCACCTCGTCGATAAGGAGCTGGCGCACCTTTTCCGCGCCGATCTTATCGAGCTTGTCGACGGTGCGCATAATGTCGCCCGCGCGCTCGCTCATGCCGTTCATGGAATAGAAGCCGTTGAGGAGCTTGCGGTTATTGACCTTGATCTTGAACTTTGTGATGCCGAGGGTCGAGAAGGTGCGGTAGATGATGGAGGGTATCTCGGCTTCGTTGATGATATCGAGCTTGCCGTCGCCGATGATGTCGATATCGGCCTGATAGAACTCGCGGAAACGGCCGCGCTGGGCGCGCTCGCCGCGGTATACCTTGCCTATCTGATAGCGGCGGAACGGGAAGGCCAGCTCGGAATAATGCGCCGCGACATATTTCGCCAGCGGCACGGTCAGGTCAAAGCGCAGCGCAAGGTCGCTGTCGCCCTTGGTGAAGCGGTATATCTGCTTCTCGGTCTCGCCGCCGCCCTTGGCCAGAAGCACCTCGGCGGACTCTATAACGGGAGTGTCGAGCGGGGTGAAGCCGTAGACGGAATAGGTCTCGCGCAGGATGCTCATCATGCGCTCAAGCTGCATCTGCGGAGCCGGCAGCAGTTCCATAAAGCCGGACAGCGTCCGGGGCTGTACTTTTGTCATGTGTGTGGTTCCTTTCTTTTAAAATGCCTGTGGCGCGGCATTGGCCGCGCCTGAGCATATGGTTTTGATCTGGTCTCAGCGCTTCTGAGGGTTGACAATGTTGCGCCAGTCGAGGTCGCCGCGGCGCAGACCCTGCACAAGCACCTCAGCCGTGGCGGCGTTGGTAGCGAAGGGGATCTGATACTGGTCGCACAGGCGCTCGATCTTGTTGATATCGTCAAAGCCTTTGGGGTTTGCGGGGTCGCAGAAGAACAGCACGAGGTCGATCTCGTTGAAGGAGATGCGCGCGCCTATCTGCTGCGCGCCGCCCTGATCCGCATGGAGGTACAGCGTGATGGGCAGCCCCGTCGCCTCAGAGACGAGCTTACCGGTGACATGGGTAGCGCACAGGGAATGCTCCGCTAATATGCCGCAGTATGCAATGCAGAACTGAACCATCAACTCTTTTTTTCTGTCATGTGCCATCAATGCAATATTCATCGTATTCTCCGTTCTCCAGTCACTTGGGCTTTTCGTTTCGCATTATATACAATTTTTCGGGAAACATCAATATTTTTTATCAGATTTATTTAAGAAGAGACATTTCCGACTCGGAAGTGTTGCTGTAACTTCTTATGTTCAGGTACACGTCGACTATCTGGCGCGCGATGAAGCCGACGGAAGCGCCGGCGTGACCGCGCTCCACAACGACCGCAACCGCGATCTCAGGATCTTCATAGGGGGCGTAGCAGATGAACAAACCGTCGTTCTTGATGCCCTCGCCCTTCTGAGCGGTACCGGTCTTACCGGCAACCGTCACGGCGCAGTCATAGAAGTTGAGGTAGTTCGTCTCGTTCAGGGGGCTGTTGATAACTTCCTTCATGCCCTCATGAATGGCGTCCCAGTTGTACTGCGGACTTTCCACGGTACTGAGCACCTCGTCCTGCCGCTCGTACACCTTCTCGCTGTAGTCATAGTTTCTGATGCTCTTGAGGATGGACGCGGAATGGCGCTCACCGTTATTTGCAACGGCGGCACAGTACTCGGCAAGCTGGAGCGGCGTGAACACGCTGTCCGACTGGCCGATGGCGGCCTGCAGCGTATCACCTATACGCCACTCGCTGCCCGCGTAGTCCATATGGTTCGCGGCATTTGACATATTGCCCGTTGTCTCGACAAGCTCTATGCCGGTACTGACGCCGAGACCGAGCGCGTGGGCATATTCGCCCAGCGTGTCGATACCGAGGTCATGGCCGATAGTGTAGAAGAAGTAGTTGCAGGAGTCTCGCAGAGCTGTGGTGACGTTTTCAAGCGGGTGCGTGTAGCCCTGCGCCCAGATCCAGCACTCAGGCGCGTAGCCGTCGGCCGCATACTTGGTGAAAACGCCTTCGCACTTTATCTCGGTCGAGGTATCAAGGTCGACCTTGTCGCTCGTCAGCGCGGCGATTGCCGTGCAGGGCTTGAAGGTGGAGCCGGGGGCATATGCACCCATTAGCGCGCGGTTGAAGAGCGGGGTGTTTTCCGCCTTCATAAGGTCGGCATAGTTTTCGATAATGGTCGTCACGTCGTAGGTCGGCCAGCTTGCTATTGCGAGCGGCTCGCCGGTCTTGACGTTCACGACGACGGCGGCAGCGCCGGTTATTTCATACTTGCCGTCTTCAAATGTCCACAGTCCCTTGGCGGTCTGCTCCATTTTCTCGTTCTCGCGCGTTCTGATGAGGGCGTTCACGCCCGCGTCCAGCACGCGCTCGACGGCCTCCTGAAGGTTTATGTCTATTGTAAGATAAACGTTGTTGCCTGGTTCGGGTTCCTTGGTGTAAACAGTGCTGAGGATGGTGCCAGAGGCGTTGCGCGTCTCCTCCACCTCGCCGTCCTTGCCGTGGAGATATTCCTCAAAGGCGTTCTCGACGCCGTCCTTACCGACCATGGCGTCGTTCGCGTAATCGAGCAGGGAGTATTTCTCGTACTCCTCCTGCGTCATCAGGCCGACGTAGCCGAGGATATGCGCGGCGTTCTCGGTATGGTACTGGCGCGTAAAGGAGCGCTTGACCTCGATACCGTTGAGCTTGTTTTCAAGGATGGAGCTTATGAGCTTCATGCTCGCGTCCTGAACGAAAACGTACTCGCCGGTGTTGACGGCGTAGCGGACGTTTATCGAGTAGCGCAGACCCGCGATCATGCGCATCTCCTCGGCGGAGTACTCGTTCGAGATGCCGTAGCGCGTACGCATATAGCTCATCAGCTCAACGGCCGAGGGGCTTTCCGGCAGTCCGGCATCTTTAAAATCCGATGCCTTGTCGACGAAGTAGGCTTCCAGCATCGTCCGCTGGATTTCGGTCATATCGGTATACTCAAAGGGCGGATCCGTCGTTATGGGCAGGTCGTCCGTATACGTATCGCCGAAGCCGCGCACCATCTCGATAAGCTCAAGGATGACTGCGTTCGGGTCGTCGTTTGCGAACAGCTTCGTGCTGTCGATAACGAGGTTGTAACATTCCTCATTGCTCACAAGCACACGGCCGTAGCGGTCAAGGATATTGCCGCGCGCGGCGGTGACGGTTCGGGTGTCCTTGGTTATCGCGGTCGCGCTGTTGTAGCGCTCGGTTCCCTCGACTATCTGCACCTGATACAGAAAGTAGACATATATTCCGAGCAGCGCCACCAGCATCACCACGAGCGCCGTTATTCGTCCGGGTTTTATAAGTTTTCTCATAGGTTATTCCTCATTCGATCCACTTCGCCGGCGGGAAATACACCAGCACGGCGGGCGGAAGCGACCACAGGGTCTGCAATGCGACGGTAACGAGCATTGAGGCCGACCAGCCGTCGGACGCAGCGGTTCCGACCATCTGCACGGCGGCGGTTATCAGACACGCGGCAAAGGCCGCGCCCATGTACGCGAAGAAGCGGCGGTTTATGAAAAACTGCGACACAAAGCCCGCGAAGAACGCCAATGCCGGAAGCAGCAGCGTGAACATGACCGTGTTCTCCACATAGTCCATGTCCGCGAATATACCGAGCACAAGGCCGAATATTGCGCCCCAGCTCGCTCCTTCAAACATCCCCACCGCGACGACCGCCGCCGGAAGCACCATCGGCGCCACGCCGAGCGGACGTATCTGCGGGAACACCATGTTCTGCAAAACCAGTGTCAGCAGCAGGAACACCGCGTACCACATCAGCCTGCGGGGATTAATTTTCCGTAATAATTCCTTCAAGGCTCACTCCACCACTTCAAAGCTCTTAATAACGAACACCTGCACCAGCGACTCAAAGTTGCACTGGGGCTGCACAAGGCCGAATTCTATCTGACCGCCTGCCTCCGTCTGCACGGCGGTTATGGTCCCTATAACAAGTCCCTGCGGAAATGCGCCGCCCTGACCGGAGGTCAGCACCTCGTCGCCGACGAATATCTGCGCACCGTCGGCAAGGAAGGTCAGCTTCGCCTGCTTGTTCTTCATCAGTGCAAACTCGCCCATGACCATGCCGGAGGTGCCGGTGTCGCCGACGAATGCGCCGACGGACATGTCAACGTCGATGAGCGTACTGACGGTAGCCCATGTTTCGCCAAGCTCCGTCACCTGCCCGACCAGCGCACCGTATTCGGTGATGACCGGATCGCCGTACTCGATGCCGCTGGACGCGCCCTTGCTTATCGTGAAGGAGGACGACCAGTTGGACGACGACCAGAGGACGACCTTGCTCGACTCCAGCTCATAATCGGTGTGCTTCGCGCGCAGGTTCAGCGCCTCGCGCAGACGGACGTTTTCCTCGCTGGCGTTGATGCCGTCGCGCGCGGCCTGCTGCGCCTCGGCAAGCTGCGTACGGAGGGATTCATTCTCCGCCAGCAGCGAATCGTAATCAAAGAGGTAGCCGTAAATGGTGTTGAACCAGTTGACCGTGGAGCTCATCGCCTTCTGCACGGGCGCCTTGAAAATGCCGAAAGCGTTCTGGCTCAGGCTTATTTTGCCGTTTCTGGCGGCGGAGCCGAGGCCGATGATGAGCGCCGCGGCGGCCACGATTATGCCTATGCGTATTCCGTTTTTCTTCAGATATTCTTTCAAAGCAGAACCACTCCCTGTTCCTTCAGCATTGCGCCGAGACGGCACAGCGGCAGACCCATGACGTTGAAGAAATCGCCCTCAATGCCGCGCACGAACAGCGCCGCCTTACCCTGTGCGCCGTATGCCCCGGCCTTGTCCATAGGCTCCCCGGTGTCGATATACCGCTGTATCTCGTCCTCCGAAAGCTCGCGGAAGCGGACAACGCTGCGCTCCGCGCCGCTTACCTCGCGGCCGTTTTTGATGACAACGACGCCGGTATACACCTCATGCGCCCTGCCGGAGAGGCTTCTCAGCATCTCGGCGGCCTGCTCACGGGAATGAGGCTTGCCGAACACGCGGCCATCGTGCCAGACAATGGTGTCCGCCGCGATGATAACGTCATCCGCCGCGCACTGCGCCGCGACCTCGTGCCCCTTCGCGGTTGCGAGAGCCACAACAAGCTCCGCCGGCCCCGCACCTTCGGGCGGTATCTCCTCCCCTTTCGCGGGGATTATCTTCATATCCTCAATGCCGAGCATCTCCAGCAGCTCTTTTCTGCGCGGAGAGCCGGATGCCAATACGATGGACATAGCAAAAACCTTCTTATATATTTATTAATCCACGCCGCGGTAATAGAGGCCGCGGGTCAGGACGTTGGGCTTATAATCGGTCAGGCCGAGGTAGCCTTTTGCAACCTCGACGCACTCGCGCGGGCTTTCGGTGGTGAACAGCATACGCAGTCCCCACAGGCCGAGCGCGTACAGATCGTCGCGCTTGTCGGCAAGATAGAGCTTATGCGCGTTATAGATCACGTTGCGGCAGCCGAACTCCTTCACGACCGGAAACACCGAACCCATGCGGTCAGACAGCTGGCCGGGGGTCTGGCAGTTGCAGCGCCCCGCGCTCTGGCGGATGATGCACTGGTCGGACACCATCAGCGGCAGGCGGCCGTAGATGATAAGCTCCGTATCGACAGGCTTGGCCATGGCCTTTATCTGCGCAAGGCGCAGTTCAAAGGACGCCGTTGCGGAGATGAAGCCCGCATCCTGCAGCACGCGCAGCGTATAGGAGTTGAAGGCGTTCAGCCCGAAGTCGCCGCGCACCTTCATGCCCGCCTGACGCGCGATGAACACATGGCCGAGATTTCCGGTCAGCGCTTCGTTCACGCCGTAGTCGAACAGCTTTTCAAGCGCGGCATAGACCTCGCGGCTCTGATCGTCCGTGATAACGCGCGGCATCACGGCGACTGGGCGCGCGCCGTTATCAATGAACGGGCGCAGCGGATTAAAGTTTTCCGCCAGCTCCATGGCGGGGAAATATATATAGTCCGGCTTCAGCTCCGCCAGTTCGGGCGTGAGCTGTTCCGCCGTGCGCACCTGATATATGCGCGCAGGGTCGGATATTGCAGGGACGTTCACGGGAGGGGCGGGGATGCGCAGAGTCCTGCGTTCGGGCGCTTTCTCGCGCTCCGCGGAGAGCTGGGCGATCAGCTTGCGGCGCAGCTCGTTTATCTCGGATGCGGGCAGGTACAGCCCCGGCTCGGCCTTGGCCTTATTCTCAATACAATTATACGGCGTTCCGCCGGTTTTGAACATCTGTTCGATCAGATACTGCTCGGTAAGTCCCTGGCGCTTTGCGCGCTCCGGCACGGGGCCGGTCGCAATAGCCTTGTGCCCGTCGTCGTCAAAAGCGATAGCCTTGATATGCTCGCCCTTTTCGAGCACCGTGTAAAAATGCACAGGCACGCGGCGCATCTCGCCCTCGGCGTACTGCTTGCGGGCTGCTGCGAATATCTTGTCCGCGTCCTTGTCAGGCTCCGAGCGCACGCCGAACATATTGAGCTTGTCGCCGATGAAGTAGCCCTGAGTGAAGCCTTGACGGGAAAAGGTCTTCTCCAGCAGCTCCATCTCCTCTTTATCGGGGTTGCGCTGCTCGCGGATAGCCTTGGCGTAGACGCCGGTGACTATGCCGGTGTACTCCGGACGCTTCATGCGTCCCTCTATCTTGAGGCTTGCGACACCCACCTCTTCGAGACGGCGTATCTGGTCTACAAGACAGTTGTCCTTAAGCGAGAGCGGATGGTCGTCCATGCGGCCGCCGAGGCTGTACTGCAGGCGGCAGGGTTGCGCGCAGAGTCCGCGGTTGCCGCTGCGGCGGCCTATGAGGGCGGACATATAGCACTGGCCGGAATGGCAGAAGCAGAGCGCGCCGTGAACAAACACCTCGGTCTCGATAGAGGCGTTCTTGGTGATGAACCTTATCTGCTCGAACGACAGCTCGCGCGCCAGCACGGCACGGGTAATGCCCATCTCCGCCGCGGCCTCGACGCCGGCGAGGTTATGCAGGCTCATCTGCGTGCTCGCGTGCAGCGGGATATCGGGCAGCGCGCAGCGGATGGCATAGGACATGCCGAGATCCTGCACGATGAGCGCGTCCGCGCCCGCGTCCGACGCGAGCTTCGCCGCGGCGACGGCGTCGCGCATCTCACGGTCGTTCACGAGGGTGTTGAGCGTGACGTAGACCTTACAGCCGCGGACATGGCAGTATCGCACCGCCTTCACGAATTCCTCATCTGTGAAATTTTTCGCGCCGCGGCGGGCGTTGAACGCGCCCATACCCATGTATACGGCGTCCGCTCCGTTCTGCACGGCGGCGATAACGCCCTCCGGAGAGCCGGCGGGGGACAGAAGTTCTATCATTGCTCATACCTCTTGCATTATAATACAGAGTAGATTATAGCACATATATACCTATTGCGACAAGTCAATTTTGATGGTATAATATGTACCCAATCAAAATTTTTCGTAAACAAACCGGAGATAAAGCCCTATGTCAGGTCAGGATCGCTCAAATTCAATATCCTCCGCCATCGCGGACAAGCTCATTTCCGCGCACGACGGGGACGTCGCGCTGCTGTATATCTACATGGCGCGGCGCGGCGGGCACGACCTTGACGCCGCCGCGCGCGACCTCTGCCGCACGATGAGTGAGATAAGCGCCGCAGCGGAAAAGCTCCAGCGCATGGGGCTGATGCCGGACGGCGCCGAACCTGCGAATGCCGCCCCGCCCGCTCAGAGCACAGCTGCAAGGGTGGAAAAGCTCCCCCCGCCGGACGAGATACCGCAGTACCGCTCGGAGGATATCGTGCGCCGCAGCAAGGAGAACGGGGAATTTGCCGTCGTCGTTGCCGAGGCGCAAAGCGCGCTGGGGCATACGCTCTCAAGCGTCGAGATGAAAACGCTCTTCGGGATATACGACTATCTGGCGCTGCCGCCGGAGGTTATAATGATGCTCATAAACTACTGCGTCGCGCGCTGCCGCGAGCAGTCCACTCCGGAGCACACGCGCCGTCCCTCGATGCGCAGCATCGAGAAGGAGGCCTACAACTGGGTGCATCAGGAGATACTGACGCTCGATCAGGCCGAGGAATACATACGCCGTCAGCGCGAGCGGCGCGACGCGCTCGGCCGCGCGAAGGCGGCGCTCGGCATCCACGGCCGCGAGCTTACGCCGACGGAGGCGAAGTACATCTCCGCGTGGCTCGACATGGGCTTTGATGAGGACGCGCTCGCCATCGGCTACGACCGCACGGTCACGAACACCGGCGCGCTGAAATGGAGCTACATGAACAAAATCATGCAGTCGTGGCATGAGAATGGGCTGCACTCCGCCGCAGAGATAGAATCCGGCGATCCGCGCCGCCGCCCGCAGCAGTCCGCCGCGCAGGGCAAGGCGATAGACATGGACGAGCTTCAGTCCGTACTGGAAAAGATATGATCATCCCCATTTTCTTATAAGGAAGTGCAACACATGGCATATGACGGCAAGCTGCTGGCCAGAGCGCGTCTGCGGCTTCAGGACATCAAAAGCGAAAATCAGGCCGAGCAGTACCGCAGGCAGGCCGAGGTGTACGCCCGCGTACCGGAGATACAGCGGCTGGACGGCGAAATGCGCGAGCAGATGACGGAGCTTGTGCGCATAACCGTCTCCCGTCCGGCGGACATGAAGGAGAAGCTCGCCGCGCTCGAGCGCGAGAATCTGGACTGCCAGATGCGCCGCGCGGAGCTGCTGGTCGAAAACGGGTACACCGTGGAATATCTGAACGACATCTACTCCTGCCCCGACTGCCGCGACACCGGCGTTCTGAACGGCGGTGTGTGCCACTGCCTCGACAAGCTCTATAACCGCGAGCTGACGAAGGAGCTGGGCGTGCTGATGCAAAACGGCAGCGAGTGCTTCGAGCGCTTCGACCTGAACCTGTACAGTGACCGGCTCGACCCGCGCAGCGGAGTTATCCCGCGCGACGCGATGCGCATAGTGCGCGACGCCGGACGCAAATTTGCCGACAACTTCCCGAACGTCTCCTCGAATCTGCTGTTTCAGGGCGGCCCCGGGCTGGGCAAAACCTTCCTCTCGGCTTGCATAGCGCGCGTCGTGGCGGAGAAGGGCTGCTCCGTCTGCTACGATTCCGCCGTCTCCGCGCTGGAAGCCTTCGAGAAGCAGAAGTTTTCCCGCGATCCCGACGAGGCGGACGCCGCCGCCGCGCGCGTGCGGCGCATGCTCGACTGCGACCTGATGATACTCGACGATCTCGGCACGGAGATGGTCACGCCGATGTCCGTCAGCGCGCTCTACACACTCATAAACACCCGCCTTGTCAACCGGCGGAAAATGATAATCAGCACCAACTGCTCCGAGGAGGAGCTTTCAAAACGATACAGTCCGCAGATAGGCTCCCGCCTTGAGGGCGAATTTCTCTGGCTCCACTTTGCTGGGAGCGATATCCGGACGCGGAAGGGAGTTTAGAATATGCAGCACGAGATCACCCGCACCATCCCCCTGCTTGACTCCGAAGGAAACCTCACCGAGCCCGGCTACGCCAAAAAGCTGCTGCCGGTATACCGCCGCGCCGACATCAAGGCGGGCAAAATGCGCATCAAGGAATGGGACTACTACCTTGTAAACAACGGCCGCTTCGCCCTCGCGCTCACCGTGGACGACAACGGCTACATGGGGCTTGACTCCATCTCCCTGCTCGACTTTGAAAACGGCTGGGAGATAACCACAAGCCCGATGAGCTTCATGCCGCTCGGCAAGCTCCGCATGCCGGAGACCTCCGCCGTCGGCGACGTGCACCACGCCGGCAGCGGGCACAGCATCACCTTTAAAAACGACGGCAGCGGCCGCCGCACGCTCATCGCGCAGATGAAGAAATTCGGCCCTGCCGGGTCGATATACGCGCGCGTGGAGCTGTTCGACGAGCCGGAAGAGAGCATGGTGATCTGCACGCCGTTCAGCAAGCCCGGCCACTTCTACTACAACCAGAAGATAAACTGCATGCGCGCCAAGGGCGAGGTCGTATACGACGGGAAAACCTACGTCTTTGACCCGGAGGACAGCTTCGCGGTGCTCGACTGGGGGCGCGGCGTCTGGACGTATCACAACACATGGTACTGGGGCAGCGCATCGTATCAGGTCGACGGCGTACCCTTCGGCTGGAACATCGGCTACGGCTTCGGCGACACCTCCGCCGCGAGCGAGAACATGCTGTTCTATGACGGTAAGGCGCACAAGCTAGGCGGGGTGAGGTTCAACATCCCCGGCGGGGAGAAGGATTTCATGTCCCCGTGGACGTTTACGTCCGATGACGGGCGCTTCGAGATGGACTTCGTTCCGGTGCTTGACCGCGCCGCCTGTACCGACGTGAAGCTGATAAAGTCCGACCAGCATCAGGTGTTCGGCCGCTTCACCGGCAAGGCCGTGCTCGATGACGGCAGAGTCATCGAGGTCAGGGACTTCCCCGGCTTCGCCGAGAAAGTTGAAAATAAGTGGTGAACCGGAACCTCACATAAAATGCCCGCCGTACTCATCGTACGGCGGGCATTTTTCACGGCTGGCGTGAGTCCCCGTATGCGCGTAACTGTGTCTTTTACACAGAATTGAGATTTTACCCTAAATTTACTTTAAATTTTTGTTGCGTTTTTTCCGGTCAGGCTTTATACTGTTACGCGGAAAGGTGGGATTTACATTGGAAAACAGACAGAAAAAGCGCGGCGACCGTTTTGACGGCTATTGGCTGCGCGACGAAGTCCCCGCAATGAATCAGTTTATGGGTTATCTTTTGCCCAACCGCGCCGACAACGAGGCGTTTATAGAACAGTCGATTGACCTGCGCCCGATGGACGCTTTTCTTGCAAAGAAAAACGCAGGGCTTGAGAAGGATAAATATAGCTACTTCCACGTTATACTCGCCGCATGCGTCAAGTGCTTCGTGCTGCGCCCGCGCATGAACCGCTTCATCTCCGGCAACCGCATATATCAGCGCGACCACATCTCCGTAGCCTTCGTCGTCAAGAAGCGCTTTGAGGACAGCTCCTCCGAGGGTCTTGCCTACAAGCGCTACACCGGAGACGACACTATCGACACCCTGCACGCATCCATCCTTGAGGAGATCTACCAGTGCCGCCGCACCGACGTTGAGGACAACTCCAACGCCTTCATGCAGAAGCTCATGCGTCTGCCGAGCTGGCTGCTGCGCATCGTCGTAAAGATTCTCTTCAAGCTCGACCGCAAGGGTAAGGTTCCCTACGATATCATCCGCACCGATCCCAACTACGCATCCATATTCCTGACGAATCTCGGCTCCATCGGCCTTGACGCAGGATATCACCACCTCAACAACTGGGGCACCAACTCCTTCTTCGGTGTCATCGGCAAGAAGCATCTTGCTCCGGAATGGCACGAGGACGGCAGCTGCACCGTGCATCCCGTGCTCGACCTCGGCCTGACTTTGGACGAGCGCATTGGCGACGGCTTCTATTACTCCGGAACCGTGCGTCTGCTGAGAAAGCTGCTCGAAAATCCGGAGCTGCTTGAACAGCCCTTCTCCACTGAGGTGGAATACTAAAGACAGGAGGCAACTATTTTGGAAATCACCGCCAAGACCCCTTGGAGAAAAAACCTCGGCGACGTGCCGTCGCATCTTGAATATTTCCAGGGCTCCATGTTCGAGGCCGTCGAGAAGATAGCCGACGAGTACCCGAACAACATCGCCTTTGACTTCATGGGGCGCTCCACGACCTACCGCGAAATGGTCACCAACATCGAAAAATGTGCGCGCAGTCTGCGCACCATCGGTGTACGCGAGGGCGACAAGGTCACCATCGCCATGCCTAACTGCCCGCAGGCGATATACATGTTCTACGCCGTGAACCTCGCCGGTGCCGTCGCCAACATGGTGCACCCGCTCTCCAGCGAAAAGGAGCTCGAGTTCTACATCAACGAGTCCGAAAGCGTTACCGTTGTGACGCTCGACCAGTTCTATCACAAGATCGAGGCCATCCGCCAGAACACCTGCGCCGTCAACATCGTCATCGCCCGCATCAAGGACGCGCTGTCCCGCCCGATGAAGGCCGGATACATGCTCACCGAGGGCAGAAGGATAAAGAAGATACCCGCCGATGCGCCCGTCATCATGTGGGACGAGTTCATGCATCTCGGCAAGGCCTGCTTCTGGAACTACCGCGTAAAGCGCGGCGCGAACGATCCCGCCGCTATCCTCTATTCCGGCGGCACCACCGGCACCACCAAGGGCATCCTGCTCACCAACCTCAACTTCAACGCGCTCGGCCAGCAGATAATCGCCACGAACCCGATGTTCCGCCCCGGCGACAAGATGCTCTCCGCGATGCCGCTGTTCCACGGCTTCGGTCTCGGCGTGTGCATTCACTCGATGCTCTCGCAGGGCGGCCGCTGCATCCTTGTCCCGCGCTTCACCGCGCAGAGCTATTCCAAGCTCATCACCAAGTACCGCTGCAACTTCATCGCCGGCGTCCCGACGCTGTACGAAGCGCTGCTGCGTCTGCCCAGCATGGGCAAGGCCGACCTCAGCTGCCTCAAGGGCGTGTTCTCCGGCGGCGACTCGCTGTCCGTGGAGCTGAAGAAGAAGTTTGACAAGTTCCTGTACGACCACAAGTCCACCGTTCAGGTACGCGAGGGCTACGGCACGACCGAGACCGTCACCGCCTGCTGCCTGACCCCGCCGCACATGTTCAAGGAGGGCAGCATCGGTCTGCCGTTCCCGGATACTTATATCAAGATCGTCGAGCCGGGCACCGACAGGGAGCTTCCCTATGGCGAAGAGGGCGAGATTCTGCTCGCCGGCCCCACCGTCATGAAGGAGTACATCAAGCACCCCGACGAGACCGCGCAGACGCTCCGCCATCACGGCGACGGCCTGACCTGGGTCTACACCGGCGACCTCGGCGTCATGGACAGCGACGGCTTCATCTATTTCAAGGGCCGCAGCAAGAGAATGATTATCTCCTCCGGCTACAACATCTACCCCGCGCAGCTTGAGAACATCTTCGACGCTAATGAGCTTGTGCATATGAGCTGCGTCATCGGCGTGCCCGATCCCTACCGTATGCAGCGGGTCAAGGTGTTCCTTGTGCTTAAGCCCGGCGTTCCGGCAGACGAGGATACCCGCCGCCAGATAATGGAGTACGCCTCCAAGCACATCGCAAAGTACGCGATGCCCAAGGAGATCGAGTTCCGCGACGATCTGCCCAAGACGCTGGTCGGCAAAGTCGCCTACCGTGTGCTTGAGGAAGAGGAGGCCGCAAAGGCCGCCGCCGCAGCTGCCGAAGCCGACGAGAAGGAAACCGTAGAAGCCAAGTAAAACATAATTTATAACGCCAAAAACACCGGAGACATCGCGTCTCCGGTGTTTTTATATGCTTTTTATAATCCGGCCTCGGGCATACAGTGCATCTGAAGGCTGCTCAGGGCGCGGAAGCCCTCGGCTTTTCCCTTCAGACTGCGCAGGCCGAAGTCCGCCGCGCGTATCTTCAGATACAGCGCTATCGCCTTCGCGTCAGCGGAACCGTCCGGGAACTGCGTCTTATGGCAGGAGAACACCGCGTCGAGCTGGCGGCGGATATATCCCCCGCTCGCCACATATGTATTGGGCCGCGCGGTCATATAATACGCCAGCACCTTCACCGGCGCACTCTCCGCCTCGTAGCCCGCCATTATCCCGCCGTACGGCGCGAAGCAGGCTATCTGCCGCGCGCAGCGCCCCACGTTCAGGTGGTCGGCATGGCACTCGCTGTCGACATTCTGGTCGGGCGCGAATATCACGTCGGGCTTGAATTCCCCCACGGTACGCGCGATGCCGCGAAGCAGCTCGTCAACGTCATAGCCCGCGCCGTCGCACAGGCCGATGAAGCGCACATCCGTTACGCCGAGCATCTTCGCCGACGCAATTGCCTCGCGTTTGCGCTCTTCGGCGAGCTCGTCGCCGCGGAGCGCGGTCGCCCCGTCGCCGTAGCGCCCGTCGGTGCATATCAGGAACGCGACGTCCTTGCCCTCGGCGGCAAGCTTCGCCGCCGTCGCCCCCGCGCCGATCTCGATATCGTCCGGATGCGGGCCGATGAAGAGATACCGCCGATACGCCTCCAGCTTCACCGCGGGCACGGCGAATTTCAGGGCAAGGCGGGTCAGGCTCATTGCTGCGCCTCCCGCACCTGAAGCTCAACGCAGATGCGCTCATACTCTTCCTCGTCAAGCCGGTACTTCTTGATGTACAGCAGATAGGAAACAAACATCAGCGCGCATGGCAGCACCGTCATGCACAGCAGCAGTCCCGCCGTCTGCCCATGCTGGACGCCCGCGAGCACCGCGTCGATCTGGCTGAGCTTATCCGCCTCGGTGATGGCGCCGAGCGAGCAGCTCTGCTCCAGCGCGGATATCTTATTCGTAAAGCCCGTGACGCCGAAGATAAGATAGCTTGCGGAGGTTATCGCGACGGTCAGCGCCGAGGCAAGCTTCGTCGTAAACGGGCGCAGGGAGGCGATTATCGCCTCGTCGCGACTGCCGGTGAGCAGTTCGTTATATTCGACGGTGTTGATGATGGAGATCATCATTATCAGGTAATAGCAGTACTGCCCGAAGTTTGCGAGCATGTAGCCGCCGGTGATGAAGATGAATTTCACGGTTCCGGCGCTCATCACAAGCCCCGGCGCGAGCATGAGCACGTAGCCCACGGTCGAGATTATCATCATCAGTCCCATGAGCTTTTTGCGCTTTATGCGGCGCGATATCGCGGGGTAGAAGATCATCAGGAAGCCCGTCGCCGCAAGGCCGACCGTCGAGAACAGCGAATACAGCCCGCCCTCATAGCCGAAGTCGAAGTATATGTACGTCGAGCCGAGACCGCCGACAACGATGCCGTTGCCTATCTGCTGGATAAGGAATATCAGCGCGATCCACATGAGCTGGTCGTTATGCGTGAAGGTGCTGAATATCTTTTTGAGGCTGATGGGAGGCGCGGCCTCGCGCAGATCGTCCCTGCGCTCGCGCACGCCGAAGATTGTGAAGCACAGAAACGCCGGAGCGAGGATCGCAATTGCGAGCGCGACCACGCCGTAGGCGGTCGCCGTGCTGCCGCCGATCGCGTTCTTGCCGGTCGTGAATATCGGGATGAGCATTCCGGCGAGCGCGCCGCCGATGCCGGCAAACAGCGTCGCACGGGAGGTGAACTGGTTGCGGGCGTTCGCATCGGAGCTGAGCGCGGGAACCATGCCCCAATAGGAGATATCATGCATGGTGTAGGTGATGCTGTACATGAAGTACATCACGCCGAAGAACAATACGAAGCTCCAGCCATGAAGCTTCGTATTGAAAAACAGGTACACGACCACCGACGTTGTGACGATACCTATCACGAGCCACGGCTTGAATTTGCCCCAGCGGGTGCGGGTGCGCTCGATGATGTTGCCCATGATGGGGTCGTTGAGCGCGTCGAACACGCGTGCGCCGACCATTATCGCGCTTATTGCCGCAAGCTGCGCCGCGGTGAGCGCGCGGGTGAACAGCACATAGGTGAGCAGATAGCTGGTGACAAGGTTATAAACCATGTCGCGGCCGATCGTGCCGAGCGGGAACATTATAAGGTTTTTCTTTCGCTGTATGATATCTTCTTCCATTCTCTTCTCTCCGTTCATTCAAATTTTCCGAAATAATTAGTTTCATTTTAACAGCATCCGCCCGCATTGGCAAGGGCTAACAGAAAATCCGGCACGGATGCTCCACAAACTATGGAACGTCCGTGCCGGAGCTTCGCCGTCACATAAACAGCCGCATTATTTTCACCGCGTTCAGCGCCGCGCCGCGGAGTATTTGATCCCCGCAGCACCACAGCGTCAGGCCGCGCTCGTCAGTCAGATCCTCGCGGATGCGCCCGACCCACACCGTGTCCTGTCCGCTGACGTCCACTGGCGTCGGATAGCTGCGGCCGGAGATATCGTGCGCGACGCGGCAGCCTGGAAACGCTTCTATCGCGTCCGCCGCCTCCCGCGGCGTGATTTTTCGCTCGGTGCGCAGCGTCAGCGCTATCGAGTGCGAGCGCAGCACAGGCACGCGCACGCAGGTGCAGTTCACCCGCAGCTCCGGACTGTGCAGGATGCGCCGCCCCTCGTTCTGCATCTTCATCTCCTCGTCGGTATAGCCGTTCGGCTGCTCCGCGCCGATAAACGGGATGACGTTGCACGCGATCTGCGCGGGGAACACATGGCTCTCCAGGCTTCTGCCCGCCGCAACGTCCGCCGTCTGGCGCATCAGCTCCGTCAGTCCCTCCTGTCCCGCGCCGGAGACCGCCTGATAGGTGCACGCGGTCATCGTCTCTATCCTCGACAGCCGGTTGAGCGGGGCGGCTGCCATGAGCGCGATTATCGTGGAGCAGTTCGGGTTTGCGATTATGCCGTGATGCGAAAACGCATCCGCACCGTTTATCTCCGGTACAACGAGGGGCACGTCGTCCATAAGGCGGAACGCGGAGCTGTTGTCGATAAACACTGCACCGCTCTCGGCTATCGCAGGCGCGAAAAGCCGCGCGACCGCGTTCTTCGCCGCGCCCAAAACAAAATCCGCGCCGAAGAAGCTGTTCCCCGTCGCCTCGCGCACGGTCACAGGCTCACCGTGGAATTCTATCGTGCTTCCCGCGCTGCGCGCGCTGCCCAGCGGTACAAGCTCCGCCGGTATCCCGCCTGCCTCTATCAGCCGGATCATCTCACGCCCGACCACTCCCGTCGAGCCAAGCACCGCAATGCGGTAATTTTTCATACTGCCACCTCTTAATTTTTGTTAAAATATGTGTCCGCGCGTTAAAAGCGCTTGTATAATTATCACGGACAGTGTATCATATATATACTGAAAAATACAGGAGAATATGATCATGCTTGAAAATTATCTTCTTATACATAAGGATATACTTCCCGACTATTATGAAAAAGTGCTCGCCGTGCGGCGTATGCTTGAAAACGGGAAAGAAAAGGACGTGAGTCACGCAGTGAAGCTGGCGGGCATCTCGCGCAGCACGTATTATAAATACAAGGACTATATCCTTGAGCCAACGGAGCTTGACAGCGGGCGCAAGGCCGTGCTCTCGATGCTGCTCGACCATGAGCCGGGCGTCCTCAGCACCCTGCTCACCCGCATATCCGAAAAAGGCGGCAGCGTGCTCACGATAAACCAGAACATGCCGATACATGGCAAGGCCAGCGTCACGATCGGTCTTGACGTGAGCGAGATGAACGCGGGCACTGACGAGTTGGTGGAGGCCGTCGCCTCCGTCCCCGGCGTCGATAACGCGCGGCTCGTTGCGATAGAATAAAATTTTGAGAATAGAATATAGAATATAGAAAAGGGGAACAAACATGGGACTTATTAAAGCAGTAACCGGCGCGGCAGGCGGCGTGATGGCCGACCAGTGGAAGGAATACTTCTACTGCGACTCCCTGCCTGAAAACGTTCTGGCCGCGCGCGGATACAAGCGCGTCTCCGGCCGTTCCTCCAACCGCGGCAGCGACAACATCATCTCCAACGGCTCCATTATCGCAGTGGCCGACGGGCAGTGCATGATGATCGTCGAGCAGGGCAAGATAGTCGAGCTCTGCGCAGAACCCGGCGAATTCTTGTACGACACCTCGACGGAGCCTTCCATCTTCTCCGGCAAGCTCGGCGACGCTATCCTCGCCACTTTCAAGAACATCGGCAAGCGCTTCACTTTCGGCGGCGAAGCCCCGAAGGATCAGCGCGTATATTACTTCAATACCAAAGAGCTTATAGGTAACAAGTACGGTACGCCCTCCCCCGTCCCGTTCCGCGTGGTGGATCAGGGTGCGGGCATCGACATTGATATCTCCATTCGCTGCTTCGGCGAATACAGCTACCGTATCGCAAACCCCATCCTCTTCTATACAAACGTCTGCGGCAACGTGAGCGAGTCCTACACCCGCGACAAGCTGGAGGGTCAGCTCAAGACCGAGCTTCTCACCGCGCTTCAGCCCGCGTTCGCCAAGATATCCGACATGGGTATCCGGTACAGCAGCCTGCCCGGCCATACATACGAGATGGCGGAAGCGCTCAACGACGTGCTGTCGAACAAGTGGCGCGACCTGCGCGGGCTTGAGATAGTCTCCTTCGGCGTGTCGAGCGTGAAGGCCAGCGAGGAAGACGAGCAGATGCTCAAGGAGATGCAGCAGGCGAAGGCGTACGTGAACCCCGGCATGGCGGCGGCAAACCTCGCGCGGGCGCAGGCGAACGCGATGCAGGACGCGGCGAAAAACACCGGCGGCGCAGCGGTCGGCTTCATGGGCATGAACATGGCGCAGAACGCCGGCGGCTTCAACCCGCAAAATCTCTATCAGATGGGCGCACAGCAGCCCCAGCAGGTGCCGTCCGGCAGCACATGGAAATGCGCCTGCGGCGCAACGGCGACGGGCAAGTTCTGCCCTGAGTGCGGCGCAAAGAAGCCGGAGCCGGTGCAGTCCGGCAGCTGGCGCTGCGCATGCGGCGCGGTGAACACCGGCAAATTCTGCTCCGAGTGCGGCGCGAAGCGCCCCGCGGCAGTTATCAGATACAAATGCAATAAATGCGGCTGGACTCCCGCCGATCCGGCGAATCCGCCGAAGTTCTGCCCCGAATGCGGCGACCCGTTCAACGACGGTGATAGTATCGGTTAACAAGGGAAGACACGCCTGACAGTGCGTCTTTCCGTCTCGTCAGAAGAAGCTTGCACCGTTCCGCTTCCGCCTCGCGACAAAAGC
>URGI01000018.1 GCA_900547315.1 uncultured Eubacteriales bacterium | reverse complement strand
GGGTGAATCAGCAGCCGCGGATAAGCGGTGTTTACAGGCGAAGACCACCATGATATAATTTGTAAAAAAGAGTATTATTAAAACGGAGGGAAGAGCATGGGAAGCTGGTTTTCAAATCTGCATATCAGGCGGGCGGAGAATATCGAACCGAGCGCAGTTGACTCGGCGCTGACCGAGATGATGACAGCCGCCAATTACCTGCCCGCAGAGAACGCGGCGGAGGCAGACGCCGCAGTCGCAATACTCGGCACGGATTCGGAGTGGATATCCGTATATTCGGATTTCTTTGAGTTTGGCGAACCGAAGCAGTTTCAGGACATTGCCCGGCCGATATCGGAGCGGCTGCACACTGATGTACTTGGCATAGCCTGCTTTGACAGCGACTTTATGTTTATGAACCTGATAAATCCGGAGCAGAAGCTCGACGCGTTTGCCAGAATAGGCGGGGGATATGGCGTCAAACGGCGCAGCAATTTCAATGCGTGGAAAAATAAGGTGACAGATTTAGACGCGTTCAAGCGCTGTGCCGCGGAGAATGAGTATGCCTTTGCCGAAGAGTTCCTGATGGACACCGCGCAATACACCGGCTTGAACGAGGAGCTGGCCATAAGCTCTTATGACACCCTCGGCGAGCTAGAGCTTCCGGTGCAGAAGAGATATCTGTACTTCAAATTGCCGGACACAGTCGAACAGGTGCCGCCGAAATTGGTTTTCCGCAGTGCAGGTAGTAGAGGTCCGTGTACCGACGGTAAACAGACGTGGGTAGAAGTTTTGAATATCGGCGGAGCATCTAGGGGACTTTCGGTGTTTTTCATCGGTCAATATATTGAAAACGACGAGATAAGCTTCTCGGATCTGTATTTGGAAACTGGATATCGAGGAACGAGAACGCCGTTTGAACTCAAGAAAGTTCGCCTCATAGACGGTCACTTGGCTTATTATTACAATGCTCCGGAATATAAGATACCGAAAGCCGTGAAAGACGGGCTTTCGTGGATGAAGAAATTTGATGAAGAAAGCAAACGGGTAATAAGAGTTGCATTTACATCGCATGGGGATGAGCGGAGAAGGCGCGACACCATCATCGTGGTCAGTCCGGACGGAAATCCGGAAGGGCAGTGTGCATGGATTTATAGATAGATTATGACATATAAAAACATGCCGGGTAAAATGCCCGGCATGTTCCATGCTTATTTATTGTAATTCGCGTACATTGTGTCGGTTGCCTGACGGATGGCGGCGGTGACTTCTTCGACCTTTCCGTCGTCCCACTCTGACGGCTCGGCGCGGAGGAAAGAGGTCTTGTCCACGCGGTTATCGAAGATGCCGATGGGGACGTTATAGGTTCTGCCGTGCGCCTTGACAGTCACGGTGTTCTTGACCTCGGCGTGCTGCACGAGGTATTCCATATCGTCACAGCCGTAGTCGCCAAGCATGACGGCCATCGGGACGCCATGGTGCAGGTTGGAGCCGGGATCATTCGGGTCGGCGCGGTCGGCGTTCTTGCGGCGGGATTCCTCAGGAGTGACCCAGATGTAGAGGATGACAGCATTTTCAAGTATCTCCGGGCAGAACATCGGCAGCGAGTACTGATAGCCGAAGGTGCAGGTCAGCGGCATGGATGAGCCGTCCGGTCCGCCGCGGGCGCACTCGATGATGATGGTCTTGTCCTCAAAGCTGTCGGGATAACCGGCGTGCTTCTCGTCGAGCATTGCGCGCGCTTCGTTTTCAAGTATCTTTGCCAGCTTCTCGCGGACTTCCGCCTTGAGAACGCCGAGGCGCGGGCTGATACCGGCCTGAAGTCCCGCGCGGTCGTAACGGTCGAACAGCAGCTGCGCGGCGGAGTCGGGCTTTACAACATTGCGGTTCATAAGGTCGTGATAGTCCTCGTTGAGCAGGGCGCAGAGCGTACCCCAGTCGCGGCCGTCGATGAACGGCTCCTCGCCGGGATAGAAGATGCGCGCCTCGCCCATGGCCTGAAGCTCGTTGTCGATGCGGCGCATCATGTGGACGTAGGGGAAGTCATCCAGCTGAAGATTCTTGCCGATGTGGAACTCATTCTGAAGGCGCTGCGGCTCGATATTGGCCATGAAGTTCCTTACCTCGGATTTGCCGGAGGCGGGAAGCGCCTGAAGAAGAACAACTTTAAACACCTTATTTTCCATAATATCTCCTTATCTAATGTGATTATTGAACTATTTCAAGCCATTTTGTCTTATTGACTGTAATATTGCGGTGCCGGTCGATATACTCGATTATCAGCTCCGAAATCTCGGTCGGCTGCTCGCGTACGACCTCGCATTCGCGGTAGACCTCGTAGCCGCCCGCGCCGGACGCACGGTAGTTATTCATGCACAGCGTCAGCGATTTGTCCTCTGCCAGCTCCGCGCCGCGGTATTTTATCGACACGACGCGTTCGCTGACCGGACGGCGCAGATCGAACACCGCGCTGACTCCGGCGAAATAGTCGTAGTTAAAGTGCTGCGCGATCGGATGCAGGAACGTTTCACTGACTTCGAGTCCGTCTTTACCAAGCGTAAAGTATTCGGCGCAGCGCTCCAGCGCGGATTTCAGAACGCGGCGGTCGACCCGCAGCGTCACGAGCGTGTTCGGGAAAATGTAGGTCGAGACCACGTCGCGGATCGTGACGTCCTGCTCGAAGCCTTTGACCGTATTCGCCAGACTGGTTGACGATATGTCCGCTCCGGAAGCTTCGAGCTGCACCTGATTGAAGAAATTCGCGATCAGCGAGCCGTGCGCGGCCATCTCAAGCGGCGGCTCCGGCAGTAGGGGAGTATCCAGATGGCCGACCGGCGTGTCGAGCCACTGCGCTGTTTCACGCTCAAGCGGCGCAAGATATTCCATCGCGGCGGGCAGGGGAGCACATCCCGCGTCGCACAGCCGCGACCGCGCGCTTACCTTGCCGCGGTCGTCTACGGTGACGTCCATCGTGATATACTGCCGTGCCTTATCGGGCGGCTGGCAGGTATACGTGCCGTTGACGCAGAGGTTTTCAACAGGAATATGCTGATGCGCGCAGAGCAGGACATCAAAATCAAGCTCCTGACATATGCGCCAGCCCTGATTTTCGCCCGTAGCCGAGAGAAGCTTGCCCGTGGCAATGTCGTTTTCAAACCCGCCGTGATAAATACATACCGTCAGGTCGACATTCTGCGCCTTCAGCTCGTCCAGCGCCGATTTCGCCGCGGAAAAGGTATCGCCTATTTTTATTCCGAAGAGGTTGTCGGGCGTCTCCCAATGGTTTACATAATGCGTTACAATACCGGTCAGCCCGATGCGCAGTCCGTTTTCAAGTGTTATGACGGCCGTTTTCTCAACTCCGCGTATGCCCTCAACATTTGCGCACAGGCACTTTGCGCCCAGCGCGTCCAGAAACCGTTCGATCTCGGCCTTGCCGTAGTTGAAGTCGTGATTGCCAAGCGTGATGAAATCATATCCGCCGAGATTCAGCAGCCTAGCCGGTACGCAGTCGCCGTCGCGGTGCTGGCTGTACAGCCAGTAGGTGAAGGGGCTGCCCTGAAGCGTATCCCCGCCGTCGATGACTAGCGTGTTTCCGCTGTGCTGAAAATTGCTCATGCAGTTTGCAAGGCCGCTGTCAACACTGCCGCCTGTCGCGTAATCGATGGGGGAGAAGAAGCCGTGCGTGTCGCTTGTGTAATATATCCTGAGTTTTCGCTGCATAATTGTCCTTTCTGAACCTGAAATTCAGATTTTTATACCCCCACGCCAAAACGTAGGGGTATAAATGCTTTTACGCGCCGTGCGCAAGCTTTCTGCGTATCCTTGTGGATACGATCTCGATGATGAGCACCAGCACCATCAGCCCCCATACGAAGGAGCCGACCATCGCCCAGCGGCGGCTGTTGAGGCACTGCACCAGCGAAGCGCCGATGCCGCCCGCGCCGACGATACCGAGCGTCGTTGCGTCCTTGAGGTTGATGTCAAAGCGGTAGATGGTGGTGGAAATGAAGCTCGCGGTGAGCTGAGGGATAACGCCGTAGCGGATCTTCTGGAACGGCGTGCAGCCCATGGCGTCAAGGCTTTCAAGGATGTGGGTGTCCAGATCCTCGATAGCGGTTATGTACATCTTGGATATCATGCCGATGGAGCAGACCGACTGCGTGATAACGCCGCAGGCCGCGCCGGGGCCGGTGACGCGGATCCACATCAGCGCCCAGACGATGCTGGGTATCGTCCTTATCATAAGGATGAGTATGCGCACGACGTAGGCAACGGGCTTGGGCATGATGTTGAACGAGGCGAGGAACGCGAAGGGGATAGCGAGTATTGCGCCGATAAGCGTACCGAGTACGGCGATAGCGATGGTCTGAAGCAGCAGGTACGGCACATCGGTGTCGCTGGTGCCGAACATCAGTGCGGTGTCCGGGTGGAACACGCCGTGTACAACGCCCTTTGCGACCTCGGTGCCGGTAGCGGTCAGGCCGGTGAATCTGATGTCATGCGCCGACCAGCCGACGAGAACAACAATGATGAGGACGATCAGCGTGTACAGCAGCCATTTGCGCGGGCGGTTCGCGTACATTTCCGCCGCGGTCAGCTTCCTGTCCAGCGTCTCCTCGAAAACTTCTATTTTTTTCTTCATCACGGCTCTCCTTTCAGCTCAGCTTCTTGCGAAGATATTCGCTGAAGAAGTCGATCGCCACGACGACGACGAACAGCGAGAGCAGCACCATGCCGAGACTGTTGTAGTCACGCCAGCCGATGCGCTCGTTAATGGTGATGCCAAGGCCGCCGGCGCCGACATAGCCGAGTATCGCGGACGCGCGGACGTTCATCTCGAAGCAGTAGAGACTGTGGCTGAGATAAACGGGCAGTATCTGCGGCACGCAGGCAGACCAGAAGGCTTGGAACTTGTTCGCGCCGAGGGCTTCCATTGCCTCAAACGGCCCCATGTCGATGGTCTCGATACTCTCGAAAAGCATCTTCGCCACGATGCCGAAGGTGAATATCGCAATTGCGACGGTGCCGGAGAAGGTGCCGAGGGAGAATATCAAAGCACAGACCAGCGCGATGATAAGCGTCGGCAGAGTGCGGATGAGGCCAAGGATGAATCTGAAAATACTGACGATAACGATGCTCTTGTTGATGTTGCTCGACGAGAGGATCGCAACGGGCAGCGCGAGAAAGCAGCCGATGACGGTGCCGAGGATGGACATCTTTATGGTGTCGATAAGCGGGGAGACGACCTTCGGGAAGAACGACCAGTTGGGCTGGAATATTTTTGCCAGCAGGTCGACCATCTTGCTGAACTTGCTTATAACGACCGCCATGCTGAAGCCCGTCATCTGCAGCGAGAGCCATATCGCCAGCGCCAGCAGAACGACTATCAGCGGCGCACGGCTTCTGCGCTTCATTACGGAGTGACCGTTTGCAAGCGTTATTGTTTTGGGCTTGAAGATGCGGTCATAAAGCGTGAGCTTGAGGATAGATACGTTTTCGTTATCCATGGTCAGCCCTCGGTCTTTGCAACGGGCGCGCTGCTTTCGCCCTCGCCCATGGTGGGAACCTTCTCGCCGTTGTAGACGGCGTCGATCTGCTCCTGCGTGATCGTGCTGGCCGGGCCGTCGAAAACGATCTCACCGGCGCGGATGCCGATGACGCGGTCGCAGTATTTCAGCGCGAGGTCAACATGGTGGATGTTCAGAAGTATGGAGATCTTGTATTCCTTGTTTATGCGCACGAAGTCCTGCATGACCTGCTTTGCGGTGATGGGGTCAAGTGAGGCGACAGGCTCGTCGGCAAGGATTATCTTTGGGTTCTGGTTCAGCGTACGCGCAAGCGCGACGCGCTGCTGCTGGCCGCCGGAGAGTTGGTCACAGCGGGTATAGGCCTTATCCAAAATGCCAACCTTGTCAAGGCTTTCGAGAGCGCGCATTTTCTGCTCCTTCGTGAACACGCCGAACAGAACGCGGAAGAAGTTCATATCCGGCACGTCCGCGGTGAGGACGTTTTTGATGGCGGTGCTGCGGGATACAAGGTTAAAGCTCTGGAATATCATACCCACCTTCCGGCGATATCTGCGCAGATCTTTGCCGCGCAGTGAGTCAACGTCAACGCCGTCAACCGTGAGTTCGCCCTTGGAGATGTCATGCATACGGTTGATGCAGCGCAGTATCGTGGACTTACCGGCGCCTGACAGACCGATGATCGCGACGAATTCGCCCTGCTCGATCTGAAGGTTAATGTTTTTCAGGGCTGTGAAGCCGTTTGGATAAGTCTTATACACATTTTTGAATTCTATCATGCTGCGACTCTTTTCTAAATCTAAAATTTATGTTGTAGCACAAGAGCACCCTGCATTGCAGGGTGCTCTGTTCAATTATGCGGTTGGAATACTGAATCAGTCGGAGACTGCCTTCAGAGCAGCGCGGGCGCCGTCGTAGTCGGAGTCGACAGCCTTTGCATAACCGGTGTGGCTGTAAACGGAGAATATCTCCTGACCTTCCGGAGTGTTGATGATGTTGATGAAGCAATCCTGCAGAGCGGCGACGAGCTCAGGAGTGTAGTAGGGGCTGGCCTTGGAGACAGCAACGGTGTCGTTGTAGATACCGTCGGTAACGCCGATGACGTTCAGCTCGTTCCAGATGGACTCACTGCGGCCCATGCCCTGCTTGCCGGTCTCATCCTGCTGATCGGTCGGGAGCATCCAGCTGGCTTCGTAGTCGTTGCGGCCGTCGGCGTAGCAGACGATGATGTCAACCTGCTCAGCTGCAGCGTAGGAGAAAGCGGTGCCGTAGCCGGAGTCGAGGGGGATAACGTTGGAGAGGTCAGAGATCTTCTTGCCGTCGTAGTTGGCCATCAGCCACATGGAGGGGTAGATGTAACCGGCGGAGGAGGAGGTCTTCTGGACTGCCCACTTTGCCTTGTCGAGGTCTTCCCAAGTGAGCTTTTCACCGGCGTTGACCTTGGCTGCAAGTTCCTTGCCGTACTCGGAAGGAGTTGCGTAGATGAGGGAGCGGTAGTAGGTGACCTGAGGGCCGTTCTTCTGGGTGGCGTTTGCTTCGCCGTTCCAGTCGGCAGGGTTGGTGCTGTCGTTGGACAGACCGTTGCGGGTTGCGGTCAGGATGACGTCAACGTCGTCGGAGTAGAGAGCGTAGGTGCCGCCGGGCAGCCAGCCGAGGTCGATGGAGCCTGCGGACATAGCCTCGCCGGTAGCGTCGTAGCTGGTGCCGACGGTGATGTCAACTTCGTCAATGTCATAGCCAAGCTTGGACATCTCGGCCTGAACGAGCTCGGGCAGATTCTTGGTGCCGGCAATGATAACGTCGGCGTCCTTGGAAGGAACGAACTCAAGGGTCAGCTTGTCGAAATGCTGATTCTCTGTTGCGGGAGCTTCGGAAGCCTCGGCTTCGGGAGCCTTGGACTCTTCGGGAGCGGGAGCGCTGGACTGGCCGCATGCGCAGAGAGCAAATACCATGACAAGTGCGAGAAGCAGTGCTATGGTCTTTTTCATTTTTGTTTTTTCCTCCAAACAAAATTTTATGGCAACGGCGGAAGCATGCGTCGTCAAATGTACCGATTTAAATTGAAAAACACCGTGATTCCACATTTTTCGCGCCGTGTGCCGACACTCAATATAGCATAGTTTGATTAGCTTTACAAGCTTTTTTGCAGATATTTTACAGAACCATGCTTTTAACTTTACCTATCGAGATATAGCCGTGCAGAACGGCTTCGATATCGCTGCCCGCAGGGGCGTCCCCGTGCGCGATGAAATCGGCGTCAGGGATGAGCGTCATGCCGCCGCTGCGGTGATTGGCGGAATAGGTGTTGTCGAATATGAACTTCGGAGCTATCGTGCGTTCGTGCAGGATGCCTTTGAATTCGTCGAGCGGACAGCCGGGGAAGTTGACGTTCCATATCTCGCCGGGGGCGAGGGGCGCGGCCAGCAGCTCGCGGGCGATGTCGAGTATGTATCGGTCGGTCACGTCGTAGCTGCCGTCGTGCTGCGCGGAGAAGGCGATGGCGGGGATGCCGTTGAGTACGGCCTCAATCGCGGCGGCGACGGTGCCGGAATAGGCGATGTCAAAGCCCGCGTTGTAGCCGATGTTGATGCCGGAGAACACAACGTCCGGCCTTATCGGCAGCACTGCCTTCAGCGCGGTTTTCACGCAGTCCGCCGGAGTGCCGCCGATGCTGTAAGCTCCGGCGACGGGCAGCGGAAAATCATATTCCTCAACATCAAGCGGCTTGAATATCGTCAGCTTCTGGGACATGGCGCTGCACTGCGACGAGGGGGCGGCCACCCATACCTCGCCGAGCTGCATCGCCATCTCTGCGAGATGTACGATACCGGGGGAGCTTATTCCGTCGTCGTTTACAAGCAAAATCTTGAGCTTTTTATCCATTGGTCTGTTTTTCTCCTCTTATTATTGATAGAAGCGCGTCGCGCGCGGTGCCTGCGAGGTACAGTGAGCCGCAGGCGATAACGGGCTTGCCGCAGCTGAGAGCGAGCGCCGCCGCGGTCTGTACCTCACCGCAGCTCTGCGCCGGAATGCCCATGCCGTTTACAAGCTCCGCCAGCTTGTCCGCCGCCAATGCGCGGGGACTCGGCGGAGTTACGCAGAAGAAGCGCTCCGCGTACGGCGCGAGGGATGCGAGCATCTGCCGGTAATCCTTATCGGCCAGTACACCCATCAGAAATACGCATTTCTCATCGGGCAGATATTCGCGCAGGTTCGCGGCCAGCGCCTCGGCGCATTCGGGGTTGTGCGCGCCGTCGATGATGACAGGCGGCTCCGCGCGCAGCACCTCGAAGCGCACCGGCCATTTAGTCTCAGCAAGGCCGGAGACGACTGCCTCGTCGCCGATACTCCAGCCTTTTGAACGCAGGACATCGAGCACTTCGAGCACGACAGCGGCGTTTTTCAGCTGATGCGTGCCGAGCAGAGGCAGGCGCAGGGAAGTATAATTGCGCCATGCAAAGCTCTGGCCGGACAGCGAGTGCGATATCGGGCGGATGGAATCAAAATCCGCCTTGACGAGCCGCGCGTTGTTCTCGCGGCAGGTCTTCTCGAAAACCTCTTCGACCTCGGGAACATTGCGGTAGCACACAACGTCGCAATTGGGCTTGATTATTCCGGCCTTAGCCGAAGCAATCTCGGGCAGCGTGTGCCCGAGATACTCGGTGTGCTCAAGGCCGATTGTCGTTATCACGGCGCACTCCGGACAGTCGATGGCATTCGTGCTGTCAAGCGCACCGCCGAGACCGACCTCAAGCACAACGATGTCGCATTGCTCCTCAAGAAAATAGAGCATCGCTATCGCGGTGACAAGCTCGAACTGGCTTGGGTGATCCGCCATGCCCTCGGCAATCGGCTTCACGCGCTCCGTAAGCTCCGCGAGCCGGTCGTCCGGAATCTCGACGCCGTTTATCTGCATCCGCTCGTTGAAGCGGCAGATATACGGTGAGGTGTAGAGCGCCGTTTTATATCCGGCCTTCTGCATGACGGACGCGAGCATCGCGCAGGTAGAGCCTTTACCGTTCGTCCCCGCGACGTGGATGAAGCGCAGCTTTTTCTGCGGGTTGCCGAGCTTTGAAAGCAGCTCGCGCGTACGGCCAAGGCCGAGTCTCGTGCGGCTCCATGTGCAGCTTTCTATGTAATTTATTGCTTCATGTGCAGTCATCTGAACATTCGCCTCTTAGAATTAGTAAGCATTGGATAAACCATATCACGCGGCCTTGAAGACCCTTTCGCGCAGCAGCCGCACCAGCGGCGGCATCAGTGCGCCGGTGACTATCGCCTTGCCGACGCATATCGCGTAGCGCACGGCGATGGAGCCGAAGATGTATACGGCGGAATAGTAGCCGTATATCTTGCTGTCGATGTACATTACGCCGGTGTTCAGCGTGGTAACAACAAGCTCCGCGATGACGACGATGATTATGGTCTGCTTTGTGCTGAGGGAGAAGCCGCGCTTCTGCGCGTACAGTCCGACAATCAGCCCGCACACGACGTAGGGGAGTATCCACAGCAGCGTCGTGACGGAAACGCCGTAGCGCAGGAGCTGATATACCAGCGTCCCGACAAAGCCGATCGCGGCGCCGTCGAGCGAGCCGAACAGCAGCGCCCCGACGATTATCGGCACGCTTTCAAGGGTGATTTTCAGGTTCCCGACGTCGAGCGCGACCGCGCCGAGTACGGCGCACATTGCGGCGAGCATCGAGTCGGCAGCCATCTGACGTGTTGTCATTTTTTTCATGTTCTCAAAAATTCTCCTTTCGTGACAGTTGCCACAAAAGGAGATAGTTATCCCATGGAGATAGTGATCCTTCAGCGGCAGCGGACGCGGGAGCGGCACCGCGCCATCACGGTATATTCCGGATGACTTCGTCTGCGGACAACTTCCCATCCCGCAGCACTTGACGCGCCGAACCCTACTCTGACACTTTCAAATTCTGTGCCCCGTCATGCGGGGCACATACAAGTTATACTTGAAAACCTAATGTTTTTCAAGTATTATTTTCCGCCGCCTGAGCGACGTGCAGCGCGAGCACTGCGGTCGTAACGCTGCCGACGCCGCCGGGCACGGGCGTTATCGCGCTGACGATCGGCTCCGCCGCGTCAAAGTCCACGTCGCCGGTGAAGCGGTTCTTGCGCTCCGACCAGCTTATGCCGATGTCGATAACGGTCTGATCCTTGCTGAAATACTCCGCGCCGAAAAGCTCCGGTTTGCCTACGGCGGAAACGACAATATCTGCGCTGCGTACGGCGGGGGTATAGTCGCCGCTGCGGCTGTGAAATATGGTGACGGTGGCGTTCGCGGCGGCGAGGAGCATGGCCGCGGGCTTTCCCACAACGAGACTCCGCCCCAGCACCGCGACGCGTTTGCCCTCAAGCTCCACGCCGTAGTGGGCGATTATCTCCATGCAGGACTGCGCGGTGCACGGCGAAAAGCCGTTCCCGCGGCCGGAATATATCCGCGCCATCGAGCTGGGGCAGACACCGTCAACGTCCTTTTCGGGCGAGATTGCAGCGCAGGCCGCAAGCGCGTCGAGCCCATCCGGAAGCGGGCGCAAGAGGATGATGCCGTGTACGCTATGATCGTCGTTAAGCGCGCGGACGCTGTCCATCAGCTCCGTCTGGCCGGCCTCGCTCGTCAGCGCGGCGAGACGCACGCAGATACCGAGCGCGCCGCAGCGCCTGACCACTGCGCGCTCGTACGCGAGATCGCTGTCCCGCTCGCCGACGCGAACTATTGCAAGCGTGGGCATGACGCCTCTGGCGCTGAGCCTGGCTGTGAGTTCGGCGGTTCTTTTATCTATTTCGGCGGCGACCGGCGCGCCTTTTAAAATACGGCAGCTCATATAGGCGTACTCCAAATAATAATATAATAAAATAATTATATCCCGCGGTGGAAATGATGTCAAGCTTGCGCAGCTCCGCTGCGTTGTGATATACTGAATTTGTCCTTATTTCAATTTATAATCTAATTTAATGTACCGGAGGATAGCATGGAGCTGAAAATCGACAACAGCAAAACCTATGCCATTGCCCTTGAGGGCGGCGGGGCGAAGGGCGGCTATGAGATAGGCGTGTGGCAGGCTCTGGACGAGGCGGGAATAAAGTATAACGCCGTTTCCGGAACCTCGGTCGGCGCACTAAACGGCGGGCTTATGGCCATGCGCGATCTTCCGCGCGCGATAGACGCATGGAACAATATGAAGCTCGGCAAGGTGATAGAGCTTGACGAGGAGCAGGAGGAGAACCTCAGCCGCGCATTCAACGGGGATATCGGGCTTGACGATGTTCAGCGGCTCATACCGGAAGCGCTGGAGATCATCAAAAACCGCGGGCTTGACGTCGCGCCCCTGCGCGCGTGGGTGCGCGAGGTGGTGGACGCGAAGGCGATAAAGGAGTCGGACGTGGAGCTGTATATAGCGACCGTCTCAATTACTGACCGCAAGGCACTTGAGGTGAAGGTCAACGACCTGCCGGAGGATCAGATATGCGATATGCTTCTTGCAAGCGCTTATCACCCGACTTTCAAGCTGGAAAAGCTCGGCGGGAAATTCTATACCGACGGCGGCTTCGTCGATACTCTGCCGCTGCACGCGCTCGTCACGAACGGGTACAAGGATATAATCGCCGTGCGTATACCGGGCATCGGCCATAACCGCCGCTTTAAGATGCCGGACGACGTGAACGTTACATATATTGCCACGAACGCCGACCTCGGCGGCGTGCTGAACTTCGACGCGGAGCAGTCGCGGCGCGACATGGCGATAGGCTATCTCGACGCGAAGCGCGTTCTGTACGGCCTGTATGGCAAGCATTATTACATCGAGCGCAGCATGACCGACAGGGAAGCGCTCAATATGCTGCTCGACAGCCTCGAAACGGGGGAGAACCTGCGGCAGTTCTGTGAGCGGGACCTGCCGAGAGTTGCGCGGCACCTCGACGCCGAGGGCGATTATTACGAGCTGCTGATCGCGGTGCTTGAGGATGCGGCGGCGAAGCAGGACATTGACAACATGCGGATATATAAAGACACCGAGCTTGTTGCAAAGCTCGAAGAGAGCAGAGAATAACGGTTTATGGGGCGGCCGCTGTGCCGCCCCCTTTTCTTTTGTGCCGTGAACAGATTTTTGAACAAAGCGAAGTCTTGTGTTTATCCGAAAAATATGGTAATATAATCAGATGTATAGAAATTATCATGGGGGAATGTGCCGATGACGGTGATCAACGCGATAATACTGGGGCTGGTGCAGGGAATAGCCGAATTCCTGCCGATATCAAGCTCCGGCCATCTTGCCATTCTGAATAATCTCTTCGGCATGACCACGACCGAAAACGGGCATATGTTCTTCGATGTGCTGCTGCATCTCGGAACGCTGATTTCCATCTGCATCGTCTATTGGCAGGACATTGTTGACATGTTCTATGAGGTGCTGGCGTTTGCAAATCTCGGCCCGCGCGCCGGAGAACGGCAGGAGCGCTATCCCGCGGCAAGGCTCTTCTTTATGATTGTCCTTGCGACACTGCCGCTGTTTCTCATTCTGCCCATAAACGACATGCTGGAGGGCCTATACTATAATAACGTGTTCATAGGTCTGGCTCTGATACTCACCGGCGCGATGCTCTATGTCTCAGATAAGATGAAGCCCGGCCGCAAAAACGAAAACAGCATGACCGTATGGGACGCGCTTATCATCGGCCTGTGCCAGTGCGTTGCGACGATACCCGGGCTCTCCCGCTCGGGAACCACGATAACCGCCGGCATCGCAACCGGCCTGCGCCGCGACTTCGCGGTGAAGTTCTCGTTCCTGATGTCGCTGCCCGCAGTGCTCGGGGCGAACATCCTGAGCCTTGTTGACGCGGTGCGCGAGGGAATCGACATGCAGTATATGCCGGCCTATCTTATCGGCACGGCAGTGGCTATGGTGTCCGGCATCGGCGCTATCAGCCTTCTCAAGTACATATCCAAAAACAGCAAATTCGGCGGCTTTGCGTACTACTGCTGGGTCGCGGGCGCGCTGACGATAGTTCTCTCGATGATATTCTGACCGGAAAGGAACCGATAATGGCACAAACTAAGGGTAAAAAGAGTACATCAACAAAAACGAAAACTCAGACAAAGGCAAAGAAGACGCCCGAAAAGGACAATACTCCGCCTCCCGCGCCTCCGGCTCCGCCGATACGGCGCGAGGCTGGTGCGTTTGTCTTTCTGTTTCTCGCGGTGTTCACGGCAGTCGGCATGTTCAATACCGACGGTGCGTTCATCTCGTTTTTTACGGACGGTATAAAGGGCTTCATTGGCTGGGGCTTCTGGCTCGCTGTGCCGGCATTTTTGTTGTCGGCATACATACTCGGCTTCCATAAGGGGCGTCCTGTCGCGGCGCGCGTATGCTGTGCACTGGTGCTGCCGGTAATTTTTGCCGCGATGAGCAACCTTATGTTTTACGATTTTCCGGCTGAAGAGACTGAAATCAAAATGCTGACGGAAACGCTGTTCAGACAGGGCAAGGCGCTGGAATGCGGCGGCGCGGTCGGCGGACTTCTGTCGCTGGCGCTGAAAAAGCTGTTCAGCGTATACGGCGCGTTCCCGCTGCTGCTGGCGCTGTTCGCGCTGTGTCTCATAACGGCGTGTAATTCCAGCATATCCGATATAATCAAGAAAATCCGCGAGAGAAGCCATGCGCAGTATGATCCGGCGATGTACGACGAGCCGGAGATAAGACAGGAGCGCACAGCGAGAAAGTCCGCGCGTAATGCGTCCGACGTTCCGGCAGCCGCACCTGCGTCCCGCCGCAGCGCGTATCAGATAGATATCCCGCTTGGGGACGACGAGGAGGCGCTGCCGCTCAATCGGTTTGAGACTCCGGCCGAGCCTGAGACAAAGGCGAAGAAAGCCAAGGTGCGCAGGAAGCTTCCGGACGACAGACCGGAAGAGACCCAGCCCGCGCCCGTTGTTATCCCAGAGCCGCAGCCCAAGGCGGCGGAGAACGACGATCTGGGTGACGGCTTCCGTGAGTTCCCGATCAGGCGCAAGGTAAAGCCCGCGCCCGTTGCGATGGCCGCGGAGATAAACGACCCGCCGAAGGCGAAAAAGGTCAAGCGAGACGAGGTCGACGCGGAGGCAAAGGCTGTGGAGAGTGCCGTACAGGCAGCTCAGGCGGCGGACGGGGACTATGTGTTCCCGCCGACATCGCTCCTGCGCGCAGGCTCCGGCACGGTGGCCGACTGCCGCGACGAGATAATGGTCAACCGCGATCGGCTTGAAAAGGCGCTCAACAGCTTCGGTGTCAATTCGCCGATAACGAACATAACCCGCGGCCCCACGGTGACGCGCTATGACATCGAGCTTGAGCAGGGGCTGAAGCTTGCCAAGGTCACGAACCTCGCCGGCGATCTGGCGCTGGCGCTCGGAGTTATGAATGTCCGCGTCGCGCCGATACCGAACATGGTGGCGACCGTCGGCATCGAGGTGCCGAACAAGATCGTCAGCACCGTGTACCTGCGCGATATAATCGAGTCGCAGCGCTTTACAAGCGCAAAATCGAAGCTCAGCTTTGCACTGGGCAAGGATATCGGCGGCGAGTGCATAGTCGGCAACATTGCAAAACTGCCGCATATGCTTATCGCAGGTACGACAGGCTCCGGCAAATCCGTGTGCATGAATTCGCTGATACTGAGCCTGTTGTACAAGGCGCGTCCTGACGAGGTTCGCCTGATAATGATCGACCCGAAGATGGTGGAGCTTGGCGTATATAACGGCATCCCGCATCTGTATGTTCCGGTCGTCACCGATCCGAAGAAAGCGGCGGGCGCGCTGCAATGGTCGGTCGTCGAGATGATGAAGCGCTACCGCCTCTTCTCCGAGGCCGGTGTGCGTGACATCGCAAATTACAATAAGCACTGCGCCGAGACCGGCGAAGCGACGATTCCGCAGGTCGTCATCGTCATAGACGAGCTTGCAGACCTCATGCTCGTCGCCTCCAAGGAGGTCGAGGAGAGCATATGCCGCGTCGCCCAGATGGGGCGCGCCGCCGGTATGCACCTCGTCATTGCGACACAGCGTCCGTCGGCGGACGTCATAACCGGTCTTATGAAGGCGAATATCCCGTCGAGGATCGCGTTTGCCGTCTCGTCCGCGATGGAGAGCCGCATAATTCTTGACCAGGCCGGCGCGGAAAAGCTTGTCGGCATGGGCGATATGCTGTATTCTCCCGTCGGCTGCGGCAAACCCACGCGCATTCAGGGTGCGTTCGTCTCCGACGAGGAGCGTGAGGATGTTATACAGTTCATCAAGGAGAGCACCGGCGGAGCGCAGGTGAACTCTGAGATCGAGGAATTCATGGACAAGGCCGCCGAGGACAAAAAGGGCGCGGCGGATTCCAAGGACGACAAGGACGAGGATTCGCTCATGGGCAGCTACGACGAGATGCTGCCGCAGGCTGTCGAGGTCGTGCTGGAGATGAAGCAATGCTCTGTCTCGATGCTCCAGCGGCGCATAAAGCTGGGTTATTCCAGAGCGGCACGCATTGTCGATCAGATGGAAGAGCTGGGCGTTGTCGGCCCCTACGAGGGCGCGAAGCCGCGCAGCGTCGTTATCGACCGCGACGGCTGGAACGCGCTGAAGGTGCAGCTTGGCCTTGCGAGCGACGTCGGTGCCGAGCTTGCGGCGGATATGGCCGACACCATGAACGATGAGGAAGACTAGATAAGATAAAATGGATTATTTCAAACCGGATATGACCGCGCTGGACGCCAACAAGCTTAGTATGCTGGCGCTGGCGCATGTCGGGGACGCGGTGTACGAGCTGCTCACCCGCACAATGCTGTGCACGAGGGCGAACAGCTCCGTCGCGCAGCTTCATAAGCAGACGGTTTCATACGTTAACGCCCCGGCGCAGGCGCGCGCGGCGGAGAAGATCCTGCCGCTGCTGGACTCCGAGGAGGCTTCGGTGTACCGCCGCGGGCGGAACGCGAAGGTCAATTCCGTGCCGCATAATGCGGATATCGGGCAGTACCACGCTGCGACAGGGCTTGAGGCGCTGTTCGGCTGGCTATATCTGCAGGGGCGGACGGAGCGCGCGGAGGAGCTTTTCCGCGCGATAATGGAGGCTGAATAAATGCCGCTTGACGCTATTACAATATCCGCGCTCTGCGATGAGTTGCGGCCGCAGCTAGAGGGCGCGCGTATCGACAAGGTGCAGCAGCCGGAGCGGGACGCCGTCCTGCTCTCGGTGCGCAGCCTCGGCAGGAACCGCCGCCTGCTCATCGCGGCGGGCGCGGGGAACGCGCGGCTTCATTTCACGGCGGAGAGCATAGAAAACCCCGCCGAGCCGCCGATGTTCTGTATGCTGCTGCGCAAGCATCTGACCGGCGCGAGGATCGTTTCGATAAGCCAGCCGGAGAATGAGCGTATGCTGGAGCTGGAGATCGACACGCATGACGAGTTGGGCTTTGCTGCGCGCAAAAAGCTCGTGCTTGAGCTTATCGGGCGCAGCTCGAACCTCATCCTTGTCGGCTCCGACGGGCGCATCATCGACTGTATGCGCCGTATGGATTTTGCCGGAGACGCGGAGCGCAGCATGATGCCGGGCATGTTTTACCGTATGCCGCCGAAGCAGAACAAGCTGTCCGTGTTCGACGCTGCCGAGGACGAGCGCCGCGAGCTCATCGCGCAGGCGGATAGAGCGGCGCCGATGGATAAATGGCTGCTCTCGGCATTTTCGGGGCTGTCGCCGCTGCTGTGCCGCGAGCTTGCACATCGCTGCGGAGGGGACTATGAGCGGCTTGACAGCTGCATTTCCGCGCTGCTTGAAAGCATTGCCAACGGCGAGACCGCGCCGTATATCCTCACACGAGACGGCGCGCCGTTTGATTACAGCTGCATTGCGATAGGCCAGTACGGGAGCGCGGCGGAGACGGAGCGCTTCGACAGCTTTTCGGAGCTGCTGGACAATTTCTACGCCAGACGTGACAGACTTGAGCGCCAGCGCCGCCGCGGCAGCGAGCTTACGCATTACGTCAGGACTCTGCGCGACCGCACGGCGAGAAAGCTCGCCGCGCAGAGCGAGGAGCTGAGCCGCGCGGACAGCCGCGAAGAGCTGAAAAAGCAGGCGGAGCTGGTCACGGCAAACATATACCGCATGAAAAAAGGGGACAGGGAGCTGCGCTGCGAGGATTATTACGAGCCTGACTGCCCGGAGATCGTCATCCCGCTCGACGTGCTGAAAACGCCGCAGCAGAACGCGGCGGCAATGTATAAGGAATATAACAAGCTGAAGGCCGCGAAGGAGCATCTGACGGTGCTCGTCGCGCAGGGCGAAGCGCAGCTTGATTATCTCAACAGTGTCATGAGCGAATTGCAGTGCGCCGAGAGTGAGAAGGATCTGGCCGATATCCGGCTTGAGCTTATCTCCTCCGGATATGACCGCAAGGCGAAGGCCGTGAAAAAAGAGCGCCTGCGTCCGCAGCAGCCGCTGCGATTTGTCACGGATGACGGGCTGGAAGTCCTCGTTGGGCGCAGCAATATCCAGAACGACGAGCTGACGACGAAGCTTGCCCGCCGCACGGACTACTGGCTGCATACGCAGAAAGTGCACGGCAGCCATGTCATCCTGCGCTGTGACGGGCTGGAGCCGCCGCAGAGGAGCATCGAGCAGGCGGCGTGCATCGCGGCCTACTATTCGCAGGGGCGCGACTCCGGCAAGCTGCCGGTGGATTACACCATGGTGCGCTTCGTGCGCAAGCCCTCCGGCTCGCTGCCGGGCAAGGTGATCTATACCGATTACAGGACAATCATCATCGAGGGCGACGAGAGCCTTGTCGAAAGGCTCCGCGTCAAAAAATGAATCGCAGCCTGGCCGCAGCCAGTGATGTGCAATTTAACCAATTAAATCGGCGAACAAGACCCGTATTTTTTATTCATACGGGTCTTGACATTTTTTGTCGCGGTGCTATAATACGCACAACAAGTGAAAACTTCAAACCTATGACGGAGAGAAGTAACCAGTGCAGAAAACCCTCAGAGAGTCCCGGATGGTGTGATCGGGACGGCGGACGGCTGGCGAATGGACTTCGGAGGGCGGATCGAAAGGGCGACTGAGTAGAGACCGACGGGTATCCCACCCGTTATCCATCGGGGCGCATATGATGGTATGCGTAAGCGAGAGGACGTTTTTATGACGTCAATTTGGGTGGTATCGCAGAAGTGAACGGCTTTTGTCCCATGTGTATGGGATAAAGGTCTTTTTTCTTTTTCCCGGCCCCGGCGCAGCCCGGAAAACATCTGCCATCCAAAATCATATAAAATCGGAGGAAAACACAATGAAAACCAACAGCACTATCAAGAAGATCTTTGCAATGCTCCTTGCCTGCGCCATGATGCTGGCCTTTGCGGCCTGCGGCAGCAGCCCCGCGCCGGCAGCGTCGGAAGCCCCCGCCGCCGAGGACGACGGCACCGTAAAAGTCGCAATAATCAAGCAGCTTGACCATGCGTCTCTCGACGAGATCGCAAACGCGATCGCCGCCCGCTTTGATGAGATGAACGCCGCGGGTGACGTCAAGGTCGAGTATTCCATAAGCTCCGGCCAGAACGACCAGACCATTCTCAAGCAGCTGTGCGATCAGGCAATAGCCGATAAGGTCGACGTCATCGTCCCCATCGCGACCACCGCCGCGCAGGTAGCGACCCTCTCCGCTGAGGGCACCGGCGTCAAGGTCGTCTACGCCGCAATATCCGACCCCGCGGCCGCGAACCTGACCGGCATCGACTACGTCACCGGCACCAGCGACGCGCTGAATACCTCCTTCATCCTTGACATGATGTTCGCGCAGAACCCGGATATCAAGAAGGTCGGCCTGCTGTACTCCCTGTCCGAGCCGAACTCCGCCACCCCGATAGCCGACGCGAAAGCATACCTCGACGCGAAGAACATTGAATACGTCGAGCAGACCGCGAACACCAACGACGAGGTCGTCGCCGCAGCATCCGCCCTTATCGCAGCTGACGTTGACGCAATCTTCACCCCGACCGACAACGTCATAATGGCGGCTGAGCTTGCAATTTATGAGGATCTCGCAAAGGCGAGCATCCCTCACTACACCGGAGCTGATTCCTTCGTCCGCAACGGAGCCTTCGCTACCTGCGGAGTGAACTACACCGAGCTTGGCCGCAAGACCGCGGAGCTGGCCATCAGAGCCGTTTCCGGCGAAGCGCTTCAGGACTTCTACCTCATGGACGGCGGCATCATCACCGTCAACACCGAGACCGCCGCTGCCCTCGGCGCGGATTACTCCGTGTTTGCCGACATGGGCGAGCTGGTTGAGGTCACTACGTCCAAGGACTGATATTGATATTCACCGTCCCCCGGCGCATTGCCGGGGGAACCGGCCTGAAAGGAGTTTTTGCCAATGCTGATAATCAGCCAGACCGCGCTGGAGCTTGGATTCATGTACGCGCTCGTGGCGATGGCACTGTTTCTAAGCTATCGCATCCTTGATATCGCAGATATGACGACCGACGGCTGCTTCGTGCTCGGAGCCGCCGTCTCGGTCACGCTCTCAGCCGCAGGGCATCCGTTCCTCGCGCTGCCCGCCGCGATGCTCGCGGGAGCATGCGCCGGATTCGTCACGGCGTTTTTGCAGACGCGTCTCGGTGTCCCGTCGATACTCGCCGGTATAGTCACGAACACCGGACTTTATACGATAAATCTTATGGTCATGGGCTGGAAGTCGAATTTCAGCCTCCTCGGCGGCACGACGATATTCACCCTCCTGCGTGATACCGGTATCGGCGGCGACTGGTACGAGCTGCTGCTGGCGGCGTTTATCACCATCCTTGCCGCGGTTCTGCTGAGACTCTTCCTCAGCACTCGGCTCGGTCTCTCCATCCGCGCGACGGGCGATAATCAGGACATGGTGCGCGCATCGTCCTTAAACCCGAACTTTACGATAACCGTCGGCCTCTGCATTGCAAACTCACTGACCGCGCTCTCCGGCGCGATAGTCGGCCAGTATCAGAAGACCGTGGACATAAATTCCGGCACGGGCATTGTTGTTATCGGCCTTGCCTGCCTAATTATCGGCGAAACTCTGCTTGGCCGCCGCACGGTCACAAAGGGCGTCATCGCCGTGATCCTCGGCTCGATAGTGTACCGCTTCATTTACGCGATAGTGTTCTACACCAAGGTTGTCCCGGTGGAGTGCCTGAAGCTTCTGACTGCGGTCATAGTCGCGCTGGCGATCGCCGCGCCGAGCATCAAAAAATGGGCGGCGTTCCAGCACCGCAAGCTCGCGGCGCAGAGAAGGGGAGGGAACTGACATGCTTGATATAAAGAACATCTCCAAAACCTTCAACCCCGGCACCGTGAATGAAAAACGCGCGCTTACCGACTTCTCGCTGCATCTTGAGCGGGGCGACTTTGCGACCATTGTCGGCTCGAACGGCGCGGGGAAATCCACGCTCTTCAACGCGATCGCGGGCTGCTTCTATGCCGATACCGGCAGCATCTCGCTTGCCGGACGGGACATCACATTTACACCGGAGCATCAGCGAAGCCGCGTTATCGGGCGGCTGTTTCAGGACCCGCTCCGCGGCACCGCGCCGCACATGACGATAGAAGAAAATCTCGCGCTCGCGTATCTGCGCGCCTCGCACGGAAATCCCTTCAGCCGCATATCCCGCGCCGATAAGGAAAAGTTCCGCGCGCAGCTGTCGCTGCTGGACATGGGGCTTGAGGATCGTATGCGGCAGCCGGTCGGCCTGCTGTCGGGCGGCCAGCGTCAGGCATTGACGCTGCTGATGGCGACGTTGGTTCCGCCTCAGCTGCTGCTGCTCGATGAGCACACGGCGGCGCTCGACCCCGCGACGGCGGAAAAGGTGCTTGAGCTGACACAGCGCATCGTCGAGGAAAGCCATATAACCTGCCTTATGGTTACGCACAACATGACGCAGGCGCTTGAGCTTGGCAACCGCACCCTGATGATGGCGGACGGGCATATCGTCATGGACGTAAGCGGCAAGGAACGCGAGAGGATGACCGTTGACAGCCTCGTCGCTAAGTTCAAGGCCGGAACCGGCAGGGCGCTTGATAACGACAGGATGCTTCTCTCGTAAATAACTTAACAGCTAACAAACCGCATTGATGTATCATCAATGCGGTTTGCCGTTAAATGCAACAAAAATGTGTGCGGGCGAATAGCTATTATGACGGAATTGAAAAGCTGAGTTGCCAATAGTTATTTTTTAGGCTATTATAATGATATTCAGGTGCGCTCGGCGCATATAGGGGAGGAATATTATGGCACAACTCAGACCAAAAATAGTGAAGCTCGCAAAGATAATCGGCGGCGCTTCAGGTATGCTCGTCAAGATAGATGAGAACGCTCCGGAGTATTATTGCATGGAGAACATCGTCTCCGACGACGAGGCCGACATCGCCATCGCCGCGGGACTGCGCAAGGAACGCACTGCGGGCTGGCTGGCCGCAAAGGTGGGGAAGACCGTCGCGGAGATACAGCCTGCGCTGGATAACCTCGTGTACTACGGCGTGTTCCGCCGTGTGTACAGCGAAGAGCTGGGCGAGGATACATATTTCATGCAGATATTTGCACCCGGCATACTCGAAATGATGGTGAATAATCAGCCGCTCATGGCGGCGCATCCTGAGGTCGGCCGTGCGTTTGAGGAATATACGCGTCTGCGTATGCAGGCGATGGGGCCGATACTGCCCGACGGCTACGGCCTTATGCGCGTTATCCCCGTGGAGAGCGCTATCGAGGGGCTGCCCGGCGTTACCGACGACGAGCGCCTGTCTTACTATTTGAATAAATACGATACGTTTTCGGTCTCGCCGTGTTCGTGCCGCGCGTCGCGTACGCTGTTGGGGGACGGCTGCGGACATCTTGCCGAGGACATGTGTGTGCAGATGGGCAAGGGCGCGGAGCACTACATTCGTTCCGGCCGCGCCCGTCAGATAAGCCGCGAAGAGGCTTATGAAATCGTAAAGCGCGCCGAGGAAAACGGCCTCATGCACGATATCCCGAACATCGAGGGCAGCGGCGAGACGTCGGCTATCTGCAACTGCTGCGCCTGCGCCTGCTTCGGACTTCGCGCCGGTATGATGTTCGGCGCGCGCGACGCTATCCGCTCGAACTTCGTTGCCGAGGTGGACGAAGCCAAGTGCGTGGCCTGTGCGCAGTGCGTCGAGGTATGTCCCGGCAACGCGCTGAAGCTCGGCCAGAAGCTCTGCGCAACGAATGACACCTCCGCGCCAAAATATACGAAGATAACCGAGACCTTCAACTTTGCCAAGGCCGTCAACGAGGACTACCGCGAGAACCGCGAGGACGTCCTGCCGAGCGGTACCGCGCCATGTAAGGCCGCATGTCCCGCTCATATCCCTGTGCAGGGCTATCTCAAGCTCGCCGCGCAGGGGAGATACACCGAGGCGCTGGAGCTTATCAAAACGGAGAACCCGTTCCCTGCGGTCTGCGGGCGAATCTGCAACAAGCGCTGTGAGGCCGAGTGCACCCGCGGCGACGTTGACGAAGCGGTCGCCATTGACGAGGTCAAGCGCTTCATAGCCGACCACGACATGCACGAGGAGACCCGATTTGTGCCGAAGATGGTCAACCAGATCGGCAGACCGTATACCGAGAAGATCGCCGTCATCGGCGCGGGGCCTGCCGGTATGAGCTGTGCGTATTATCTGGCGCAGAAGGGCTATCCCGTCACCGTGTTCGACCGTAACCCGGTTCCGGGCGGAATGCTGACTCTCGGAATACCGTCGTTCAGGCTTGAGAAGGACGTTCTCAACGCCGAGATAGACATTCTCAAGGAGATGGGCGTCGAATTCAGGTGCGGCGTTGAGGTAGGCAAGGACGTCACCATTCAGCAGCTGCGCGACGAGGGCTACAAGGGCTTCTATCTGGCGATAGGCGCGCAGAAGTCCGCAAAGCTGCGTATCCCCGGCGAGGAGCTGGAGGGCGTGCTCGGCGGCGTTGACTTTCTGCGGGAAGTGAACCTCGGCAACAAGCCGGACATCGGCAGGCGGTGTGCCGTTATAGGCGGCGGCAACGTTGCGATGGACGTCTGCCGCAGTGCCGTGCGTCTCGGCGCGGAGGAGACCTATGTGTTCTACCGCCGCTCCGAAGCGGAGATGCCCGCAGACCCCGAAGAAGTCCGCGAGGCGATGGAAGAGGGCGTGAAGTTCAGCTTCCTGAGCGCGCCTGTTGAAATCATCGGCACAGACGGCAGAGTCAGCGCGATAAAGATCGAGAAGATGGAGCTTGGCGAGCCGGACGAGAGGGGACGCCGCAAGCCCGTCGGCACCGGAGAATTTGAGATCGTTGAGATAGACAGCGTCATCGGCGCAGTAGGCCAGACTGTTGACTGGGGTACGCTTGACGTCGGTGCGCTCAAGACCACGAAGAAGAACACCGCCGAGGCCGACAGCCTGACCTATCAGACCGCGCAGCCTGACATCTTTGTCGGCGGCGACTGCTACACCGGCCCGAAGTTCGCGATAGACGCGATTGCGGCAGGCAAGGAAGCCGCCATCTCGCTGCACCGCTATGTCCACCCCGGACAGACGCTCACCGCGGGGCGCGACCGCCGCGAGTACCGCGCACTCGACAAGGAGCACGCGATGATCGGCGTCGGCGGCTTCGACAGGGAACACCGCCAGACTCCGGGCTACAACGCCGCAAAGGCCAAGACCTTTGCCGACGCGCGCGTGACATTTACAGAAGAGCAGGTGCGCAAGGAATGCGCCCGCTGTCTCGGCTGTGGAGCGACCAAGGTTGACAGCTATCTCTGCATCGGCTGCGGGCTCTGCACCACGAAGTGCAAGTTTGACGCGATACATCTAAAGAAAGTCCGTGACTGGCACGCGGCGCCGTTCGAGGCGATGCCGATAAAGGTCGCGGAGAATCTTGTCAAGCGCACCGGCGGCATTGTCAAAAAGGCGGTAACGAAATAATGCACGAGCTTGGCATTTGTGATGCGCTGCTGAAAATGGTCGATGGTATCGCGCGCGACGAGGGGCTTGCCTGCGTGAGAAAGGTGACGGTAGAGGTCGGCTCGCTGTCCGGCGTCGTTCCAGCATACCTTGCCGACTGCTGGGATGCCGTGACCGACGGGACGCCGTATCAAAGCACGGCGTTTGCGGTCGAGACGCTGCCGGGAGTCGCACAGTGCATCGACTGCGGAGAGAAATTCACTGCTGATATAGAGAAGCTCGTCTGCCCGCGCTGCGGCGGAAAAAAGCTCACGCCGCTGACCGGACGTGAGCTTATGCTGAAAGAAATTGAAGCGGATTAAACAATTCAGCGCCAAGAAAGAATACTACGCAAAAAGCTGCTATCGATCGATAGCAGCTTTTTATTATCATGTTTCCGAACTGTCAAGCACGCCGAAGCCGGCCACTTCTGTAGTCGGGATAGAGAAGACTATGCTTCCCGCTTTGCTGTCAGGCCCAGCCTTTTCGAGGATCGCGCGCATTATCCCCGCCTTCTGCCCAGCGGTGGAGACGATGAGGATGACCTCCTTCTCGTCGGCGATCGAGATGTTATAAAACTTCGGCGCGTCCTTTGATCCGGTGCCCTTGCCGTGCAGCACAGTCCCGCCGCGGGCGCCGGCGGCTCTTGCCGCGTTCATTACCATGTCGGTGCTGCCCTCGTTTGATATGGCTACGATAAGCTCATAGTCGTAGTTTATTGCCGGTGTGTATTTTGCGTTCTTTGTATCTCCGTTCATGTATGCCACGGCTTTTCCTCCTCCAACGCTTTTTATCGGTATAGCGATCACAAACCCGTGCCCCGGCACGCCGAGATGCAGGTATCGCCGTTGCGCTGCTATAAGCTGCGCGGTTTTTTCTTCGTTTGCCACGGTGAGCACGACGCGTTTCTCGTTGGACTCTATGCCCAAGAGGTCGAGCATTCCCTGCATGGCCGTTCCGCGCCCGTGCAGCGTTACGGTGAGCGGAAGCGAAAGCTTTTCGCATATCTCCGTCAGCGCCCCGAGCGCTTCGGGATTGATTATGGATATAACGTAATTCATGCTCCCGTCTCCTCCCAAAGCTCTATTATATCAAAGTCGCCATACGTCTCGACTGCCGACGTATGCTTGGCCTTGAATTCATATATGAAGCCGACCGCCTGAATGGACAGCAACGGCAGCATTGCTACCATTGCGACGACGCCGAACGCGTCGCGCAGGACGTTCCCGCCCACGGCGATGCTCGCGCCCATGACAAACTGGAGCATAAAGGTCGCCGTCATGGGGCCGGAGGCGACTCCGCCGGAGTCGAATGCGATGGCGGTGTATATGTCCGGCACGAAGAACGACAGGCCGAGCGCCAGCGCGTAGCCCGGAACGAGGAACCACAGTATAGATATCCCCGTCAGAACGCGGAGCATAGAGATGCCCATGGCAAGCGAGATCGCGACCGAGAGACTGAGCTTTATCGCGCGGCCGGGGATAGCTCCGGCGCTGACCTCCTCGATCTGCTTTTCAAGCACTCCGACGGCAGGCTCAGCCGAGATTATGAACCAGCCTAGCAGCATCGCAAGGGGGATTAGCAGCCAACTCATGCTGCCCGCGAGTGCAACTCCAAGCTCTGCGCCTAGCGCCGAGAAGCCGATGTTGACGCCGGTGAGGAACAGCACGAGACCGACATATGTATACAGAATACCAATGAGTATTTTTGCCAAGCTGCGGCGGTTCAGACGCAGCAGCGCAAGCTGGAACACGAGAAATATCGCAACAATCGGCAGCATGGCGACCGCCATTTCCTTCATATATACGGGGATAGCTGCGAGAAACGCGCGCCCTATCCCGACCGTGCTGTCGTATGATGCGGCGCTGATATCAACGACGGCGCTGCCGCCGCTGGAGAAAAAGCCGAGCAGCAGGACAGAGAGGATAGGCCCAATCGAGCACAGCGCGACAAGACCGAAGCTGTCCGCCTCGGCGCGGTCGTCGCTTCTGACCTTGGAGACACCAAGCCCCATCGCAAGGATGAACGGCACGGTCATCGGCCCCGTGGTGACTCCGCCGGAGTCAAAGGCGATGCAGAGAAAGTCACGATCCGTGAATGCGGCGAGCACAAAAATCAGCGTATAGCACACGATGAGTATCCACCGGAGCGACGCGCCGGTGAGGATGCGGAGCATACATATCGCCATGAAAAGCCCGACTCCCGCGCCGACGGTCACGAGCAGGACGCTGCTTTTGATATGCGGCACGGTCTGAGCCAGAACCTGCAGGTCAGGCTCCGCGACAGTGATGGCGAAGCCGAGCAGAAAGCTGACGCCGAGTATCAGCGGCATATTCTTTGTTCGGGTCAGCGCCGTGCCGATCCTGCTGCCGATGGGCGTCATGGACTGCTCTGCGCCGAGGGAAAACAGCCCCATTCCAACGACCAGCATCACCGCGCCTATCAGAAAGCACAGCAGCAGATCGGGGCGCATCGGCGTGACTATGAGACACAGCAGAAGCACTATGACCGCGATGGGCAGCGCCGACAGCGCGGCTTCAACGATCTTTTCTTTGACTGCGGTTCTGTTTTTTTCCAGCTGAGTTAGTTTTATAATATCACTCCCTGAGATTTTTCTTTTCCTAATAGTAACATGAAACCGCCTGTCATGGCAAGCCAACTTCGCATAATAATGTGCATTGGACACAAAATGTTTAAAAAATTGCGGCTATCTTAACAGAAAAATAGCGCGGCGGTGCGGCGCAGAAAAAATCAGCACCGGACTTTGTCCGGTGCTGACCTATGGGGGGGTGCTTCGCATCGACTGCGGCTGCGACACTGAGCCGGCACTAAGCGTATCTGGAAGCTTACAGCAGCGCGTTTATCTTCGCTTCAACCTTTTCGGCAGTGTCCTTGGGGACTATGCCGGCCGCGACGACCTTATCAAATATCTCGCCGCATTTTTTCTTGTTGAACATCTTTATGGGGTATTTGAGGAGCTGGGGCGCGTCCTCCTTAATGACGGCCGCGGTTGCGGGATTGTCAAACAGTTCCTTTACGGTCAGACTTCTGAAATCCATATCGGTTCTCCTTATAATTGTTTTGGGATCAAATCAGACGATGTTGTACTTCTTCAGCAGGTCAACGACGACGTTGTTGGTAAGCGGCTCCTTGACGAGACCGAGCAGCGGGAGAATAGTGGGCAGCAGGAACTCAAGCGGCTTCTTGCCGTCGAGCAGCTTGCTGGTAGCATACAGCAGGTCGCGGATATCGTACACGGAGCCCCAGACTTCGGGCACGCCGCGGTCAATGTTGCAGAGCGTGTAGACCGCTTCCATGCCGGTGCGGATGGAGTACTCGGTGGTGAACACGGTGTCGCGCGGAGTGTCGGCGAACTGACCGACGAATGCGAGGTTGACGGAACCGTCGGGAACTACCTTGGGGCGGTCGCCCTCGGCTCTGGGCATGAAGAAGGTGGTGACGTAGGGCATCATGCAGGGCGTGGTGTTGCACTCTTTTTCGGCGAGCTCCATGATCTGATCCTCAGGGATGCCGATGTGGTACAGCCACTCTGCGCACAGCTCAATGCCGGTGCAGTCGCACATGTTCTTCTTTATGAAGTCGCCCTTGTCGTCCCAGCAGTTCAGACCGTAGACCCAGATGAGGCAGTGGTCGGAGGGCTGCTCTTGGAACTGACCCTGACGGTTGATCGTCCAGCTGATCAGCCAACTGGAGTCGCGGCAGGTGACGATGCCGCCGGTGACGACCTTGCCGGAGAGGGGATCTCTCTTGCATATCTTCTGGATGGCGTCAAGTATCTGCTTGTTGGAGGTGTCGACAGTCCAAGATTCCCAGCTGGTCTCCTTGATGCCGGCAAAGAACTTTTCGGGACGGCCGAAAGCGGGATCCTGTGCCGCGATCTTTTTCCACATCTCGATGGAGGGGCCTTCGCCGTTCTTGACGGTGACGACGGGGGCGTGGGTCTGATCGCCGTAGGCGGAGGCGTCGCCCTGGCAGCCGTTGGTGCAGATGACGAGGTCGTTCTCGGTCAGGTCGATGACCTTCTCAACGCCGCCCTGCGTGAACTCTATCTTCTTTGCGACTTTCTTTTCGGGCGTGCAGTCGCAGACGATGTTGGTGACAGTGGTGTCGTACAGGATCTTTCCGCCGTGGTCGGTGATGTACTTGCACATCGGGAGGATCATGGATTCATACTGATTGTAGCGGGTGAAGCGGAGCGCGCTCAGGTCGGGCAGACCGTCAATGTGGTGGATATAGCGCTGAAGATAGAGCTTCATCTCAAGTGCGGAGTGCCACTTCTCGAAGGCAAACATGGTCTGCCAGTAGGTCCAGAAGTTGGTCTGGTAGAAGTCCTCGTCGAACACGTCGTCAATCTTTTTATCCTCAAGGGACTTGTTCGTTGCCATGAACAGCTTGAGCAGCTGAGTTGCGGCGGAGGGGTTCAGACCGTATTTTCTGTCGGTGTGGGCGTCCTGCCCCTGCTTCTCGGTAACGCGGCAGAGGGAGAAGTTCGGGTCTTCCTTGTTCAGGTGGTAGTACTCGGAGAAAACGGTCTCGCCGGGATTGATGATGGAGGGGATGGACTTGAACAGATCCCACATGCACTCGAAGTGGTTATCCATTTCGCGCCCGCCGCGCATGATGAAGCCTTTGGTTGCGTCATAGATACCGTCGCAGGAGCCGCCGGCGAGGGGGAGATGCTCGAAAAGGGTGATCTTTTCGCCGGGCATCTGGGCGTCGCGGATCAGGAAGCAGGCCGCCGCAAGACCTGCTAGGCCGGTGCCGACTATGTACGCCGACTTATCGTCGATACCTTCGGGCTTTTTGGGGGTTGCAAATGCCTCATAGTTACCGCTGCTGTAATACATTCTTCTTTCCTCCTGAATAATTTATTTTGTCTGCGCACTGCGCAGTAAATCACGGCTATTCCCCGGCTATCGCGGCAAGTCCGCCGCGGTCGAGAATATAGATCTTTCCGCGGCCGGTGGAGATAAGACCCATATCGCGCATGTGATCCAGCTCGCGGCTGATGACCACGCGCGTTGTGCCGAGGTCGTTTGCAATGTCCTCGTGCGTTATACGCACTTCGCCGGAATCGGGATTGTCGTCGCTGAGGCGCTCAAGCAGAACGCGGGCGACGCAGCTTCGCAGGGGATTAAAAAAAGAATATGAGATGTTGTTCAGAATATGCTGCGCCGTTTTTGCACAGGCTTCAAAAATGAAATTCGCCATAAGCGGCTCTTCGTAGGCGACCGGCGCCATGTCGGAGCGCTGGAGGTAGGCGAGAGTAGTATTGTCAAGAGACTGGAGCGAGGGGACAACGTCGTTGTCGCGGGCATTATCGACGGTCATTATGCTGAACGCTTCGCCCTTGGGAAGCTTGAAAAGCGTGATTTCACGCCCTGCGCCTGAGCTGAGATACACCCGCAGCTTGCCCTCAAGCACGAAAACGATGCCGTCCTTTTTTAC
>URGI01000017.1 GCA_900547315.1 uncultured Eubacteriales bacterium | reverse complement strand
GCCCCCATATTAAATTGCATAATCAACTCTCAACTGACAGCTCATACATTATAACACATTTTTTTCGTTTGTAAAGGAAAAATTTTGATTGATTATATTTCAGTTTTGTAGTATAGTATGACCGTGGCTTTTGACAAGGCTGCACTAGTCGGGGAGCCAGCGGTGCCCTGTAACCTGCAATCCGCTACAGCAGGGATGAATTCCAGACTGAGGATATGTTCTGTGTCGTCTGACCCCGGTAAGCAGCGTTGACGATCCGGTCTTGCGCAACGGGAACCCGTGAACCATGTCAGGCGGGGAACCGAGCAGCATTAAGCGGTGCTTTCCGTGTGCCGCGAGGGTGCCGGATCCGAGCCGGCTGCCGGCGTAACGGGCATATCGCATTTTTCGAGGTCTGGTGTGCAGTCTTGTCAAGAGCCATCAGTATTATCTATCATTATATAGTAAGAGGTGAGGAGAGAATGTATCAGGCGCTGTACCGCAAATGGCGGCCGCAGACCTTTGATCAGGTCGTCGGACAAAAGCACATAACCGAGACGCTGAAAAACCAGGTGATGACCGGTCGGCTCTCCCACGCTTACATCTTTATCGGCACGCGCGGCACGGGCAAGACCACCTGCGCGCGCATCCTCGCCCGCGCGGTGAACTGCGAGCATCCGGTGAACGGCAGCCCCTGCGGCGTCTGCCCCGCCTGCCGCGGCATCGCGGACGGGTCGATACTCGACGTGGTGGAGCTGGACGCGGCGTCCAATAACGGCGTTGACAATGTCCGCGCGCTGCGGGACGAGGCCGTGTTCTCTCCGGCCGCCGTGAAAAAGCGCGTGTACATTATCGACGAGGTGCACATGCTCTCGACTCCGGCTTTCAACGCCCTGCTCAAGATCCTTGAGGAGCCGCCGGAGCATCTGATGTTCATCCTCGCGACGACGGAGCTTCAGAAGGTTCCCGCCACGATACTTTCCCGCTGCCAGCGGCACAGCTTCAAGCGGCTTGACAGCTCGGTGATCGCGGAGTATCTTGAGTACATTGCCTCGCAGGAGCACATGAAGCTCACGCATGAGGCGGCGGAGATAATCGCCCGCCTTGCCGACGGTGGTGTGCGCGACGCGCTGACATTGCTGGATCAGTGCTCGGCGAGCGAGAATATCGACGTTGAGGCCGTGTACTCGGCCATGGGACTTGCGGGCAATCTCCGCATCGCGGAGCTGCTTGACAATATAATCGGCGGCAATACCGCCGCGGCGCTCAAGAGCTTTGACGCGCTGTGGATGGACGGTAAGGATCCCGCCACGCTGCTCGGCGAACTGAACGGCCTGATGCGCGACGTGCTGATGACGCAGGTCGCCCCCAAGGGCGGAGCAAATCTGCTTTCCGGCGGGTACAGCGCAGCGCAGCTCGCGCAGTTTGCGCAGAGCATGACGCGTGAAGAGCTGCTGTGTGCGATGGACACCGTGCAGGGCGCGGCCGCGCAGATGCGCGACGGGCGCAACCCGAAGCTTGCCGCGGAGCTGTGCCTCGTGTCGCTGTGCGACAATACGCTCGGCGAGAGCATCCCCGCGCTGCGGGCGAGAATATCGCGGCTTGAGGAGCGGGTGAAAAACGGCGTTGTCGGCGTTATCGACTCCGCCCCGTCACGCGCCCCGATAGTGGTGCCGGAGCCGGTGCGCGAACCGGAACCCGAACGCCGTGACTATCCGGAATACAGCGACTATGACGCGCCGCCGATACCAGGCGATGAGCTTGATCCGGCGCAGTTTGCCGAGGAGCAGCCGGAGGACAGCTTCCTGCGCGGCAGGGAGACTGCGAAGCCGGAGTCTCCGCGTGCGCCTGAACGTGCCCCCGTATCCGCGCCCGCGCCTGCGGCATCGGACGGCAAGCTTTGGAGCGCGGTCTGCGCCGCCGTCATGGACAAGATGCCGTTTGACGTGCGCGGCTATCTCGTCGACGAGAGCAAGGTCTGCGCCGCAGTCGACGGCGATGTGCTGCGGGTCGAGGTCGTCCCGGGCTTTGTGTACGGCAGAGTGAATAAGCCGGATATCATCCAGCGCTTTTCGGACGCTGCGCGCAGCATATCCGGCCGTGAGATGCGCGTATTGCTGACGGAGCTGAAGCCGAAGCCGCGGCAGCAGCGCAGTCTCGAAGAGCTGAAGCAGTTCAAAGAAGTCAAATTTATATAAAAACAATTTTTTGGAGGAATATACTATGGCAAAAGGCGGATTCCGCGGCGGTTATCCCGGCGGCAACCAGATGAACATGATGAAGCAGGCGCAGAAGATGCAGCAGGACTTCCTGAAAATGCAGCAGGAGCTGGAGTCCACGAGATTCGAGTTCACGTCCGGCGGCGGCGCGGTCAAGGCCGTCATCCTCGGCACCCGTCAGCTTGAGAGCATCGAGATCAAGCCTGAGGTCGTTGACCCGGAAGACGTCGATATGCTTCAGGATCTTATCCTCACTGCGGTCAACGGCGCGCTCAAGAGCTGCGACGATCAGACCAACGCGGCCATGGCCAAGCTTCAGGGCGGCCTCGGCGGCTTTCCCGGCCTTTTCTGAGCTTTCACTTAACCGGCGAATTAAATATGCCTTATGTGAATAAGGCATATTATCTTTATAGCTTCGTGCCTGTATGCCCATATAAGCTGTTGATGGAGGTGTGAAATGAGCGGTACGCGATATGACTCCACACATATAAACGATTTTGTCAGAGCCTTTTTGGAGGGAACTGTCGATATCGTGCCATTCAAGAATGAGATGGACGAGCATGAGGAAATATATGATTTCCTGCAGGATATCATAGACAATATCAAAAAGAAAAACGGAGAAATCAGACCGTATCCGTTTCCTCACCCGGCGATACCCGGCGGCGTGCTGCTGTCAACGGACACCATTGAATATCTGCTCGTGCCTGAGTCTTATCCGGGCTTGTTATATGGCTGCCCGCCATCGCATGAATCTGTCAGGCAACTGCTTAATTATGAGTTCAGAAGGAGCACTCATAACGTAAGAACAGCAAGCGGAGCGCTGAATTTCTTTAATCAGGTTCTTGTGATATATTATCAGATATCTCAGGACATTCACCCGACGAGACGATACAGTGAGGCTCATGGCTTTGCTCTGGATGTGATACCGCAATATCTCAGCGGCGGTGAGGCGGAGATGTACATTCAGCGCGAGATAATCCCGCTCTTTCCGGACACAATGAAAAAGACGGAGAGAAAGAAAGCCGTTAAAGCAAAAATCAAGGAAGAATTTAAAAGTGAAAAGGGATATCCGGGCTGGGTGCAGTCTTCCGACTGGCCTATCGGGGCGAACGGAAAACCGATGACCTATGTTAAAAAGGGAAAGCGTGACGGCTCAAAGCATAGCTGGATATTCCGCGATGAAAGCAACGGAGAGATCACTGTTGTGAAGCAGTTCGACTGACGGCGTTTGCCCGTAGCCGACAGTATTTTCAGAAAAAGTATTCAACCGGGCAGGAGTAATTCTGCCCGGAGCATTATATTTGAGGAAAGCAAGTTATAATAACAAGCATTTTTCGGAGGATATCTATGAACACAGCGTGGACTGACAAAGTTGATTTGAATATGCCTCTGCCGGAATACCCGCGCCCGCAGCTTGCGCGCCGCCTCTGGCTGAACCTCAACGGCCCGTGGGAGTACGCCATCACCACCTCGGCGCGGCATCCCAAAGAGTTTGAAGGACAGATAATCGTCCCGTTCTCGCCGGAGAGCGAGCTGTCGGGCGTGAACCGTAGCCTGAAGGCAGGGGAATACCTCTGGTACCGGCGCGACGTCGCGCTGCCGCAGGAGTTCGCAGGGAAGCGCGTTATTCTGAACTTCGGTGCGGTCGACCAGTGCGCGACGGTATGGGTAAACTCGACGCAGGTCGTGAGCCATATCGGCGGCTACCTGCCTTTCTCGGCGGACGTCACCGACGCCATAGAGGACGGGCATTTGCTCATCACCGTCCGCGTCACGGACGATACCGACCGCAGCTTCCACAGCCGCGGCAAGCAGAAGACCCGCCGCGGCGGCATATGGTACACCCCGCAGAGCGGCATATGGCAGACCGTGTGGCTTGAGGCGGTGCCGAAGTCTTACGTCAGGAATCTGCGCATAACGCCCGATTTCGACGGCGCGGCTGTTGATATTTCGGCGGAGATTGTGGGAGATGAGGACGCGTACGCGCATTTCGGCGGGGAGTCGTACCTGCTGCCGGCGCGCATTCCGGTGCCGGATTTCGAACCGTGGTCGCCGGAGCATCCGAAGCTCTACGGCTTTAGCGTCACCTGCGGCGAGGACGAGGTGCAGAGCTATTTTGCCATGCGCAAGTTCTCGGTCGAAAAGGATAAGGACGGCGTGGCGCGCCTGTTTTTGAATAACGAGCCGTACTTCCATAACGGCCTGCTCGATCAGGGCTACTGGCCCGACGGGCTTTACACCGCGCCGACGGACGAGGCGATGATATACGACATCACCACCGCCAAGGCCATGGGCTTCAACATGCTGCGCAAGCATATCAAGGTCGAGCCGCTGCGCTGGTACTATCACTGCGACCGGTACGGCATGCTCGTCTGGCAGGATATGCCGAACGGCGGCGGGAAGTATAATCCGGTCGTCATCTCCGCCCCGCTCGTGACTGGCATAAATCTCAAGGACAGCGCCTACGGGCTCTTCGCGCGCACCAGCGCCGAGGGGCGCTCGCAGTACCGCGCGGAGCTTGGCGCGATGGTGCGGCATCTCTATAACTGCCCCTGCATCGCGATGTGGGTGCCGTTCAACGAAGGCTGGGGTCAGTTCGACGCGGCGAAGATGTGCCAGCTCATAAATGGACTGGACACGACGCGTACCATCGACCACGCCTCTGGCTGGCACGATCAGAGCATCGGGCAGATAAAGAGCCTGCATGTGTATTTCCGCGAGTATAAGTTCAAACCGGATAAGCTTGGCCGCGCTGTTGTCCTGTCGGAGTTCGGCGGGTATAACCATGCCGTGCGCAGCCACCGCTTCAGCGAGCGCAATTTCGGCTACAAGAGCTTCGAGACCGCAGCCCAGCTCCAGATCGCGCTGGAGGAGCTGTACGGGCAGCAGATAGCCCCCGCCAAGGCGCAGGGACTGTCGGCGGCAGTGTACACGCAGCTCAGCGACGTGGAGGATGAACTCAACGGATTGCTCACATATGACCGCAAGGTGGTTAAGATGGCCCCTGAAGTGATGCGGGACATAGTCAATGTGGGGAAATAATAGAAAATAAGACAAGGAAGCCCCATCCCGCCGGCGGGATGGGGCGAGACAATATTATGCTGAAAAAAGCCTATCTTGAGATAAGCAACGTCTGCAATCTGAACTGCCGCTTCTGCCCCGGCACGAAGCGCGAGGCGCGGATAATGACGCCAACTGAGTTTCGCATGCTGGCTGCGCGGCTGAGGAAGCACACGGGGTATCTGTACCTGCATCTGATGGGCGAGCCGCTGCTGCATCCGCAGCTTGAGGAGCTGCTGGACATCGCGGCGGAGCTTGGCTTCAAAGTGATAATAACCACGAACGGGACGCTGCTTCCGGAGCGCGGCGCGCTGCTGCTGAAAAGCGAAGCGGTGCATAAGGTGAATATATCGCTGCAGTCGTTCGAGGGCAACGGCGGGGACGAGCCGGAGGACTACCTGCGCGCCTGCACGGATTTCGCGGCGGCGGCAGGGGAGAGCGGGAAGCTCTGCGTCCTGCGGCTGTGGAATTCCGGCGGCTTCGAGACGCTGAATCCCCGCATACGCGCGGAGCTTGCGCGGCGCTTCCCACAGCCGTGGGAGGAGTTCCGGCGCAGCCTGCGCCTTGCGCCGAGGGTATTTCTGGAGTCTGGGGATATGTTCGACTGGCCGGATATGAGTGCCGCCGAGCTTGGCGAGAGCTGCTTCTGCTACGGGCTGCGCGACCATGTCGGCGTCCTCTGCGACGGAACTGTCGTGCCCTGCTGCCTCGACCATGACGGCGATGTGCCGCTCGGCAATCTCTTCGAGCGGGAGCTGGACGAAATACTCGCCTCGCCGCGCGCCGTATCGATACGCGAGGGCTTCTCGCGCCGGCGTGCCGTCGAGGAGCTGTGCCGCCGCTGCGGCTACGCAAGGAGATTCTGACAATGATCGATTATGAGCTTATACGATCTGACCGGCGCAGTCTGTCGCTCGCGGTGCGTGACGGCAGACCGCTTGTCCGCGCACCGCGGCGGCTTGCAAAGCGCGAGATAGACCGCTTCGTCGCCGCGCATGAGGACTGGATAAAGGCGCAGCTCGAGCGGGCGCGGCCGATTCAGGCTGAGATAAGTCCGGATGAGGAAAAGCGCCTGCGGAATGCGGCGCGGGAGTATCTGCCCGGCAGGGTCGAGTATTACGGCGGCCTGATGGGGCTGCGCCCCGCGGGCATAACGATAACCGGCGCGAGGACACGCTTCGGCAGCTGCAGCAGCAAGCGGAGAATATCATTCTCGTTCCGCCTTATGCAGTACCCATGTGAGGCGATAGACTATGTTGTTGTCCATGAGCTTGCGCACCTGCGGTATATGAATCACTCAAAGCAGTTCTACGCGCTGATAGAGCAGTACATGCCGGATTATAAAGTGCGGCGTGCAATGCTGAAATAAATGCTGCATATCATAAAATGTTGATGGGACGGCCTGAGCGCCGTCCCGATTGCGTCCTTAAATTTCAGAATATTCCGCCGCCTTGCCGGACAAGGCGAAGAGCGCGATGAAATTCGGTATCGCCATCAGCCCGTTCAAAAGATCCGCCGCCGCCCAGACGGTGCGCAGCGACACAAGACAGCCGACCGTTATCGCCAGCGAGAAGCACAGCCGATACGGTGCGGCTGCTTTTTCACCCCATAAAAACCTGACGCACTGCGTCCCGTACAGCGCCCAGCCGAGTACCGACGTGAACGCGAACAGCAGCAGCGACAGCGCCATGAAGCACGCGGCGGGCGCGGCGGGGATGCAGGTCTCCCAAGCCGAGAGCAGCAGCTCCGCCCCGGGCGAGCTGCCCCATGGGATGCCCACGCCGCTGCACAGTATGGTCAGCGCAGTTGCGGTGCAGATGACTATTGTGTCGGCAAAGACCTCGAATATGCCCCACAGCCCCTGCTCGCCGGGCGAGCGCGCGGCCGCCGAGCCATGCGCTATCGCGGATGAGCCGAGCCCCGCCTCGTTTGAGAATGCGCCGCGCCGCAGCCCCCACTGTATGGTCTGCGCCGTGCCGAAGCCGCCGATGCCCGACACGGCGGTGCGGGGCGAGAACGCGCCGGTCACGATAGCCCGCAGTGCGGCGGGCAGCGCCTGCGCATGGCAGCACAGCACGAAGAGCGACAGCAGCAGGAACAGCCCCGCCATCGAGGGCACGAGCCGTTCCGCCGCGCGCCCGACTCCCGCCGCGCCGCCGCGCAGGATCAGCCACGCCGTGAGCGTCAGGATGACGCCTAGCCACAGCCGCAGCTGACGCGGGTCAAGCTCCGGTGCAATCTTCTCCGCAGCACCGGCCACCGCTCCCGCGGCGCTGCTTATCTGCGAGAGATTGCCGATGCCGAAGGCGGAGAGCGCCGCGAGCAGCGCGTACATCAGCGCGAGCGGACGGAATTTTTCGCCCAGCGAGCCGATATAATACATCGGCCCGCCCGAATACCCCGCGCCGTCGCGCCTGCGCGTCGCGACCGACAGACCGATTTCCGCAAACTTCACGGCCATCCCCAGCAGCGCCGCCGCCCACATCCAGAACACCGCGCCCGGCCCGCCCATGGCTATGGCCTGCGCCGTGCCGACGATGTTGCCGGTGCCGAGGGTGGAAGCCAGCGCGGTGGATGCCGCCTGCACGGGGCTTACGCCGTCGCCGCGGCCGCCCTTCGTGAGCTGGCGCAGTGAGGCGGGGAACAGCCGAAGCTGCAAAAACCGACTGCGCAGACTGAGCAGCAGCCCGCACAGCAGCACGCATGGCAGGAATATCCCCGTCCAGACAAGGTCATTGAGTTTATCAAGAATTAATAAAAGCATAACTTAAAAATTATGAAGATTTTCAAAAAGGACTTTATTTTCCGGTTACAATATGGTAACATATAAACCACGCGACAGAACCATAAAAATTTATATGGAACAAAATCGAAAAAAATGAGTCTTAATATATGAAGGATCAGGAAAGGATGATGTTGTTATGAAGAAATTCAGAAGAATAACCACACTGCTGCTGGCCGTTATGCTGATAGCGGCGATGTGTGTCCCCGCGTACGCGGATAACGGGATGACCCGCGCGGTCATCGGCGCAGACCTCAACGAGGATCAGGTCGCGGCGGTGTATCAGGCCTTCGGCGTGGAGCGCGGCAGCTGCATCGAGATGAAGGTCACGAACGCCGAGGAGCGCCAGTACCTTGAGGGCTATGTTGACAGCTCCCTCATCGGCACACGCTCCATCTCCAGCGTCTATGTCCAGCTTCTCAGCGACGGCAGCGGCATGGACGTCACCACCAGCAATATCACATGGTGCACCCCCGAGATGTACATAAGCGCGCTGGCCACCGCCGGCATCACCGACGCGAAGGTCGTCGTCGCGGCTCCGTTCGAGGTCAGCGGCACCGCCGCCCTCACCGGTGTTTACAAGGCATATGAGGACATGACCGGCAAGAAGCTGGACGATGTCGCAAAGCTTGTCAGCACCCAGGAGCTGACCATCACCGGCGAGCTTGCAAACGAGATCGGTACCATGGACTCCACCTCCATCGTCAACGACCTCAAGCTCATGCTTGACGAGACGAAGAACATGACCGACGATCAGATAAAGCAGGAGATAATCGAGATCGCCAAGCAGTATAACGTCACGCTGACCGACGCGCAGATAAACCAGCTCATCACGCTCTGCCGCTCCCTTGAAAAGCTGGACGGCGACGCGCTGAAATCCCGCGTCGAGGAAGTGCAGAACACCCTCAAGAAGGTGTCCAACGCCAAGACTCAGGTCGTCGGCTTCATCCAGACCGTGAAGAAGGTCGTCACCTCCGTTGCAAGCTTCTTTGAGAAGATAAAGGACATAATCGGCCTGTAATTTGATTGAAAACAAAAACAGAGAGTATGCGATCTGCATACTCTCTGTTTATTTATACCACAAAGGTGTTGCCCTCGGCGTCCACGCAGCGGATCGGGGCGCGGCCGCGGACGAGCAGAACCATGTCGTCATACGGCGTGGTCATGCCGTCGGGCGCGTAGACGGCGCGGATGTCGATCTCGCCGTGGTAGCTGGCGTAGATCGCGGAATTGGGGATCTGATAATACAGGTTCGACCGGAGCATTGCTTTCATGCGGTCGTCGTCCTCGACAAGCCCCATCTCGTCGCCGTTGACAAACACCGCGTAATACACGCCCAGCCCGTCTGTCCGCCGCAGTATCGCGTCGGTCAGCGCCGCGCCGTCGCTCTTCGGCGCGCGGAGACGGAGCGAATAGTGACGCTGCACCAGCGGCAGCTCCGGCGTGTCGGGCAGCAGCTCGCAGGCCGCCTCATACGCCGTACCCTCACAGATATCGGCGCGGGTGGGGGAGTAGAAACCCGGCACTTCGCGCCCGTTGACGAGCACCGAGCAGCAGAGATTCAGATTCGCCGCCGCCATCAGCAGCGCCGCAACCGCGGACAGAACAATTTTTTTACACACATGACCACCTCCAAGGTTAACATAATATATATTTTTCCCCGCGTCAATGGCTTCGACAAAACTGTGTTCCAAGCGTCAGAAAAAACTTTGCCATACCTCTTGACAACTTATACTATGCAGTATATAGTATAACGCGAAAGGGGGTATGCAATATGCTCGACGCGCAGATGAAGCGCGGACTTATCGAGAACTGCGTGCTCGCCGCCACGGCGCGGGGCGATTCCTACGGCTATAAGATAGTCAAGGATCTGTCCGGCTGCGTCAACGTCACGGAATCAACGCTGTATCCGATACTGCGGCGGCTGGAGTCGGCGGGCTGCCTCACGGTGTACTCCGTGGAGCACAGCGGGCGGCTCAGAAAATTTTATCATATCACGGAGCTGGGGAGAAAGCAGCTTCGCGACTTCGCGGACAGCTGGGGTGAGCTTGAGGCGATGTATGAGTTTATCAGGGGAGGACTTGAAGATGAGCAGAGCTGAATTCCTGCGGCTGCTGCGCTGGCGTCTCGCGCAGATGCCGCAGAGTGAGATAGAGAAGAACGTCGCGTATTACGACGAGATGTTTTCCGATATGATAGAGGACGGCATGACCGAAGAGGAGGCCGCCGCGCGCCTCGGCGATCCGGAAGAGATCGCAAAAGAGCTGCTGCGCGACATGCCAATGTCGGAACTGGTGCGCAGCCGCGTGCGGCCAAGCGGAGGCTGGACGGCGTTCAGCATCCTGCTGGCGGTGGTGCTCTGCCCGATATGGCTGCCGCTGCTCATTGCTGCCGCCGCGGTCGTGCTGGGGCTGTTCATCGCGCTGTGGGCGGTAGCGCTGGCGGTGCTGGCGGTAGTTGTCGCGCTGGTCGTCGGGGCGGTGACGCTTGTAGGCGCGGCGATATTCGGCTACCTCAGCGTCCCATGGGGACTGCTGACCGGCATGGCGCTCATCGCGCTGGGCGCGGCGCTGCTGGCGGGACTTGGGGCGGTGTGGCTCGTTAAGCTCATTGTGCGGGCGACATCGGCACTGTGGCATAAGATCAAGGAGTTACTTATCAAAAAGGAGCAGTGAACATGAAAAAGAGCACGAAAATCGTACTTATCACCGCCGCGGCTCTTATCGTTCTCGGCATAATAATCAGCTCGATAAGCCTGAAGGACGGCGCGAATATCGAGGTTCGGCGCGAGGACGGGAGCACCAACAGCGTCGGGGAAATGATAAACGAGGCCATCGACAAGGCGGGCAGCTATATCATGGAGCAGATCGACGACGCCAACGTCACGGGCAGTGGCGATTACATCGGCGTGCGCAGCTGGAACGAGGTTTCGGCGGATAATACGTACAGCGTAGCGGCTGATGGCGTAAGCTCGCTGAACCTCGCATGGATTGCGGGCATCGTCGAGATCGTGCCCGTGAGCGGGGACGAGATAAAGATTTCCGAGACATGCGAAAACCCGCTGGACGACGGGACGGCGCTGTGCTGGCGCGTCGAAAACGGCAGGCTCGAGATAAAATATTCCGCGCGGCGCGACGAGCTGCCGGTCAAGTATCTGCGCATCGGGCTTCCCGAGACGATTGAGCTTGAGGATGTCGCGGTAGATATGACCACGAGTAGCATCAGCGCCGAGGGCATGACAATGGAGAAGTTGAGCGTCAGCTCCGTCTCCGGCAATGTCATCTTCCGCAATTGTACCATCGGGACGGTCACCGCCGAGACGGTCAGCGGCGAGGTTCAGATCGGTATGCGCAATGCGGACGCGAAGCTGAAGATAAATACCGTGAGCGGCAATGTGTCGCTGCTTGTACCGGAAGGCACGCAGCCGTCGGTGCGGTTCAGCTCCGTCTCCGGCGACATGGTTCACAGCATCGACTGCACCGTGTCGGAGAACGCCGCGTTTTCGGTCGATACCGTGAGTGGTGATTTGCAGATAGTGGCTGAAAAGTATGAATGAAATATAGAACAGGCAGGGCGATTTGCCCTGCCTGTTTTGGGTGTATACACTGTTGTTTGCGGTGAGCTTTTTCTTTTGCACTCTGCTCGTTTATCCACACTGGCGACCCCTCAGTCGGCCTTACGGCCGCCAGCGTCTCGCTGCGGCTCGGTCACGGCGCGGCTCTGACATGCCCCCGGCATGTCATTCACTACCGCGCCGCCGCTTCGCTACCTAAAAGGGGCGCCAAGGGGGAGGTGCAGCTATTGCGCCAGTGCGAAAACTTTGCCGCGAAGCGCTGCCCCTTCTAGGGTAGTGCAACGGCGTCGCGGCGAGACAGTGGCGCGCAGCGCCGAAGGGGTCGCCAGAGTCAAGCATGGAGCAGGGAATAAAAGAAAGTGCTTCCCCACAATAAATCCACATTTTGCAGCCATATCCCCCTACACTTTCACCTCCGCGGGCAGCTCCTCGACCTCGGCGGCGGAGACCTCAAAAGCGGTGCGCTCCTCCGCGCCGTCCTCGCTGACCTTTATGTAGCGGCGGCTCTGGATGCGCCCCTCAAGCCGCAGCATCGTACCGACGCCCCACTGCGCCGCCGACCGTGCCCGCGGCCCCCAGCATATGCAGGGCAGATAGTCCGACCGCCCGTAGTGCCGGTTCACGGCGAGCATGAGGTCGCAGATGTCGCGCCCCATCGGCGTCGTGCGCAGGTTCGGCGGCTTGCAGAGCGTACCGCGCAGATACACCTCGTTGCAGTCCGGTTCATCGCAGAAGAACAGCTCCTTTGCGAACACTGTTATCACAAGCTTTGCCCCGACGCCGCGGCGGTTATTGAAGGTGCGCAGCTGCCCGACGACGCAGAGCTTTTCATGCTCCGCGGCCTCCAGCGCCGCGAGCTGCTCAGCGCGCACTATTATATTTATATTGTCCGCCGCGCCCGACAGCCGCACGACCTCAAGCGGGAAGCAGTAAAAATCCTCACCGCGTGCAGAATGGGATAAAACGGGACGCCCCGCCATAGCGCCGACGAGCCGCGTGTAGTTATTCTCGGTGTTCATGTCCATTCCGAAACCGTCCTTTTCGTTGAGATATTTCAATCTATTCACACCAGATACTTGAATATGCCTGAGAAAAAAGGTATAATACCGACGGTTCAGATTAATCAGATCAAGAAGATAAGGAGATATATTGTGGACATAAAAGACATTCTCGAAAAATGCGACCACACCCTGCTGCGCGTTGACTGCACAAGCGACGAAATCCGCAAGCTCTGCGATCAGGCAATCAAATACAACTGCGCGAGCGTCTGCATCCCGCCCTGCCATGTCGCTGGCGCGCGCCGCTACGTCGGCGATAAGCTCACCATCTGCACCGTCATCGGCTTCCCCAACGGCTACATGACCACCGCCGCCAAGGCGTATGAAGCCGCCGACGCCGTCCGCAACGGCGCGGAGGAGATAGACATGGTCATCAACGTCTCCATGGTCAAGGACGGCTGCTGGGAGGATGTCGCGCGCGATATCAGCGCCGTGCGCGAGGCTACCCGCGGCCATATACTCAAGGTCATCATCGAGTGCTGCCTGCTGACCGAGGAGGAGAAGATAAAGCTCTGCCACATCGTCTCAGACTGCGGCGCGGACTTCATCAAGACCTCCACCGGCTTTTCCAAGGGCGGCGCTACACGTGAGGACGTGGCGCTCATGCGCCGCGAGTGCCCGCCGACCGTGAAGGTCAAGGCCGCCGGCGGCATCTCCTCGCTTCAGGATGCCGAGGACTTCATTGATCTCGGCGCGGATCGTCTCGGCACCAGCCGTATCGTCAAGCTCGCAATGGAGCTTGAGAAGGCGGAGGGCGCGCCGAACGAGAATTATTGAGCGATATGCAGAATAATTTCGACAATAACGGCAACAAAAAATACCGCGTGACCAAGCGCCCCGGCAAAGCAAGCGGCGCCATGAGCGCGGTAGTCGGCGGTATATTCGTGCTGATCGGCATATTCGTGGCCATCCCGACCTTCGGCGCGTTCGGCATACTCTGGACGGTGATGGCCGCCGCGATGTGCGGCTACGGGATATATTCGGCGTTCGGGAAAAATTATGTAGGCCCCGAGATAACGATAGAATCCGACGTGCAGGGCGCGCCGCAGGATGATGCCAGGAGCCGTTTGGAAAAGCTTCAGGAGCTTTACGATTCGGGGCTTATCAGCCAGGACGAATACGAGGCCAAGCGCAGGGAGATCATCGCAGAGCTGTAGACAGCAGTCGGCACAGACCTAGACCGGGGACAGACAGCAGCAGCCACATCAGAAAAAACTGTGGGCATATCTGTCCCCAAAGGTTTCCGGGCAGGGAGGAGTAGTCCCAGATCTGCCACTTCAGGATTATGTTAACCAAACATCCGGTGACGAACTCGACCGCAGTTATGACGCAGGCGCTGAGCAGGCATTTCCACGGGAATGTGAGCGCCGAGAGGCTGATCTGATACATCAGCGCGAAGCAGGCTCCGCCGCACAGGAGCATCGACCAGTGCGTCCAGCCGCGCCACAGCAGCTCTATCAGGCCGTACAGCAGCCCGCCCGTGACATAAACCGCGATCATTTCCATCGTATCAACTCCGTATCAGTCCGGCGTGACCCGCCGCACTGCGGCTTTCCGCCCATGCGCATAGTTTTCCCGCACGCGGTATATTTATCCGCGGTGCAGCATAAAATTATCCCGAAAAAATCGCGAAAAACTGTTGACATATCGCGGTTTTGCTGGTATAATAACTAAGCTAAAACAAAGAAGGTACGGCATCTCCGGCCTCACCCGGCGGCATCTGGCCAGCCGAGGTAAATAAGAGCAGCAGCCCTATGAGGGCTAAATGTTGTTTTTATTCGCGGATGCTGTGCGTCCGCGTTTTTATTTTCCGTGGAGGTGAATCGCAATCGCAAACACAACTCATCAGATCAACGAAGAGATCCTTGATAAAGAAGTACGCCTGATCGGCAGTGAGGGCGAGCAGCTCGGCATCATGTCCGCAGCGGCGGCGCTGAAGATAGCCGAGGAAAACGAGCTTGATCTTGTTAAGATCGCTCCCGGCTCCAATCCCCCCGTGTGTAAGATCATGGACTATGGTAAGTTCCGTTTCGAGCAGACGAAGAAGGAAAAGGAAGCCAAGAAGAATCAGCGTGTCATCGAGATCAAGGAGATCCGTATGTCTCCCGGTATCGACACCAACGACTTCAACACGAAGCTCCGCAACGGACAGAAGTTCCTCTCCGACGGCGATCGTGTGAAGGTATCTGTGCGCTTCCGCGGCAGGGAGATGGCTCATACCGAGATAGGTGAGGTGCTTTTGCGCGACTACGCAGACAAGTGCGCGGAGATCGCCGTGCTTGACAAAGCGCCGAAGCTGGAGGGCAGGAATATGTCCATCTTCCTCTCCCCGAAGCCCGTCACCCCGCCGAAAAAGCCGGCAAAGCCCAAAGCTCCCAAGCCCGCCCCCGCAGCGGAAGAATAATCAAGTTTACAACAGGTCAGCCTGTTAAACCCAGTTACGGAAGGAGAAAATATCATGCCCAAACTGAAGACCCATAGCGGTGCCAAGAAGAGATTCAATCTCACCAAGACCGGTAAGGTAAAACGCGCACATGCTTTCAAGAGCCATATCCTCACCAAGAAGGACACCAAGCGTTGCCGCCGTCTGCGCAGCGAAGTATATGCGGACGTCACCAACGAAGCAACCATCAAGAAAATGATTCCTTACAAATAAGGATAGTCGTTAAATAGGAGGATAATCAAATGGCAAGAGTTAAAGGCGCAATGATGACCCGCAAGCACAGAAGCAAGATTCTCGGCCTTGCAAAGGGTTATTGGGGAAATAAGTCCCGTCACTATAAGATGGCCAACGAGCAGCTGATGAAGTCTGGTCGTTACGCATACGTCGGCCGCAAGCAGAAGAAGAGAGATTTCCGTCAGCTGTGGATCACCCGTATCAGCGCAGCCTGCAAGATGAACGGCATGAACTATTCCACCTTCATGCACGGTCTGAAGCTCGCCGGTGTCGATATGAACCGCAAGATGCTCTCCGAGACCGCTATTCACGATCCTGCCGCTTTCACCGCTCTGTGCGAGATGGCAAAGGCCGCAAAGTAAATCTTAGTAGCTAACGCATTTATGCCGCTCATTTTGAGCGGCATAAGCTGTATTTATGTGATTTTATGACAAAAAAAGAGAAAATCAATGCCGATGTATGGGCAGAGACAAAGCGCACGATGCTTGCGGTTCTTGCGTCGTTTATATACTCCGCTGCCATGAACCTGTTCGTGGTGCCGGTAGGGATGTACAGCGGCGGGCTGATGGGCATCTGTCAGGTCATCCGTACGCTGCTCGTGGAGCATCTCGGCCTGAGTGCAAATATCGATATTGCGTCGATCATATATTTTCTGCTGAATCTCCCACTGCTGTATTTCGCGTGGCATGATGTGAGCCATATGTTTTTCGTCAAGACGATAATCTCCGTCGCGATGATGACGGTTTCCCTCGCGTTCATCCCCGTGCGCGCGGTCTTGCCGGACGATGTGCTGGCCTCGGTGCTGGTCGGCGGGCTTGTGTGCGGCGCGATGATGGGCATAGTCCTGCGCAGCGGCGGCAGCGGCGGCGGGTTTGATATCGTCGGAGTGCTGATGATCCTGCGCCGCAAGGAGACAGGCGTCGGGCGGCTCACGCTGTTAGTGAACACGATCCTGTTTGCCACCTGCTTCTATGTGTTCGGCGTGCGCGTCGTCATATATTCGATGCTGTTCACGTTTGTGTACTCCTTCGCGCTGGACAAGATGCATTCGCAGAATATAAACGTCGAGGCGAAGATCATCACCAAGAAGGGCAAGGAGATCGAGGCGGAGATATTTCGCCAGATGGGTCGCGGCGTAACCGAGTGGGCGAGCGTCGGCGCATATACCGGACAGGGGAGCACCATGCTGTACGTGCTGATGAGCAAGTACGAGATAGCTCAGCTCCGCAGCCTCGCCAAGAAGATCGACCCCTCCGCGTTCATCGTAATAAGCAGCGACGTCCGTGTCTACGGCAATTTCCTGAAAAAAATGTAGCTGTACGCAGTAACTCCTCCGGCAAAGCCGGAGGAGTTACTGCGTACATTCAGAATATTTTGCTCGCCTCGTCGAAAAGCTCAACGTCCGAGGGCTTGATGCGCAGGCCGGAGCGCAGCTCGTCCCCGTCAGGATACGTGACGGTTATTGAGACCTCCATCCCCGCGTGGATGCCGCGCGACTTCACTGCGCGCAGAAATTCCGGAAACTTAGGGTGATTCATGCTGAAGCGGTCCCACGCATGCTTCAGCCTTGCGATGCTTCTGATATCCATACACCGCGCCCCTCACAGCCGCTGAAGCTTTGCCAGCGCGCGGTTTTTATAATCCACATCTCCCGTGACCTCGCGGATGACCTCAATGCCCTCGGGCAGCTCTCCGTCCTTGTCGTCACCGTAGGCGAACATGATGGCGCGGTCGGCGGAGAACGGGTAAACGTCTATCTCGAAGCGGCGGCTGCCGAGCGCGAAGCGGTACTTCGTCTTGCGCACGGCGTGCAGCGAGCTGTCGCCCTCCATGAGATAGGCCACGTAGTCCTTCTCGGATATCGGCCGCTCTGTTACCCAGCGCGTGCCGTCGGCGTTGACGCGCTTTTCGGTGTAGAAATACAGATACTCGCTGCCGTTGCGCTGCTGGCGGACGCGGCGCTCGGCCTGCGGATTCGTGTCGGCCAGATAGGTCTGCATCATCTCGACCGAGGCGGCGTTGTAGCGCCGCACAAGCTCTGCGGTGTCGGGCATGGCTATGAGATACTTGCGCTTGCTCTGCGCGGGCGCGGGCTGGCCGATTATGCTGAATATGGCGGCGATGCCGCGGTTTATCTTGTCCTCAAAATTCACGGAGTTGTCGATAACGTGCAGCGCGGGATGCCGGCTCCACGCGCGGAGGGTCTTGTCGTCCTTCTCGCGCGCGACCTCAACACTCTCGTACCGCGCGGCGTTGCCGTAGTTATACGCAAACTCCGCACCCTTGGCGCAGGTCACGAGATGCAGCACCGCATCATAGCCGGAGAGCACCTGCTCCTCGGTCTTGCCGAAGCTTGTGAGTATGTCCGTGAACTCGTCGTCCGTTATGTATGCCTTGTCGTCGAGCAGGGCGCGGTCATATATGACGAGCACCTTCTCCTCCGGCACCATGCGCGCGGCCTTGAGCGCGAGCTTCTCCTTGTGCAGTTGATCCTCAATGACGAAATACTGAAAGTCCAGCATGCTCACGCAGTTGCCGAATGGCTTTATGCCGAAGCCGGATATCAGATCCGTGGCGGTTTCTGGTATGGTAATGACGCGCCAGCCGTCCTCCTGCTTGAACTCCTTGAGGATGCGGCTGATAAGCGTGGTCTTGCCCGCGGCGGGGCCGCCGGTGAGAACTATGCGCGTGATGCTTTTGGGCATGGAAAATCCCCCTCGAAAGATAACATATATCATATATTACCACTCCGAGGGGGACAGTTCAATATTTATTTGCCGGTGTCAAGGCTTTTGCCGAACACAAAGGTGCGCTGATAGAGAAACTCCGTCCCGAAATTCAGCAGCATGTTTATCACCGTGACGAGGTATTCGTTCCAGCCGAGCGTCCCCGCGAGATATTCGCCGAGCAGGGTGGACAGCGGCGTGAACACCGCATAGTAGGCGAGCACCTTTGCCATTGCAATTGGGACGTTCGCAGCGGACTTGAAAGTGAATTTGCGGTTGAGCGTGAAGTTCCATACGACGGACAGCACCAGCGCGATCAGGTAGCATGGCCAGTAGCTCCACGCCGTAAACTCGTTGAGCAGCGCGAAAGAGCCCATCTCGATGAGTCCTGCGCTGGCTGAAAACAGAGCGAATTTTATAAATCTGATAAACTCCTGCATAGCGATCCCTCCATGCCGTTTTCGAGGAGATTATAGCGCGTCGGATGGGATTTGTAAATATACTTTCAGAATTTTAATTAAAATTTTATAAGCATTCAGCGTTCACAGCAGCTCAATGTGCCGTCCGTCGCGGCGGATGATTCCGCAGTCCTCCATGCAGCGCAGCTCACGCATCATGCTGCTGCGGTCGGCGCAGAGGTATCCGGCGAGCTGAGTCAGCGATATCTCGAGATTGAAGCTGCGGCTGCCGGCGCTCTCGCTGAGATAGTCGAAATACGCGCAGAGCTTGCGGCGCATGGATTTTTTGCTGATCATGTTTATCCGCATCGCAAGGGTCTGCGCCTTGCGGGCGGACAGCTCGAAGAGGTTCTGCGTCAGCTTTGTGTGGTGCTCGCAGGCTTTGGGGCAGCGGCCGTAGATGCTCGCAAAGGGGATGAACAGCACGCTGCAGTCGCAGTCGGCCTCGACGGCGTAGCCGAGGTCGGCGTATGGCATGGAGAATATCTCGCCGAAGATGTCGCCCGCGCGGTACTGCTCAAGCAGCGTGTATTCGCCGTCGCTGTCCATGCAGTAGAGGTGCGCCCGCCCTGAAGCCAGCAGACACAGCTGCTCAAGCTCCGGAGCGTAGACACGTATCGTCTCGCCGCGGCGGAAGCTGCGCTGCTCAGGCTTGAAGCAGCTCATCATTGCCGCACGGTTCTCGGCGCTTATGCCGTCAAATAGCTGTAAGTCGTTCATATGCCGCCTCCGTAAATTTAAGCTCCGCGGCATATTATAACACATAATTGTTGCGTACGCCACAGATTTGTGCGGGAAAATCGAGTATAATATATTATAATATATCAAGTAAAAATACACGGAGGAATAGCATATGTACTGCACTAGAAAGGTAACCGATGATCTTATCTGGGTCGGCGCGGACGACCGCCGCCTTGCATGCTTCGAGGGCGTGTACGGCGTTCCCGACGGCGTAAGCTATAATTCCTATGTCATGCTCGACGAAAAAACGGCCATTTTCGACACCGTTGATAAGGCCGTCTATCAGACCTATTTTGAGAATGTCGCCCACGCGCTCGGCGGGCGCAGGCCGGACTACCTCGTCATCTCCCATATGGAGCCTGACCACGCGTACACCATCGAGGCGCTGCTGCTCAGATATCCGGAGCTGAAGCTCGTATGCAACAGCAAGATCGAGACGATGCTGAAGAATTTCTTCCGCGGCGTCGATTTCACCGACCGGCTGCACATCGTCAAGGAGGGCGACGTGCTGGAGCTGGGGCGGCATAAGATAAGCTTCGTCATGGCTCCGATGGTGCACTGGCCTGAGGTCATGATGAGCTATGATTCCACCGACGGCATACTCTTCTCGGCGGACGCGTTCGGAACCTTCGGCGCGCTCAACGGCCGCCTGTTCGCGGACGAGGCCGATTTCTTCGCCGAAAATGTCGATGAGGCGCGCCGGTATTATACAAACATCGTCGGCAAGTACGGCGTGCAGGTGCAGGCTGTGCTGAAGAAGGCAGCGGGGCTGGCGCTGAATTATGTCTGCCCGCTGCACGGCTTCGTCTGGCGGCGCGATTTTGGTGCGTTCCTCGATAAGTACCTCAAGTGGAGCAGCTACGCAGCGGAGGAGAACAGCGTGATGCTGGCCTATGCCTCCGTGTACGGCCACACCGAGAACGCCGCAAATATCCTCGCCGCAAAGCTTGTCGAGCGCGGCGTGAAGGTGCGCATGTATGACACCTCCGTCACCCCCGCAAGCTACATCCTCTCCGACGCGTTCCGCTGCAGCCACCTTGTTTTCGCTGCGACGACATATAATGCGGGAATCTTCGTCACGATGGAGAACCTGCTGCATGACATCGCAAACCACAATCTCCAGAACCGCAAGATCGCAGTTCTCGAAAACGGCAGCTGGGCACCCACGAGCGGGAAGCAGATGCGCGAGATATTGAGCACGCTCAAGAAGTGCGAGTTCATCGGCGAGAACGTCACGATCCGTTCGTCCTTGGCGGAGGATCAGCTCGCGGAGCTTGACGCGATAGCGGATGCGGTCGCCGCTGATATCTCCGCCGCGAAGCAGTAACAAGATAATTTGATATTTCCACCGCGGCAGAGCGTTTGCGCGTTCTGCCGCGGTGGACTTTTTCTGAAGCAGGACGGGGATTATCTGCGCGCGCCGGTGCAAAACATTTGCCGCGAAGCGGCGCCCCTTTTAGGGGAGCTGTCAGCGAAGCTGACTGAGGGGTCGCCAGTCTCGGACTGCTGCCAATAGTCAAAAGAAAGACTTGCACCCGCCCCCTTATCCGCTCATACTCCCGCGCGGCGGCAGATATAATTACATATACCCGGACAGGAGAAAAATTGGAAATCGCAGTCAGAACCCACAAGAAAATTCTTGTGAATATACAAAAACCCATTTTAGTAAATAATTTGCGGCTTGACACGGAAATAACAGGATTGTTAACAACTTATCTTTCAAAAATGCCGATTTTTGCACCTTTTTGGGTAGACATTTTGTGACTGTTTGTGATATTATTCAGAAGCGATATTATAACGAGGTGAAGCTTATGTCCCATACATTCAAAGGCGGCGTTCATCCCAATTACATGAAGGCACCGGAAGTTCCGGTGACCGTGATCGCCCCACCGCCGCAAGTAGTCATTCCCATGGCTCAGCACATAGGCGCTCCCTGCAAGCCCCTTGTCAGTGTAGGCGACTATGTAAAAATGGGTCAGAAGATCGGCGAGAATCCCGCGCCCGTCTCCGCACCCGTGCATGCCTCCGTCTCCGGTAAGGTCGTCGCCGTCGAGGCCAGACCCCATCCGCTGGGAGACATGATCATGTCCGTCGTCATCGAGAACGACGGCCTCGACACTCCCTGTGAGGATATGGCTCCCCTGACCGAGGAACAGCTCAAGGATCCCGAAGCCATCCTTGACCGCATCCGTGAAGCCGGCGTTGTCGGCATGGGCGGCGCAATGTTCCCGACCGCGTTCAAGATCCGCGGCGGCCTCGGCAAGGTTGACAAGCTTATCATCAACGGTGCAGAGTGCGAGCCGTACCTCAACGGCGACCATCTCACCATGCTCAACTTCCCCGAGCAGCTCCTCAAGGGCATCCAGCTCATCCGTATTGCCAGCGGCCTTGACCACTGCTACTACGGCATCGAGAAGAACAAGCAGGACGCTATTGACCTTCTCAATTCCCTCCATCCCGAGAATTACGGGATAGAGATCGTCCCCGAAGAGGTCAAGTACCCCCAGGGCGGCGAGAAGATGCAGGTCAAGGCAGTCACGGGCCGCGAGGTCAAGCCCGGCGGGATTCCCTCCGGCGTCGGCTGCAACGTTGTCAGCACCCGTACCGCGTACGCGATATATCAGGCCTGCTATGAGGGCAAGCCCGTTATCGAGCGTATCGTCACCGTCGCGGGCAGCGCCCTCAAGGCTCCCGTAAACGCTCTCACCCGCGTCGGCACTCCGTTTGAGTACCTCGCCGAGCAGTGCGGCGGCTTCGTCAAGACCCCGCGCAAGATCGTTCTCGGCGGCCCGATGATGGGTATCTGCGCAACGAGCTTTGAAGCCCCCACCATCAAGGGCACCGCAGGCGTGCTGTTCTTCACCGAAGAAGAGGACAGACATGTCGAGCACCCCACCTGCATCCGCTGCGGCAAGTGCATCACCGTATGTCCGATGAACCTTGAGCCTGTGTTCATGTACATGTACTACAACAAGGGCGACTTCGAGATGATGCAGAAGTATCACATCACCGACTGCTTCGAGTGCGGCAGCTGCGCATTCAACTGTCCGGCCAGAATGCCCCTTACCCACGCCTTCAAGACCGCGAAGCTCATGTTCCAGGCAAAGGCTGCCAAGGAAAAGGCTGCGGCCGAGGCGAAAGCAGCAAAGGAGGCCCAGAAATAATGAGCGAGAAAAAAGAAAAAATCGTCCTTGACGTTGCGTATCAGCCGCAGGTAAGGACGGGAATGGACACCCGCCGCATCATGATAAACGTGATGCTGGCTTTGCTGCCGTCGCTGGCAATGGCAACATGGGAATTCGGCATGAAGCCCGTTCTCATGGTCGCCGTGTCGATGCTCTCCGCGGTTTTCTATGAGTGGGCATACCGCAAGCTCCTCAAGAAGCCCGAAACCATCGGCGACTGTTCCGCACTGCTGACCGGTATGCTCCTTGCGATGACCCTGCCCGCAAGCTCCCCCTGGTGGCTGCCGCTCATCGGCAACTTCTTCGCGATTATCGTCGTCAAGCAGCTCTACGGCGGCATCGGCAAGAACTTCCTGAACCCGGCTCTCGCAGGCCGTGCGTTCCTCATCGCGTCCTACGCCGTCATCATGACCCAGTGGACGATACCCTCCGCTATGGCGGGCATGAACATCGAGACCGTTGACGGCATCACGATGGCTACCCCGATGACTTACCTCTATGCCGGCAAGCCCATGCCTGAATATTACAGCTACCTGAACATGTTCCTCGGCATCATGCCCGGCTGCTTCGGCGAAGCGAGCAAGGTCGCTCTCCTCGTCGGCGGCATCTACCTCATCTGCCGCAAGATAATCTCCTGGCGTATCCCCGTGTCCTTCATCGGCACCGTCGCGCTGCTGACCCTTATCTTCGGCCACGAGGGCTACGGCAACTTCGAGTGGATGATGTACAACCTCCTGTGCGGAGGCCTGTTCCTCGGCGCCTTCTTCATGGCGACCGACTACGCCACCAGCCCCGTCACGCTTCCCGGCCAGCTCCTCTATGGCGTCGGCTGCGGCGCGCTGACCGTGCTCATCCGTTATTTCGGCAGCTACCCCGAAGGCGTGTCCTACGGTATCCTTATCATGAACCTCTGCACCTGGGCGATCGACAAGGCGTTCCGCCGTCATCAGTTCGGCGTCTCCAAGGAAGACATCGCCGCAGAGAAGGCCGCTAAGAAAGCGGCAAAGGAGGGCGCGTAATTATGAATAAGATAGTTAAGCTTACCCTTATCCTCTTCCTCGTCTGCGCTATCGTCGCGGGCATCCTCGGCGGCATCAACGAGCTGACCAAGGGACCCATCGCCGAGCAGAAGGCGATAAAGACCGCAAAGGCCTACGCCGCAGTCCTCGCATCCGATGGCTACGAGCCGGTTGACAGCGCAAAGTACTCCGAGGATCCCACCATCGACGCCGTGGAGAAGGCCAGCAATGGCAGCGGCTACGTTGTGCAGACCACTTTCTCCGGAGCTCAGGGCTCCATCACCATGGTTGTCGGCGTTGACAACGACTACAAGTGCACCGGAATCTCCATCATCTCCCACTCCGAGACCTCCGGCCTCGGCGCGATCGCGGCCAGCAGCTCCGAGCGAGGCGAGCAGTTCCGTGACTCCTTCATCGGTCAGAACGACACCATCACCGTGGACGATATAGACGCGCTCACCGGCGCGACCATAACCTCCAAGGCAGTCGCCGATGCGGTCGCAAACGCGATCAACGTAGTAGAATCTCTTGGTTAAGGAGGCAGCCGAATGAACATTAAGAAACAGTTTAAAGAGGGCCTCATCACCAATAACCCCGTTCTTGTACAGCAGATAGGCATGTGCGCCACCATGGCGATCACCACCTCGCTGTTCAACGGCGTGGGCATGGGTCTGTCCGTTCTCATCATCCTCACCTGCTGCAACGTCGTTATCTCCGCTATCCGTAAGATAATCCCCGATGAGATACGTCTGGCGATATTCGTCGTCGTCATCGCGGGCTTCGTTACGATAGTTGACCTGCTGCTCCAGGCGTTCATCCCCGCGCTGAGCGACGCGCTCGGCGTGTTCATCCCGCTTATCGTCGTCAACTGCATCATCATCGGCCGCGCGGAAGCATTCTGCCAGAAGAACCCCATCGGCCCGTCCTTCTTCGACGGTGTCTTCCAGGGACTTGGCTACACCTGCGTGCTGATAGTCATGTGCGTTGTGCGTGAGCTACTCGGCAGCGGTACCTTCGGCGGCGGTCTTATCGACATCGCCAACGGCTTCCGCTTCACGCTTGACGGCACCGGCGCCGGCATCCAGATCTTCAACCCCGAATACGGCGCGACTATTCTGGTCCTGCCCTTCGGCGGCTTCCTTACGCTGGGCGTGCTGATCGCTGCCATGCAGTATGCGCTCAAAAAGTCCGCAAAGAAAAAGCAGCTTGCAGAAGAAGCTGCCGCGGCAGAGAAAAAGGAGGAGGATGAATAATGTTTACTAAAATAATTTCCATCTCCCTCGGCGCGATACTCATCAATAACTTCATCTTCTCGCAGTTCCTCGGCTGCTGCCCGTTCCTCGGCTGTTCCAATAAGGTCGATACCGCCGTCGGCATGGGTCTCGCGGTCACCTTCGTCATGGGTCTTGCGTCCGCCATCTGCTGGGTCGTTGACCAGTACATACTCGTCCCGCTCGGCCTCGCGTTCCTCCAGACGCTGGCGTTCATCCTGATAATCGCGGCGCTGGTTCAGTTCGTCGAGATGTTCCTCAAGAAGTCCATCCCCTCGCTGTACTCCGCGCTGGGCATTTACCTGCCCCTTATCACCACCAACTGTGCCGTTCTGGGCGTCGTTCTGCTGAACGTTCAGAATAAGTACAACTTCCTCGAATCCGTTGTCTACGGCATCACCGGCGGCCTTGGCTTCCTGCTCGCGATCGTCCTGTTTGCAAGCGTGCGTGAGCGTGTTGAGTTTGCCGAGTACCCCGAATGCTTCGAGGGATTCCCCATCTGCCTCGTGTCCGCTGCTCTTGTGGCTCTCGCCTTCATGGGCTTCAGCGGCATGAAGATATTCTGATAGGGAGGGCGTAAAGATATGAAATCTATTCTTCTCGCCATTGCGGTGCTGGGTGTACTCGGCGCTGTGTTCGGCGCGCTGCTCGCCTATGCGTCCAAGATATTCCACGTTGAAGTAGACCCCAAGCAGGAGGAAGTCCGTGCATGTCTGGCCGGCGCAAACTGCGGCGGCTGCGGATACCCCGGCTGTGACGGCTATGCCGCCGCTGTCGCCAGAGGCGAAGCACCTACCAATAAGTGCGTTGCCGGCGGCGCAGAGGCTGCGGCAAAGATAGCCGAGATCATGGGCGTCTCCGGCGCCGATGTTGAGAAAATGGTCGCTTTCGTGCCCTGCTCCGGCATTGCCGGACACGCCGAGATGCGCTTCAACTACTCCGGCCCCGTCGATTGCCGCGCTGCCATGCTGTTCGGCGGCAAGAGCAACAAGACCTGCACTTTCGCCTGCATCGGTCTCGGCAACTGCACCCGAGCCTGCCAGTTCGACGCGATACATATCGTCGATGGCGTTGCAAAGGTCAACCGTGCCCGCTGTGTTGGCTGCGGCGCATGTGCCGACGCCTGCCCCAAGAGCATCATCAAGCTCATTCCCGAGAGCCAGAAGATCATGCCTGCCTGCGGCAACCATGATAAGGGCGCAAAGGTTATGAAGATGTGCGACTTCGGCTGCATCGGCTGCATGAAGTGCCAGCGCGAATGCCCGGCTGACGCCATCAAGGTCGTCGATAACCTAGCCGTCGTCGATACCTCCAAGTGCGTACAGTGCGGCCACTGCGCGGATATCTGCCCGCGTCACATCATCAACTACTTCGGTAAGTGATCCGCAATTCTTAAAAAGTCGCCAATGTGCATTACATTGGCGACTTTTTTCTTGACCTTTTTGCTCCGCTGCTGTAAATTTGATTTGTGGATGTGTGAGCACAGAAAGTGAGGTCAGCTATGAAATATATTTGCGAGCTCTGCGGCTGGGTCTATGATGAGGAAGAGACCGGCGTGAAATTTGAAGACCTTCCCGCCGACTTCGCCTGCGAGCTCTGCGGCGCGGGGAAGGACAGCTTCAGCCCTGCAGAGTGATCGGATAATAGCTATCAAGCGATACCGCAGCGAGATTTCGCTGCGGTATGTTATTGCATAATTTGCCGATATATGCCGATATATGTTATAATCTTCTTTAATAACACAAGGAGGTGCATATACAGTATGCATTTGAAAAAGCGCCGTAAGATGCCCTTTTGGGCGAAGCTGCTTTTAATCGTCCTGGCGGTATTTGCTGTGGTTATAATCGCTGCTGTTATCTTTATAAACAGCAAGCTTGATCTTGTCAAATATGACACCCCCTGACACTACCTTTACGCCCATAAGCTCCACGGAGAGCAAGGAGGCGGACGAGGAGGAAGGGGATATCGTCGATATCTCCGGTCTTGAGGAGCGTGCTCCCTCCGAGCTGCCCGCCGGTGAGATCCGGAAAGAAAAGGACATCTTCAACATCCTCCTGCTCGGTACCGACGAGCGTACATACGATTTCTCTGATGCGGCCAGATCCGACGCTATAATGATCCTCAGCCTCAACCTCAAGGACAGCACTGCGAAGCTCGTCAGCCTTGAGCGAGGCATGGGCGTTCCCATTCTCGAAGGCGAGTATAAAGGGCAGTACGACTGGCTGACCCACTGCTTCCGTTACGGCGGAGCAGATCTGATGGTCAAGGAAGTCCAGACCTGCTTCAATCTGGACGTCGAGCGCTACATGCGCGTCAATTTCACGGCGCTCAAGGACATCGTCGATGTGCTCGGCGGCGTTGACGTCACGCTCACCGGCGCGGAGTATCCGCACATCAAGGGCACGGCGACCCCGCTTGGCGACAGCGTCTTCCATCTTGACGGCACAGCGGCTCTGAGCTACTGCCGCCTCCGTTCTATCGACAGCGACTGGTCGAGGATCAAGCGCCAGCGCACCGTTATTCAGGCCTGCGCCGACGGCGTGAAGAATGCGGATGTCGCAACGCTCAATAATCTCATCGACACTATCCTGCCCATGATCAGGACGAATCTGACGAAGCTTGAGCTTGTGAAGCTCATGAGCTATGCGCCGAACTTCCTCGGCGTGGAGTTCGACCAGATGACGATCCCTGTTCCGGATTCCTACGGCGGAATGCTGGGCATGGAGGGACGCTCCCTGTTCGCGGTCGATTTTGAGACCAACTCTCAGATCCTGCACGACTTCCTCTACGAGAACATCAAGTACGAGGGCTGAGCACTTTAACAGATTATAAAAGAAACACCGGAATGAAAATTCCGGTGTTTTTTCATGCTTTCGATGTCTCCTTATCCGCGCCTGACAGCTCGCCTATGGCGCTCTGCATGAGCAGACGCAGCATCCGCATGACGCTGCGGCGGTCGTCCTCATTCAAAGCTCCGGCCGCGCGGATCATCGCCCGCGTGCTGCCGAACCAGTTGGCCTTCAGCTCCGGAACAGTGCGCGCGCCGGTCTGCTGCATGACCTCATACACGGTGTCGACCAGCACCGCGCGCTGCTCTACGCTCATCCCCGCGAGCCAGTCCTTGAGCGTCCGGTCAATGAAGCGGCTACCGTGCGTCACCGTGTCGAGATAGCTCAGGCTCTCGCGCTCAACGTCCCAAGTGTAAATGTTGTGCTGGGTCAACCCCGTCTCCTGACTGTGCACGACCGTGTACTGCTCCTCGTGCCCGAGCAGCATCCCAACCACGGACGACTGCGGAACGAAGGTGCGCACACGCGGGCATATCGCATCGTAGCCCGCCTGATCGAGTATCTTCTGGTCAAAGCCGGGGCCGTCAAAATTGTATACAAGCTCGATCCGCTGCTGGGCTGCCTCGGAGCAGAACGCTCCGGCGTACACCGCGAGGTTGCCGCCCTTGGAGTGCCCGCCAAGCATCAGCGCTCCGTCTGTGCCGGCCGCGATGCGCTCAAGATACTTCACCGCCGACAGCTGCGCCGGAACCGGACAGATGAACGCCATGTTGAAGTCCTCTTTCCAGCCGACCAGCGTCGTGTCCGTGCCGCGGAAAGCGACAAAGCGCCTGCCGTCCTCAAGTATGTAGCACAGCGCGGAGAATTGCGTCTGCGTTTCAAGCTCAATTTGGTTTACATAATTACAGACAAGCATCCCGCGGAAGCGCTCGCTTTCTGCCGCCGCCTTGAGAAGCCGTATATCGTCGGGGCGGATTAGCCGCTCCTCGGTTTCCGGATGCGCACTGAGCGCGTCCGCAAGCTCCGGCAGGCTCATCGGCGCTTCGCCGAGGATATTGTCGCAGGGCAGGTAAGACATGCGGCAGAGGACAAGCCCGTCCAACTCGTTGAAAGGGCGGAAGTCGAAGCGCAGGTCGCCGCGCCACGCGATGTAATCAAAAATATTCGCCATTAAATTTCCTCTTAATTCTGCTTTAACTGCTGTTCAAATATTTTCGTCAGAATATTTGCTGCAAAGTATTATAGCATAAAGCCCGCCCGATTTCCAGCACCGCGTTGATGGAGAAGTCTGTAAATAACCCCGACAACATTACAAAAATGTAAGACAAAACGCGGATTTTGTAAGGCAAAGCTATGGCAGCGCTGCGGCGCGGCGGGTATCATGGGCTTAAGCAAAACTTAAACATCCTGCCGCTTGTTCCTTAAAGCGGCCGAGGGCTATAATTTTGCCATACTACCGAGGAGGCGAGTATATGTCTATAAAACAGATAAACTTCATCATAGCCTGTGTTTTCTTCGTATGCTATGCTTACCAGTTTATATATATTCCGATAAGCTGGCGGGGGAGACGCACCGCACATAAGCCGCCCAAGCTCCACCGTTTCGCCGTGCTCATCGCCGCGCGCAACGAGGAGGCGGTAATTTCAGAGCTGATAGACAGCATCAACGCTCAGGACTACCCGTCCGGGCTTATCGATATATATGTCGCCGCCGACAACTGCACCGACGGCACCGCAAAGACGGCGCGCTGTCACGGTGCGCATGTGTTTGAGCGCTTTGACACGCAGCACGTCGGCAAGGGCTACGCGCTGGATTTCCTGCTCAGCCACATCCCGCACGAGTACGACGCGTACCTCGTCCTTGACGCCGACAACGTCATCGCGCCGGATTACATACGCCACATGGATCAGACCCTGTCCGACGGCTACAAGATCGCCACCAGCTACCGCAACTCCAAAAACTACGGCGACAACTGGATATCCGCGGGCTACGCGCTGTGGTTCCTGCGCGAGTCGCGCTATCTCAACGGCGCGCGCTATACGATCGGCAGCAGCTGCGCGGTGTCCGGCACGGGCTTCGCGTTTACGCGGGAGATACTCGACCGCATCGGCTCGTGGCACTTCTTCCTGCTCACTGAGGACATCGAGTTCACGATCGACAACGTGGTGCACGGCGAGAAGATCGGCTACTGCCGCGAGGCGGTGCTGTATGACGAGCAGCCCACCGACTTCCGTCAGTCGTGGCGGCAGCGGCTGCGCTGGTCGAGGGGCTACCTTCAGGTGTTCGGCCGCTACGGGCTTGACCTGATGAAGGGCATGTTCGGCGGCAGCTTTTCCTGCTACGACATGGCGATGAACATCATGCCGGCGGCAGTGCTCAGCTGCGTGAGCATCGTGGTAAATGTCGCGGCGGCGATCCAGACCTTCCTTGCGGGCGGCGACCTGTCCGGCCTGCTGCTGTCGGTCGCGCAGCTGGTGGCAAACCTCTACCTCACGCTCTTCGCGCTCGGCGCGATAACCACGGTCAGCGAGTGGCGCCAGATACACTGCTCCAGCTTCAAAAAGGTGCTGTACGCGTTTACCTTCCCGCTGTTCATGCTGACATACCTGCCGATAGTTGTCGTGTCGCTCTTCGTCTCTCCGGGCTGGAAGCCGATAGCCCACCGCCGCGCGTGCACGGTGCGCCAGATAGTATCGGTTAACGAGGGCAGACACGCCTGACAGTGCGTCTTTCCGTCTCGTCAGAAGAAGCTTGCACCGTTCCGCTTCCGCCTCGCGACAAAAGCTGCACTCTGCAATCTC
>URGI01000016.1 GCA_900547315.1 uncultured Eubacteriales bacterium | reverse complement strand
AACTGTGTGCCCTGAACACCAACTTCAAGGGGGCACCCCTGACCGAGACATCGAACATTCAGGAAGGCGATACCCTCATCGTGACCAAGGAGGAAGCGACGCTGGAGGTGCGGATCACCAAGGTGGAGGCCCGGCAGGAGGAGATCCCCTTCAGTACCGAGACCACTAAGTCCAGCGATTATACCAAGGGCACCACCAAGACCCTGCAGGAGGGCGAGAACGGCATCCGCCTCGTGACGCTGCAGAATGTTTATGATACCAACGGCACCCTGCTGGAGCAGACGGTCCTCTCGACCCAGACCATCAAGGAGGCCGTGAACAAGAAGGTCGTCGTCGGCACCAAGAAGGTGACCAACAAAACCCAGTACATCACCGGCAGCGGCCAGTTCATCTGGCCTGTACCCAACTACCGCTACTGCTCGCGCTGGTACGGCAGCGGCCACAAGGGCGTGGATATCTGCGCCCCGGCGGGCACGCCCATCTACGCCTCCGCCGGCGGCACCGTCACCAAGGCGGGCTACAATAAGGCGGGCGCGGGCACCGGCTACGGCTACTCGGTCGTTGTCAACCACGGCGGCGGCTGCATTTACGGAACAATGAAGAACATAGCTCAGGAAATTGCGCGGAGGGGCTTTGTTGTTTTCAATGTGAGTGCTTACGGTTCTGGCCTGAGTGCTCAACCCGATTATGATGACGCGGGTCAGGGAATTAACGGTTTCTTTCAGTCGTTAAAAGCTGTTGAAGGGCAGGAAAGCTTTCTTCCCTCGGCAACCCCGATGGGACTCCATGATGCCGTGAACTTTGTCCGCTCTCTCGCATTTGTTGATACGGAGAACATCGGCGTGGTCGGTCATTCCATGGGGGCATATAGAACCAGCGCCGCAGTTGCGCTTGACTGCGGATTCCTGTCTCTCAACGACACGATGATAAATGTGCTGTATGACGAGTTTGAGCAGAGATTTGCCGAAGAAGAGATCAACGAGGACGCAGACAGCCTTGCTGAAGCTCGTCTCAATCCGGATCAGCTTGCGTACTATTATGACTTACGCGCTGAAAAAGAGGAATATTTCAACACCCGTGTACGTTCCGCAATCATTCTGGGTATTGGCTACGAGGCAGTAACCACCCACCCACAGACCGTTCAAGTTGCCGGTTATGACGTGCAGAGAAATGTTCAGGCAAATATCTGCTATATGTCTGGCGACTATGATGCAACCTATTGCTTCGGGTCACTGGATGCGGCCAAGTCCGACTGGTACTCAGACAGCGATATGGTTATGGGCGACTGGTATGAGCTCGACGACGTTCATGCAGCCAGCTCCGACATCGGCTCGATATTCAGCGGCACTGTCACCGAAAACAATGAGCTTGCTTCTGCTATTAATCGGAAAACAAGCCGCATATTTATAATAACCGAGAAAGAAACTCACTCCAAGGAATTTTTCTCCAGCAGGACCAATACTGCCATAGTAAAATACTTTGAGCAGACACTTGGCTTCAACGGCGGCTATCTTTCTTCCGGTACAAACACTCCTGTTGATGCCTCCAGCAACACATGGTGGCTGCGTGTTATCTGCAATACCGTTGCAATGTTCTCAATGATAGGCATGCTTGCAGCTCTTGCAGGCCGCCTTGTAAAAGCGGATTTCTTCAAGACCTCCATTACTGAAATCGATGAGTCCAAGCGTCCGGTATATACCAAGAAGGCTCTTGCTGTGCAGGCAGCCATTACGATAGCGCTCTCTTTTGCCGCAATTTACTACTCCAATGCAAAGGGACTCTTTATTTTTAACCCATCAAAGATGTGGCCGCTCGGTAGAAGCTGCAGCCTCGCAATGACGTTTATTATCTGCCTTGGCATCGCTGCCGCGATAATGCTTGCGGTATATCTGCTCATGGCAACGAAAGAACAGAGACAGGGGAGCCTGTCTGTACTCAATATTGGCATACGCTTCAAGAACATCATTAAACATATCACTCTTGCGATAATTCTTGTGATTGCAGCCTACGCCTCACTCGCAATGATTCAGTATTTCTTCGGGCAGGAATACCGTCTTTGGATGACGGCTTTCTCTGAAATGAAAGCTGACTACTGGTATATCGCTCTCAGATATGTGCTCCTTCTCTTCCCGCTGTACATGCTCATCTCCATGGGCACAAATTACGGTGCCCGCAATGACATCCCTGAGTGGAAAGACACCCTCATCTGCGTTCTGGTCAACTCTGCAGGTATATGGCTGTGCTGCCTAATAAACATCCTAGTAGCGTTTTCTAAGCCTTATCAGGGTTTGTTCTTCAGCAGCTTCATATGCTCATACCAGATGCTTACAGTAGTGCCGATAACCACCTATCTCAATCGCAAGATGTACAAGCTCACCAAGAGTATTTGGGCAGGCGCTGCACTGTGTGCAATACTCGTTGCATGGACTCTTGTATGCACGCTCGGCATCAATGATGTATTCTATGGTCAGACAGCGCTTGGCAATTTCCTTTTCAAATAAAAATTCAAATGAATTACAAAATGAAAATGCCCCGACCTATGGTCGGGGCATTTGGTGATCGGTTTAGATAACCGATCACCCTGTTTTCATGTATTTCACGACCAAGCGCGAAACTGTTATTCAGCGTCTTCCCAGTTATGCCAGACGTTCTGGACATCGTCGTTATCCTCGAACATGTCGAGCATCTTCTGCATGTTCTTGACATCGTCTTCATTGGTGAGCTTGATGTAGCCGTTCTGGGGCAGCATCTCGACCTGAGCGGAGAGCAGCTTGTAGCCCGCCGCGGTCAGCGCGTCGGCAACCGTTGCGACGTCGTCAACACCGGTATAGACGGTCATAACGTCGCCGTCGGACTCGAAATCGGCGGCACCGGCTTCGAGCGCATCCATCATAACGGTATCCTCGTCAAGCTCCTCGTCCTCGTTGTCAATAACAATGACACCCTTCTTATCGAAGGACCAGGAGACACAGTTGGCCGCGCCCATGTTTCCGCCGTACTTATCGAAGTAGTGACGGATCTCACCGGCGGTGCGGTTGCGGTTATCGGTCATAGTCTCGACGATGACGGCAACGCCGCAGGGGCCGTAGCCTTCGTAGACTATCTTCTCATAGTTCTCGGTATTGCCTGCGCCAAGCGCCTTGTCAATAGTGCGCTTGATATTGTCGTTAGGCATATTGGCCGCTTTCGCCTTGGCGATAACGGCAGCAAGCTTGGAATTGCTGCGCGGGTCTCCGCCGCCGCCTTCCTTGACCGCGACGATCATTTCACGGGCAATCTTGGTGAAAGCCTGTGCACGCTTCGCGTCAGCCGCGCCTTTCGTCTTCTGTATGTTGTGCCATTTGGAATGTCCGGACATAAAAATTCGCTCCTCTTATGTATGTTAAAGAAAACAACACGATTTACGACAGATATTTTACCACAAATCAGCCATTATGACAAGGGCTAATTACGGCGCGGACGGGCAAAAAATACGCCTGCGCGGAAAAACCGCCGCTATTTCGTCTTGGGTATCAGCAGCAGCGCCCCGTTTTCGGCGCAGTCCGCGCCGTTAAGCCCGATGATCGCCTCCTCGCTGGAGTGATAGCTCTTCGCAAGCAGCCAGAGCGATTCGCCCTCCATCCGCACGAGCGTCACCGACGGGTACGCCGCACAGTCCGTCTCCGTCTCGTCCGAAAGCTCTGCCGACAGCACGGCGTCCACCTCCCTGCTCACAGCGCACAGGCACACGGCTTCCATGTTCAGCGCGACGGAAATGCTGCCCGCCGACGGGTACAGCTTCGTCTCGGCGACGCGAACGTTCAAAACGCTGCTCACGCCCTCCGGGCAGTCCCCCTCTAGGCTGAAGGTGCGCTTCATGACGGAGATTCCCCCGCTCTCGCTGCGGTATATGATATCGGCGAGGCACTGCGCGCTGAGCGTCGCGCCGGACACGGTGCAGCGGCATATCTGCGTGAACGCCGCCAGCACATCCGCACAGTCCTCAGGCGCTTCGATGCTCTCGCTGAAGCTCAGTGACACCCGGCGAAGCTCGCAGTCTGACGGAATGCTGAGCTTCCCCATTCTAGGCGTGAGCGCCGCCGTGTTGCAGTACATGTCGGAGATATACTGCACCTCTTCCCTGCCGAAGCAGACCAGCTCCGTCAGGCAGTGCAGCTCCACATCGACGGCCTTGGTGCCATTGATGGTGTCGATTATGTTCAGGTACGCGCCGTTTATCTCGACCCGCGCCGCGCAGCCGGAGGTATCGGTGTCCGGCACGTCGATAAGCTGCGAAAACGGGCTTGAAAACTCCGCCGTGACGGGATAATCCGCCCCATCGGACGCATAGCACAGCTTCAGGCGCACGTTGCCCTTCACCACGGCGCGGCCGGAGATGACGTTTATCTCCGCCAGCTCATACTCTATGTTCTGCGACAGCAGCGCGGCAGGCTGCGGCTTGCTGTCCGCAAACGCGAACTGCTCCGTTAGGACAAAGGTCTTCTCCGTCACGGCAATCACCGGCGTTGCGGAGCACCGCTCCTGCTTTGCGTACACACGGCACGGCGTATCACCGGCACTTGCCGAGACGCACAGCTCCTCGCGCGAATACGCCCACAGCTCGCCGCATATCTCGAAGGTCACGGCGACCTTGCGCGGGTTCAGGACGCGCGTCTCCGCGGCGTTGACACTCAGGGCCACATGCGTGAGCTTTTCATCCAGCACAGCGTCGCTCTCATATTCGATGCTGAATTCGCGCGCTAGCTGCACCGACTGCACCGTGCCGCCCTCCGTGATATACAGCAGCCACGCCCGCGCCTCACCCGTCACCGTTATGCCGTGGGCAGAGATGTCCTTGCCCTTCAGCAGCAACATCGTCTGGAGCGACGCAACGCGCGCTATGTCGTCATTCGTGTCCGGTACGACGGCCTCCACGGTTTCGGCGCTGCTTTTGACCATATGGAGTCTACCGGCGAATATATTTGTACTCTTCTTTTCAAAGCAAAGTTCCATTTCAGCTCTCTCCTTGACGCAGTTTGTACAATCTATGCGCCGGAGCCGCGCCGTATCACCGTTTGCTTATGCGTGCTATGAATCTCGACAGGAATTTCGGCAGCCTGATAACGAATATTTTCATTCCATACCCCTTTCAGCATCTCTTCATAAGACACACTCCGCCCCAGATAAGCGCCCCCGCCGCAACTATCCACCAGAACTCCGAGGGCAAGAGCAGCGAAAGAATTATGACCAGCCCCAGTATTATCGCAAGCAGCCCCCAGAAGCCCTTCCCTCTGCAATTCAAAAAACCGCCCCCCACGTATAATTGTCTTCCTGACATTATACGCGCGGGGCGGCACAATATACTCTTATATCTCATTTTTCCCAGAATTTATGCTGGGCGCACATCTCATACAGGCGTGTGTACGAGCGGTAGCGGCTCTGGCCGATCTCGCCTGCGGCCACCGCCTGAGTGACCGCACAGCCGGGTTCCTTCAGATGCGCGCAGTCGCTGAAGCGGCAGGAGCCTATGTATTTATCGAAGTCCGAAAAATCGAACTGCAGGCGCTCCTTTGGTATCGTGCACATCATCTCCACCTCGAAGGAGGCGAAGCCCGGCGTATCCGCAATGTAGCTGCCGCTTTCAAGCTCGTACAGCTCCACATGGCGCGTCGTGTGCTTGCCGCGGCCGAGCCGTTCGCTCACCTCGGCGGTCTGGATATTCGCGCCGGGCATCAGAGCGTTGAGTATGCTCGATTTGCCGACGCCGGAATTGCCCGTAAACGCGGATATCTTGCCGCACAGCAGGCCGCGCAGCTCGTCCATGCCCTCGCCCGTCACGGCGCTCGTGCGTATGACGGGGAAGCCCGCGGCGGTAAAGACGTCAAACAGCTCGTCTCCGGCATCGATATCCGTTTTGTTCACGCAGATGACAAGCTCGCAATCGGCTTCCGCGGCGATGACCGAGACGCGGTCGATAAGGAACGGGTCAGTCACCGGATTGGTATTCGCCGCGACGAACACAAGCATATCGACGTTCGCTACCGCGGGGCGGATGAACCAGTTCCGCCGCGGCTCCACATGGTCGATGCGGCCTTTCCCGTTCGCGTCGAGACTGCAGCTGACCCTGTCGCCCACCAGCGGTGAAGTCCCGTCCAGCCGGAATTTGCCGCGCGCCTTGCATTCGAGCAGCTTTCCCTCGGTCTCAACATAATAAAACCCGCTCAGAGCCTTGACTATTACTCCGTCCGTCATGCCTTAGCCCTGCGGTCCGGAGGATACGGTGAGGTACACCTTCGTGTGCTCCGCCACGCTCTCGGAGGAGCTGATGCTCTGGTCGATGACCGTCCCCGCCTCATAGTCGCTCACGACGCGGTCGGAGCCGCCGTAGCTTAGATTGCTGCTCTCAATGCGGGATATCGCGCTGTCCTCCGTGCTGCCCACAAGGTTCGGCATGGAGACGTACTGTATCTCCGGTCCTGCGCTGACGGTGATATACACGGTCGAGCCGCTGCTCAGCTGCTCCCCTGCCACGGGGCTTGTAGCGATGACATAGTCCTTGGTGTAGCTGTCGGACGCGGCGTTTTCGATCTCGACATTGAAGCCCGCCGCGCGCAGATTGCGCATGGCATCGCGGTAATCTGTGTTCAGAACGTCCGGTACGCTCGTGAGGCTCACTCCGGCGTTCACGGTGAGGTCGACCTCGATACCGGACGGCGTGACCATCATGCTGCGCCCTGCCGCGGGTGACTGCGAGATGACGATGCCCGGCTCGACCGAATCGTCGGAGATGTATATGACATTGAACTTATACATCGAACTGAGCTCGGTGTTGTTGATTATCGACTCATAGTTGCTGCCTTCAAAGTTCGGCAGCGCGATCCTCTCCGCAGGAGAAAACACGTCCTTGAGCCAGAAGTTCCACAAAAACGCGAACAGTGCGACCGCGAGGACGAGCAGCCCGAAGGTGCCAGACATGAAGCTGACCACGTCCGAACGGCGGCGGCGCAGCCTATAGCGCTCTCTGGAAAGTTCCGTGCTGGAGCGGACGGGCTTGACGTCCGGATTTTCATAGTCCGCGCTTTCCCCGTCTATCGTGACGGGCGTATGGATAAAGGCTTCAAGATCGGACAGCAGCTCATTTGCCGACTGGTAGCGCTCGCTCAGCTCCGCGCTCATGGCCTTGAGCGTGATGCGCTCAAGCTCCAGCGGTATCTCCGGATTTTTCTCGTGCGGCGGCACGGGCTTTGCGTTCATATGCTGCACGGCGATCTCGCCGAGCGTATTGCCTGTAAACGGCAGGCCGCCGGTGAGCATCTCGTACATCATAACGCCGAGAGAATAGATGTCGCTGCGCGCATCCGGGCATTCGCCGCGCGCCTGCTCGGGAGCGATATAATGTATCGAGCCTATCGCCTCGCCGTTATTCTCGTACACCTCGTTTTCAAGCGCGGCGATGCCGAAGTCGCCGACCTTGATGGTGCCGTCGCGCAGGAGCATAATGTTCTGGGGCTTGATGTCCCTGTGGATTATGCCGCGCTCATGCGCGTGCGCCAGCGCCTTGCTGATCTGCTTTGTGAAATGCACGACTTCCTTCCACGCGACCACGCCCTTACGCTCTATATACTGCTTGAGCGTTATCCCATCCACCAGCTCCATGACTATGTATTCCACATTGTCATTATGGCTGACGTCATACACCGCGACAATATTCGGGTGGGAGAGCATGGCGACGGCGTGAGATTCCGTGCAGAAGCGGCGGCGGAACTCCTCGTCGGCAGCCATCTCGTCACGCATTATCTTCACCGCGACGTCGCGGTTCAGCCGGTGATCGAGCGCCCTGTAAACGATGGCCATGCCGCCCTCGCCGATGACCTCAAGTATCTCATACCGGTCGTCGAGCATCTTTCCGATGTACTTATCGTTAGTATCCATTTAATTCTCCATTCAGTGCCCTTACTTCATCACTGCAACAACCGTGACGTTGTCCCGCGCGCCGCGCGACAGCGCCTCGTCCATAAGCTCCCTGCACAGCAGCTCCGGCTCGGGGAAGCGCATGGCGTATTCCAGCAGTTCCTGATCCGACAGGGTGTTCGACAGGCCGTCCGAGCAGAAGAGTATGCAGTCTCCGAGGCGCATAGAAAGCTCAAAGTAGTCAGACTCGACCTTCGCCTCGGAGCCGAGGGCGCGGGTTATGACGTTGCGCTGGGGATGAGTCTTTGCCTGCTCCTTCGTTATCGCGCCGAACTCCACCAGCTCTTCGACCAGAGAGTGGTCGCGGGTTATCTGGTATATGCTGCTGCTTTTGCGCGAGATGTGATAGGCGCGGCTGTCGCCCACGTTTATAATATGGGCTTTTCCGCTGTTTTTGATAACACCGCCTACGATAGTCGTCCCCATGCCGTTGTACGCCTCGTCGAACTTGGAGTATTCATAGGATACCCCGTTTGCCTCGTCGCAGGCGCTCTGCAGCATGTCCTTATAATTCTGCACACGCTCCACGCGCGAGGTGAGCTTGCCGTACACGAAGTCAACAAATGCCTTGTTTGAAAGCTGGCTTGCAAGCCCGCCTGCCTTCGCCCCGCCCATGCCGTCGCACAGGCCGACTATGAGGCAGTTTTTCGCCTCGCACTTCTCGATGATAAAGCTGTCCTGATTGTCTTTTCTGACTCTGCCCTTGTCGGTCAGTCCGAAACATTTCATTCTCTGTTCAACCCCTCTTCACGGGTCTGCATTTTTCTGCGGAGCTGTCCGCAGGAGGCGTCCACATCGCCGCCGAGCTTGCGCCGCACGGTGACATTCACGCCCTCGTCCTCAAGAATTTTTATAAACGCCTTCATATGTCCCGCCGTTGAGGGGGCAAACTGGCGCTCTTCAACATGGTTGAGCGGTATAAGGTTCACATGCGCGCACACCGCCTTCGCGCGCTTTGCAAGCAGTCTGGCGTGATACTCGGTGTCGTTCACGCCGTCTATCATCGCGTATTCAAAGGATATGCGCCGTCCGGTCCTGTCATAATAGCGGCGGCAGCAGCGCATAAGCTCCTCCACGCCGCGCCCGCGGTTCGCGGGCATGATCTTCGACCTTGTCTCATCGTCCGGCGCATGCAGCGAGACGGACAGCGTAAGCTGCAAATCGCGCTCTGCCAGCGCGTCGAACTTCTCCGTGATGCCGCAGGTAGAGAGCGATATGTGGCGCATACCGATATTCATCCCCTGCGGATGGTTCACAAGCTCCAGAAAACGCATGACGTTATCGAAATTATCCAGCGGCTCGCCGATGCCCATAAGGACGATATTAGATATCGGCTTGCCGGAATCCAGCTGTGAAAACAGCACCTCGTCCAGCATCTCCGACGGCTCGAGGCAGCGGACAAGGCCGCCTATGGTCGAGGCGCAGAATGCGCAGCCCTGACGGCAGCCGACCTGCGAGGAGATGCACACGGTGTTGCCGTGCTTATAGCTCATCACGACCGTCTCCACGGCGTTGCCGTCGCGCAGCTCCCAGAGATATTTTATTGTCCCGTCAAGCTTTGAGACCTGCTTGCTGAGCACCTTCGGCTCGTACAGCTCATAGCCATCGCGCAGCTTTTCTCTCAGCGCCTTCGGGAGGTTCGACATCTTGTCAAAATCCCGTACGCCCTCCGAGAGCCACTTGAATATCTGGCCTGCCCTGTATTTTGGCTCGCCCAGCGCCGCAAGCTCCGATTCCAGCTCCGTCGGGAGCATGGATAGTATATCCTTCTTCATCATTTTATCCTTCTAAGCTTTGCCGCAAAAAATCCGTCCGTACCGTCCACATTCGGCCAGAAGCAGTGCATCCCGCTCGGCTCCGATACGCCGCCTACATTGAAGCCCTCAGGCGCAAATTCGCCGTCATCGGCAAGAAACGCGTTCACAACGTCCTCGTTTTCGGCGTGCAGCACCGTACATGTCGAATACAGCAGCACCCCGTCTCTCTTTACATAGGCGGAGAGATTATCCAGAATGTCACGCTGTATCGCCGGAAGCGCGGATATCTCCGCCTCCGTCTTACCGCGTATCTCCGGCTTCTTCGCAATGACACCGAGCCCCGAGCACGGCACGTCGGCAATCACAACGTCGAAGCTATTCTCAAGCGCCGCGTCACGCCTGCGCGCGTCCATCACGGCGGTCTTGATGATATCTATGCCGAGCCGCTCCGCGCCCGCGGAGATGAGCTTCAGCTTCTTTTCATGTATATCGCAGGAGAGGATGTTCCCCTTCCCCTGCATTCTTATCGCGGCGGCAAAGGATTTTCCGCCGGGTGCGGAGCACGCGTCCAGCACGGTCATCCCCTGCTCCGGCGCAGCGATTTCCGCCGCGGTGCGCGCCGCGCGATCCTGCACGTAAAACAGCCCCTCCGCGAAGCCCGGAAGCTCCGCAACGTTCCCGCCGGATAGCACGAAACAGCCGCTAAGCCGCTCGTCGTACTCGAAGTCTATCCCCGCGCGGAGAAGCGCGCGGCGGTAATCCTCCGGAGAGATCTTCAGCGTGTTTACCTGTATCGTAAGCGGCGCGGGGCGGTTATTGCAGGCGAGGAAAGCCTCGGCAAAATCATACCCGCGTTCGCTGATAATGCGCGATGCAAGCCACTCGGGGTGACTGTATTTTATGCTGAGATATTCCGCGCCGCCCTCGCTGGGGATATCCGGCAGAGTTCCGGCGCTCTTGTTCTCCGCAATCCTGCGCAGAACGGCGTTTGCAAGCCCTGACGCACGCGACATACCGCACTTCCTGCACAGCGCGACCGACTCATTCACAGCCGCACGGGCGGGTATGCGGTCAAGGAACAATATCTGATACACGCCAAGCATCAGGATATCATGCAGCTTCGGCTCCAGACGCTTCGGCTCGGTGCTGCAATAGCAGCCTATATAGTAGTCGCACAGCAGCGAGTTCTGCAGCACGCCGAGACACAGCCGCGCAGCGAGCGCCGCCTCGCGCCGGTCAAGCGCATATTTTTTTATTATGCCGTCTATGCTGCTTCCGGACCACGCACCGTCTCTGCGGCAGCGCTCCAGCGCCGTAAGCGCCGCTTCCCTAGCGGTCATCAAGCTATCATCCTTTGACCTTTATATTGTGCCCGCGCAGGAAATCCGCCGCCTTCATGCGCTTCTTTCCAGGCGCCTGAAGCTCGGTTATCAGTAGGGTCTCCCCGTCCGCGCAGGCGATCTCAATGCCGTTTTTATCGGCTCCAACGACCATTCCCGGCTCCGCGGAGCATTTGTTATTGGTGTATTCCGCGCCGAACACGCGGTACACCGTGCCGTCCAGCTCCATCGTCGCCACCGGCCACGGCTGAAGCCCATATATGTGCTTGAGCACCATGCGCGGGGTGTTGTTCCAGTCTATCGGGCAGATTGACTTGTCGAGCATACCGACGTAGGTCGCCTGCGAATGATCCTGCGGGGTGCGCGGCGCCGTGCCGCTCTCGATATCGTCAAGCGTTTTGATCAGCAGCTCCGCGCCCATGTCCATGAGCCGGTCGAACAGCTCGCCCGCCGTCTCATATTCACCTATCTCGGTCTCGGCCTTATATATCACGTCTCCGGCATCCATGTCGTGGGCAAGGTACATCGTCGTTACGCCGGTGATCTTATCGCCGTTGAGGACGGACCACTGTATCGGCGCGGCTCCGCGGTACTTCGGCAGAAGCGAGCCGTGCACGTTTATCGCCCCGTACTCCGGCACCGCCAGAATATCGTCCGGCAGGATGCGCCCGTAGGCCACGACGACGAGAATATCCGGCTCCAGCGCCTTTATCATCTCAAGCGCCGTCCCGTCGCGCATCTTGACCGGCTGGTAGACCGGTATTCCGTTTTCGAGCGCCAGCACCTTTACAGGCGAAGCCGCAAGCTCCATCCCGCGCCCCTTGGGCTTATCGGGCTGGGTGAAAACGCCGACGACGTCGCGCTTTTCATCTATAAGCTTTTTCAGCGAGGCCGCCGCGAAGTCCGGCGTCCCCATAAAAACTATCCGCATTTTAATATTCTCCGCTCTGAAGCTCCTCTTCGGTGAGCATGCGCTCGGCCTTGGAGGTGAAAACTATGCCCTCGAGATGGTCTATCTCATGGCAGAAGCAGCGTGCGGTCAGTCCGTCGCCCTCCACCTCGAACCATTCGCCGAAGCGGTTCTGCGCGCGCACCTTGACGTGCATCGGGCGCTTGACAAGGCCGAATTCTCCTGGCACGCTCAGGCAGCCCTCGGCTCCCTCCTGCTCGCCGGACGCCTCGATTATCTCAGGGTTTATAAGCTCTATGATATACTCGTCCTCATCCTCCGGCACGTTGGTCTCAAGCACGATCACCGCGCGGCGCAGCACGCCAACCTGCGGCGCGGCAAGGCCGACGCCGTTCGCGGTCGAGAGCGTGTCGATCATATCGTCAAGCAGCTGATGCAGACGGGGGTTGAACTCCGTTACGGGGCGGGATTTCTTATAAAGCCCCGGCTGTTCCTTTGTCAAAATATTTCTCTGTGCCATAGCTATCCTCAATCTGTCGGAGCGTTGTCCGCGTATACGGTGACGCCTCTGAATTTTTTGTCTCTGCCGCACTCGATCACCATCTCCGACAGTGCCCGTCGGATCCACGCGTTCGACTCGCAGCAGACATTTATTCTGTATCTGTATCTGTTATTGACCCTGACTACCGGCAGCGGCGCGGGGCCAAGAATATCTATCTCCGGTTTGCCGCTGCATATGTTCCTCAGCCACTCGCTGAGATACGCGCAGCATTTTTCCACCTGCTCCTCGTCAACGCCCGTCACGGTCAGGGAGAATATATTTTTGAACGGCGGTGCGTTCTGCAGGCGGCGCAGCTCTATCTCGGACTCGAAGAACGATTCGTAGTCCTGATCTGCCGCGTACCTGATCGTCTCGTTTTCAGGCGTAAAGGTCTGTATAACGGCTCTTCCGGGCTTGTCTCCCCTGCCGCTGCGGCCGACGACCTGAGTTATCAGAGAAAATGTCCTCTCCCCTGCGCGGTAATCGCCCGCGTACAGGCTCTGATCGGCCGAGATGACGCCGACCAGCGTCACGTTCGGGAAGTTCAGCCCCTTGGTGACCATCTGCGTGCCCACCATTATGGGTATATTTTCGTTTCTGAAGCGCTCAAACAGCTTCTCATGCGAGCCCGCCGGCGCTACCGTATCCGTATCTACGCGCATCACCGGCGTATCCGGAAACAGCTCGTGCAGCTGTTGCTCGACGTTCTGCGTCCCCGTGCCGACGAAGCACAGTTCGCCGCCGCATTCGGGGCACGCGCTGTCCACGCGCTGCACATATCCGCAGTAGTGGCACATCAGGCGCTTGTTTGCGCTGTGATATGTGAGCGAAACGCTGCACCGTGGGCATCTGTAAGTATAGCCGCAATCTCCGCAGCTTATCAGCTTATGTGCGCCGCGGCGGTTGATGAACAGTATGCTCTGCTCGCCGCGCTCGATATTCTGCTGAAGCTCATCCCGCAGGAAGCCGCTTATATCGCTGTCGTTCCCGCGGCGAAGCTCGCGCTTCATGTCAACTATCTTCACTTCGGGAAGCCGCATATCGTTATAGCGGTTTTTCAGCGTGAAGAACGCGTACCGCCCGATGCGCGCGTTATAGCGCGTACAGACGTCAGGCGTGGCGGAGCCGAGCAGCAGCAGACAGTTATTCTGCGCGCAGCGGAACTTTGCAACGTCGCGCGCGTCATACCGTGGATTGTTCTCGGACTTATAAGTCTCTTCCTGCTCCTCGTCTATTATGACCGCGCCCAGATCGCGGAGCGGCGCGAAAACCGCGCTGCGTGTGCCGATAACGACCCGCGCTTTGCCGTTTTTAACGCGCTTCCATTCGTCGTACCTCTCGGCGGGCGAAAGGCTACTGTGCATGACGGCGACATCGTCCCCGAAATGCGACGAGAATGTGCGGAGCATCTGCGGCGTCAGTGCGATCTCCGGCACCAGCAGCAGCGCCGTTTTCCCTCGGCGGAGGCATGAGTCGATAAGGTGGATATAGACGCTGGTCTTTCCGCTGCCGGTCACGCCGAGCAGCAGCGCCGCACCGGCCTTGCCGCTCGCGGCAAGCACATCTATGCCCTTGAACACCTCGCTCTGCTCTTCGCTCAGCTCCGGCATCGGCTCCGTATCGCCGAGATGCAGCTCCGGACGGCGGTATACCTCGCGCTCATAGGTCTCGGCCAGCCCCGCCTTTATAAGCGCGGAGAACGACTGTCTCGACGCGCCAGTATAGGTCAGCAGGTCACGGCTCGGCAGCGCCTCGAATGCGCACAGCATTTCCAGCAGCGCCGCCTGTTTCGGCGACCTGAGTCGCCTCGACTCCGCGATCGCTGCGGCATCCTCTGACGGTATCGCAAGCCTGACCATTTCAACGGTCTTGTCGTTCACGCGGCGTTTCCCGTCGTCCGTGAACCAGAGCCCCGCCGGCAGCATCGCCTTCACGGCGTCATACACGGTGCAGAAGAATCTGTCACGGATGAAGAACGCGAGCTTTATCAGTTCCTCGTCCAGTACCGGTGCGGGGTCGAGCACGGAATCTATGCATTTGAGGTTCTCCCGCTCGCTCTTATCCGCGACCGAGAGGATGACCCCCTCGCAGCGCCGATTGCCCTTGCCGAACGGCAGGCTCACCCGCGTCCCCGGAAGCGCAGCGTCCCGCAGCGCTTCTGGCACAAGATAGTCAAAGGGACGGTCAATGCTGTATGTAGCGGCAGAAACCGCGATTTTTGCCATGCGCATCGGCATTGAGATCGTCCCCCATGATGATTATTTCTTTATTTTGAGCTTGCCCGTATAGACCTCGTCAATGGCGATGGAGACGGGCTTCTTCTCCAGAGGTATCTGCTTCTCCTCGGCCTCCGCGGAGATGGCGCGTGCTCTGCGCGCGATGAGGTTAACAAGCTGGTAACGGCTGCCGACCTTGCTGGTCAGTTCGGCCATGGGGGGATAAAGCATCATAATAATTACTCCATTCCGCCGCATATGCGGCACTAAAATTTTTATATTACTCTTCTATCGCTTCGCGCAGAAAATGCATTCTGCCCTCGGCCTTGCAGCGCTCTGCAAGCATGATCGCCGCCAGCTCCTTGGCCGCGCGGTCGGGATCGTCGTTTATGATTATATAGTCGTAGAAGTCGGCCTCGGCGTACTCCTGACGCGCGCGGATGAGCCGCGCTTCGATGGCGCGCTCGGTGTCCGTGCCTCTGCCGACAAGACGGCGGCGGAGCTCAGCGAGGGAGGGCGGGATGATGAATATCTTCACGGCATCCGGCTTCTTCTCATTTATCTGGCGCGCGCCCTGGACCTCGATGTCAAGCAGCACGTCAAGTCTGGAATTCAGCTTGTCCTCAACGAACTTTCTCGGCGTTCCGTAGGAATTTGCAACATAGGTCGCATGCTCCAGAAGCTCGTCGTTCTCGACCATTTCCTTGAATCTGTCAAGGTCAACGAAGAAATACTCACGCCCATCTACCTCGTTCGGACGGGGCTTGCGCGTGGTCACGGAAGTGGAGAAGCACACATCGTCGCGCCCCTCTATTGCCTTGAACACCACCGTGCTCTTGCCCGCGCCGGAAGGCCCTGAAATAACAAACAGTCTGCCCTTTTCCTTCATCTTAGTCTCCATCCTCCTGTTCAGTCTTTTCTGCAAATCGCTCTGCTATCGCGTCAGCCGGCAGCGCAGACAAAACCACGTTGCCGCTGTCCATGATTATAACGGATCTTGTGCTCCTGCCGAAGGACGCGTCTATCAAAAGTCCCTTTTCCCGCACGTCCTGCACCATGCGCTTTATCGGCGCAGACTCGGGGCTGACTATCGATATGATCCGTCCGGCGGAGACGAGATTGCCGAAGCCTATGTTTATCAGCTTCATCGCAGTTCCTCACTCAATGTTCTGGATCTGCTCGCGTATCTTCTCGATCTCGGACTTGAGATCGACCACGACATGTGCGATGTCGGCGTTCTGGCACTTGGAGCCAATGGTGTTCGCCTCGCGGTTGAACTCCTGGATGAGAAAATCTATCTTGCGGCCGGTCGCGTTGCTGCCGTTTATCATGGTGCTCAGCTGAGCCATGTGGCTGCGCAGACGCACGGTCTCCTCGTCAACGGCGATGCGGTCGGCGAAGATCGCGGCCTCGGCGATTATACGGTTCTCGTCTATGCCGGCGGTACCCAGCACCTCGGCCATCTTCTGCTCAAGGCGGCGGCGATATTCAAGCACCGTGTTCGGCGCTTCATGCTCGACCCGCGAGACGAGGGAATCTATCGTTGCGAGTCTGGAGAGCACATCGTCCCGCAGCTTCTCGCCCTCGCGCAGACGCATCGCGTCAAAATCGCACAGCGCCTGCTCCGCGACGGCGCAGATGCCGGCGGATATCGCCTCCGCGTCCGCCTCCTTCTTCTCTACGGACAGCACGTCCGGAAAGCGGCTGACGCTCATCGCTGTGGCGTCGTTCGGGAGCTTATGCTCCTCGGCGATATGCTCTATCGCCTCAAGATAGCCGCGCAGGAGCGGCTCGTTGATGCGCACGGTCATATCGTCCGCCATTGAGGAATCGACCGTGACGAACACGCCTACCTTGCCGCGGCTGATATGCTGCTGCACCAGAGACTTGACCGCGCTCTCCGCAAATAGAAAGCTGCGCGGCATACGCACCGCCGCGTCAAGAAATTTGTTGTTCACGCTCTTCAGCTCAACGCTTATTTCAAGTCCTTCGACAGTGCCCTTGGCGCTGCCATAACCCGTCATGCTCTTGATCATTTACTCGATCCCTCCGGCTTACTCTTCTATTGAAATTATCGCAAAGCTTATTTTATCCTTATTGCCGCGCTTTTTGTACCACAGTACCAGCAGCGCGGCGCTCACGGCGAGCGCCGCAAAGCTCACCGCGATGCACACGCCCTCGCCCGCGCCCAATGCCGCGGCTATGGCATAGCCGAGCAGGAAGAGGACTATCGGCATGATGTACACCATCAGTATCGCCTTATATACCTTCGAGGACTTGCTCTCGATGACGACCTTCTGCCCCGGCCTTGCGCCGATGCGGTTATCCGCCGTGACCTTCAGCTCGTTCTGGAACACGCAGCTCTCGCAATTCCCGCAATTGCTGCCGCAGGCCGTCGATCGCTTGACCGCGACTTCTGCGAGAGAATTATGAAAAGTTCTTGTTACAACCGCGTCCTGAGTCATTTCTACGCCTTTCTTAATTCAACTGACATCGTTACATCGCCTATCGCGCCGACGTCGTCATATCCGGCAACATACACCTTGACCGGCACCATATAGGTTCCGGACGACTCCTTGAAGTCCTTCAGATCCGCCACGGCGCGTATATTCTCGCTCTGTATCGCGTCGAGCTGCTCCTTCGTGCCGCGCAGCGTGACCGTCAGGCTCTCGGTGATTATCGTGGACTTATAGCCCTCTGTGTCATTTATGCAGGAGAGGTTCGTGACCGTGAAGTCTCTCGTCTCAAGGCCGATGATCTCCACCGTGACCTTCGCCTCCGTTATACCGGTGAGGTTCCTGACCTCGTTATCTAGCACGATGCTGTACGTATTCTGGAACGCATCCGTGAAGTCCGTGAGGTCTATCGTGCCGAGAACTATCTTGTTCATGCCCGCGAGTATCGAGGTGTCGCCCGCGAGAGTTATGGAGGACGGCTCTATCTTTATGACTGTGTTCGCAGAGGTCGCTCCCGCGCCCTCGATGGTGTCCACCGTGAGCGGGACTTCCTTGACCATAAGGAGCGGCAGCGTAGCCTTTATTGTATCCGTCGAACAGGTAATGCCCGTGGTGGAGCACTCGTCACCGTTGGAATCCATCAGTGTGTAGCCGGTATCTACGGAGTAGGTGCTGGTGATGCCGTCCTCCCCGAAGGTGACCCAAGCGTACGAGACGCTGTTAATGTAGACCTCAGGGCCTGTTATCGTTATCGTCGACGGCTCAAATACCGGCATCTCGGCAGTGTAGCCGTCGGCCGGCTGCGCGTCAAAGGTGCCGCGCACAGGTATTGTGCGTGAGGACTGCTGCGAAGCCATGAAGTTCACGGTCTCCGGAGTTTTCCTCGTCACGGTTATGTTTTTCTTGTCCGTCCCGTCTGGGAACACGACGTCGTAGGTCTGCGAGGTGTAGGCCGCCTGGGTCAGGCGGCTGACATCGACCTGCGCGATAAGATCGCCGGAATCCAGCCCGCCGATTATGCGCCGCGGCCCCGTGACCTCGACGGTGACGGAGTTGGTGTCAAGATCGGTGATGACCATATTGCGCGAATTGCGCAGCTCGTCCTCTCCGACCAGCTCCACGCGGACGCCGCGGAAGATCTTCGTCATCTCTTCGGCATCGGTGCTGCTGAAGTATACCCACATCGCAAGCGCTGCGAGGAAGGAGACGATCATCCAGAACAGACGGCTGTCATACAGTTTTCTCATCGGGCTTGTCTTCTTCATATTTTTTCACCTTGAAGAACTTCTTGATATAGTTTGCAAATCCGCGCTTCGAGCTTTCATCCTCGTCCGAGATAAGCTCGGAACGCAGAAGCTTCTCGAAAACGGAGGCCGTCAGATGGCGCTTGAGCATACCCTCTATGGCAACGGAGACAGAGCCGGTCTCTTCCGAGACTATGACGACCACCGCGTCCGACTGCTCGCTCAGGCCGATGCCGGCCCTGTGCCTCATGCCGAGATCCTTGCTGAGGTTCGTGCTCTTTGTGAGCGGGAGGACGCATCCCGCGGCGGCTATCCTGCCGTCGCGGATTATAACCGCGCCGTCATGCAGAGGAGCTTTGTTGTAAAACAGGTTTTTCAGCAGCTCCGCCGTCGTATCGGAATTTATGATGGTGCCGGTGCTCATAATGTCGTTAAGCTTCACCTTGCGCTCAAAGATTATGAGCGCGCCGGTGCGGGAGGCGGACATCTCGGTACATGCAAGCACTGTCTGCGCGATGGCCTGCTCCGTTGCGGAGCTTGCGACCGCGTGCCCTGACGAGAAGCTGCTGCCCATGCGCTCCAGCACACGCCGCAGCTCCGGCTGGAACAGGATCAGAAGCGCTATCAGGCCCAGCTCGACCGCCCGCTTCAGGAGCGAATTGATCATCGTGAGCTTGAAGATATCCGACAGCCACAGCGCGACGAGTATCAGGATCAGACCCTTGGCCAGATTGTACGAATTCGTGCGCCGGACGAACCATATCGCTTTATATATCAGGAACGTGACTATCAGGATATCGACCGCGTCCGAGATGCGGATCGTCGCCAGATAGTTTCCTGCCCATGAGAGAGCGCTGCTTATAACTTCCATAGGAGATTACCCCGTTCATTTATCCAAATGCCCGCGCGGCACAGCGTGCCGACACGAAGCCTATTATATTTATCAATGTATTATAAATCATCTGCGGCAAAAACGCAAACATTATTAAGAAAGTTTTATACTTATTTCATACATCAGTTCGCAGACTCTGTCTATTTCCTCCGGGGTGACGAAGGGCGAAAAGCTGAAGCGCAGCGTGCCGGTGTCGAGGGTTCCCGCGGTGCGGTGGGCGAAGGGCGCGCAGTGCAGGCCGGAGCGGGTGCATACGCCGTGCTCGGAGAGCAGGCGCGCCAGCGTTTCGCAGTCCGTGCCCGCCAGCCTCACTGAAAGGACGCCGGACTGAAGCTCTTTGTTCCCATAAAACAGCTCCACTCCGCGGACATCCGACAGGCCGCGTATCATGCGCGCCAGCAGGGCGCGCTCGTGCGCGAGTATCGCGTCCGTCCCGATCCCGGAGACGTATTTTATTCCGGCCAGCAGCCCCGCGACGCCGCAGACATTATGCGTCCCCGCCTCGAGCCGGTCAGGCAGGTAATCCGGCATGGTCTGGGAGATACTGTCCGAACCAGAACCGCCGCTCATCAGCGGCAAGGCGTCCGCGCCGCACAGCAGTATGCCCGTTCCCTGCGGGCCGAACAGCCCCTTATGCCCCGGCATGGCGACGAACACCGCGCCCAGCCGCGCGAAGTCCACGTCCAGCACGCCCGCCGACTGCGACGCGTCCACTATCAGCGGCACGCCAGCCCTGCGGCACAGCGCCGCGATCTCATAGACCGGCAGGATATAGCCAAAGGCGTTTGACACGTGCGTACATACGACGGCGTCGGCGCGGCGGAGCTTCTCGTCAAACTCACTGAGCGTATTCTCCTCGTCGAAAAGGCGGCTTCCGGCCACGGTTATATCCTCCGTCAGCATTCTGAGCGGCCTTGTGACGCTGTTGTGCTCAAAGCCGGAGACGAGCACGCGGCTCCCCGGCTTCACGACGGAGCGTATCGCAATATTGAGCGCGTGGGTAGCATTCATGGTGAACACCACGTTCTCCGCGTCCGCGACCTTGAACAGCCGCGCCGCGGCCTCGCGGCACTCAAACACGGTCTCCGCCGCGCGCATTGCCGGAGCGTGCGCCCCGCGGCCCGGGCTTGCCATGCTCCTCATCGCGTTTACGACGGCATTTTCAACACCCACCGGCTTTATCAGGCTTGTCGCCGCGTTATCAAGATATATCATCGCGCAAGCTCCTTATATTCCCCGCCGTCGGCGCGGCTGAATATCTTGCCGCTTATCAGGCCGCTGCTGCGAAGCAGGCCGAGTGCGGCGTCAAAATTCCGGTACAGGCTCACCGCGTAGCCGCAGCCGCTGCTGCTCAGCCCCTGCGGAGCCTTGACCACCGCAGCCGTTATGCCGGAGCGCTCCAGAAGCTTCACGCTCTTCTGCGCGTAAGTGAGCGAACGGCACATCAACAAATACTGCGTCATCACTTTCTCCCCTCTGCCGCGTCTCCCGACGGCAAATATTTCAGCGCAGCGGCAGGGCATATACGCAAAAGATCTGCAAGGCCAACTGCCTGCAGATCTTTTGATGCACCGTCCGCATGGCTCTCACTACATGATATGCAGCGGGTGCGGGCTGGTGATGTTATTTAATTAAAACAACGGCGTGCGCGGCGATGCCCTCGCCGCTGCCGGTAAAGCCAAGCCCCTCTTCGGTGGTGGCCTTGACGCTTATAAGCTCCGCCGGTACGGACATCGCCTCCGCGATGTTCGCGCGCATGGCGGGTATATGCGGCACGAGCTTCGGCCGCTGGGCAAGCACGGTGCAGTCGGCATTGCACAGCTCATAGCCCGCCTCGCGCAGGCGGCGCATCACCTCGCGCAGCAGAACCAGACTGTCCGCACCGAGATAGCGCTCGTCATTATCCGGAAAGAGCTTGCCGATGTCGCCCATCGCGGCCGCGCCGAGCAGCGCATCCATCAGCGCGTGGACAAGCACGTCCGCGTCCGAGTGTCCGAGCAGCCCCTTCTCATACGGGATATCCACCCCGCCGAGTATCAGCTTTCTGTCCGGAACGAGCCGGTGAACATCATAGCCATGTCCTATCCGCATATTCGTCTCCTCTGTCTCTCAGGATTGCTTCGGCGAGCATCACGTCGTTCGGCGTGGTGAGCTTGATGTTGTTCGGGTCGCCCTCGACGGCCTTGACCTTCACGCCCATCAGCTCTATTGCGGAGCAGTCGTCCGTTATCGGCAGCGCCTTGGCCGCCGCCACGGTCAGCGCGCCCTTTATAAGATCCGCGTCAAAGACCTGCGGCGTCTGCACGCGCATTATGCACTCCCTGTCGAGCGTTGCGATGACCCGCTCGTCCTCGACATTCTTCAGCGTATCGACGCTGGGAATGGCGGGCACGGCGGCGAGATAGTCGCGCGCGGCGTACACCGCGCGGGATATGACATCCTGCGTCACAAGCGGGCGCGCGCCGTCATGTATCGCGATGAGCTTCGTCCCGCACGAGAGCTCCGACACTCCGGCGAGCGCGGATTCCATGCGCGAGGTTCCGCCGCGGATGACCTTTTTCGCCTTGGTCACGCCGTATTTCTTGCAGATGTCGGCGACGTCCATTATCTTTTCCATGCGCGTCACGACGATTATTTCGTCCACCAGCGGCGACTGCTGGAACGCAAGCAGCGTTCTGGCAAGCACCGGAACGTGGCACAGCTCCATCATAAGCTTATCCCCGCCCATGCGGAGCGAGCTTCCCGCCGCGACTATGACGACGGCGCAGTGCGGCGTATTGTCTTTTTTCTTAAAAAGCTTTGAAAGCAGCATGGCACGCACCCCTTTTCAAACAGTATGAAAACTCTTTATCCCTTGAGCTGGCGCTTTCTGAAGAAGTTCATCATGCCGTCCTGCATATCGTCCAGATGGCCGAGCATCTTGCCCGCGCCGTATGCCGCGCAGGAGACGGCGTCGTCCACAACGCTTGTGCGGATGCCGGTGCTGCGCTCGATAAGGCGGTCGATGCCGTAGATCAGGCTGCCGCCGCCGGACATGATGATGCCGTTGGTGTCCAGATCGCCGACGAGCTGGGGCGGGGTGCGCTCCAGAACGGTGTGGATAGCCTCAAGTATGCTGTTCATCGGCTCGACAAAGGCCTCAATAAGCTCGTTTGAGCTGACCTGAACGGTCTTGGGCAGGCCGTTTGTCAGGCTGCGGCCCTTGACCTCCTCGACTCCGACGTCCGGACGCTGGATGATGCAGCCGATGCTGCGCTTCAGCTCCTCCGCCGCGCCAAGGCCGATGAGCATATTGTGCTTGCGGCGGATATACTTCACTATCGCCTCGTCAAAGCTCGCTCCCGCGACCTTTATCGACTCGCACTCAACGACGCCGCCGACGGAGATTATAGCGATCTCGGTCGTGCCGCCGCCGATGTCTATGACCATGTGGCCGTCTGCCTTCGAGATATCAACACCCGCGCCCAGCGCGGTGGCGACGGCGGTCTCAAGCAGGTAGACTCTTCTGCCGCCCGCCTCTATCGCGGCGTCGATCATCGCGCGCTCCTCGACGCCGGTGATGCTGCTCGGCACGCAGACAAGAATTCTCGGCTTAAGAAGGCTGAAGGAGGTTATGCGGCTGACGAGTTCACGCAGCATCTGCGCGCTTATCTCATAGTCGGATATGACGCCCGCGCTTATCGGATGTATTGCGACGATGTTCGCCGGAGTGCGCCCGAGCATCTTCTGCGCGTCCTGACCGATCTTCAGTATCTTGCCGCTGAACTTATCCACGGCGACAACGGTCGGCTCACGCGCGACGACGCCCTTCCCCTGCTCGAACAGCAGCGTGGAGGACGTGCCCATATCGACCGCGATATTTCTTTCAAAATCAAGCATTTGCTTCACCTCATACTAAGCTCTTTTTCTTGCAAGCGTGGCCGCCGTGACGGAGGCCGCTCCGCATTTTGTAAGCACCCCGGCACACTCCGCGAGAGTCGCACCGGTGGTGACGATATCGTCAATTATCAGGACGTGCCGCCCTTTTATCAGTTCCGCATCGCACGGCGAATAGACGCCGGAGACGTTTCTTTTCCGCTCGGCCGCGCCGCCAGTCAGGGACTGTGCGCGGATGTTGCGCGTTTTTGTGAGCAGCTGCACGCACTCAACGCCCATAAGCTTTGCCGTCTCTTCGGCGATGAGCCGAGCCTGGTCGTACCCGCGCCTGCGCAGGCGCTTCGCGTTCAGCGGCACCCATGTAATAATATCGCAGGAAACTGCGCGTTCGTCAATAGTCTTTACAAGAAATTCCGCATAAATATCGCAATAAGCCCGCACGCCGCCGAATTTATAGCGCAGGAGCGACTGTCTGACGTCGCCCTCGTAATAAAACGGCGAGACGCATTTCACGATATGCGGCAGCTTCTGCTCCGCCGCCGCGCCGCGCGCGTACGGCAGCGACTTAATGCACCGCGGGCACACCCGCTGTTCTCTGCCCTCAGTGAGTCGATGGCAGAAGGCGCACTTTGTCGGGAACAGCAGCTCAAGTATCGCGCCGCCTACGCTCATTCGACGCCGCACAGCTTGCGAAGCCGTACCCTCAGCGCCGTATAGCGTTTCGACTGGCGGTAATTATCTATCATCTGGTGCGCGGTCTGATCGTCTCCCACAAGTATGAGCAGCTCGCGCGCCCTCGTGACCGCAGTATAGAACACGTCGCGCGTCATAAGCATCTGGGACGCCTGCCCCAGCGCGAGTATCACGGCGCGGTATTCGCTGCCCTGCGCCTTATGTACCGTCATCGCCCACGCGTGCTCAAGCTCCAGCAGAGAGTCGAAGCCGTAGCCCGCGATGCGGCCGTCAAAGCTGACGACGATGCCCTCGTTTTCAAGATCGACCGACGTGATGACGCCGATGTCTCCGTTGAAGATGCCGGTACCGGCGGAGCGGTTGTCCTCCGTGCGCCACATGATGTCGTAGTTGTTCTTTATCTGCATCACGCGGTCGCCCTTGCGGAAGATGACGTCGCCGAAGGCTTTCTCCGGCTTGTCCTTCGCAGGCGGGTTCAGCGCCGCCTGAAGGTGCCGGTTGAGGTTGACAGTGCCAAGCTCGCCCTTCCTCGTCGGCGAGAGGACCTGTATGTCCTCGGGCGGGATATGCATCTTGTTCGGCAGGCGCGTGGTGCACAGCTCCGTTATAGTCTCGACAGAGCTTGCCGCCTGTAAACGCCGCAGACGGAAAAAATCTCCCGCGTTCTCGGCGAAATCGGGGTGCTCGCCGCGGTTTATCATGTGGGCGTTGCGAACTATGCGGCTGCCGCCGTTCTGGCGGAATATCTCCGTCAGGCGCACCGTCGGCACGACGCCGCTGCGGATTATCGCGGAGAACACGTTACCTGGGCCGACCGACGGGAGCTGATCCGCGTCGCCGACCAGAATGAGCCGCGCGTCCGGCGGGAGCGCCGAGAGCAGCGCGTTCATAAGTATTATGTCAACCATCGAGCACTCGTCGAGTATCACCGCATCGCAGTCGAGCCTGTCGGACTCGCACTTTGTGAACACGACCGAGTCGCCCGTGTCGTCAAACTTCGCTTCGAGCAGGCGGTGTATCGTCGAGGCGTCCTGCCCGGTAAGCTCGGTCATGCGCTTTGCGGCGCGCCCTGTCGGCGCGGTGAGCAGCGTTTTCATGCCCAGCTCGTCGAACATCGCGAGCACGGCGCGGATCGACGTCGTCTTGCCGGTGCCGGGGCCGCCCGTGAGGACTACCACCTGATTTTTCAGCGCAAGCTCCAGAACCTGCTTCTGAAGCGGCGCGTAGCTTATATGCTGGCTTTTTTCAAGCTTGGCGATTATCTTGTTTATATCCGCCTTGTCGCCGAAGCTGCGGCGGCACATCCGCGCGAGTATCTCCGCGGCGTTAGTCTCCGCCTCGTAAAGCTCCGGAAGATAGCAGGCGTTGCGGCCGGCGATGAACTCATAGCGTATCTGCCCGCCGGAGATGAGCGTTTCGATGTTCTCGTCCACGTCCTCCGGCTCGACGCCGATGAGCTTCGCCGTCGCCGCGGCGAGCTGTTCTCGCGGGATGAAGCAGTGGCCGTTGCCGGAATTATGCTGAAGCTCAAAAATTATCGCGGCGCAGATGCGGTTTGCGCTGTACCCGTCGATACCCATCTCAAGGGCGAGCCGGTCGGCCTCCGCGAAGCTGCCGCCGATATGCACGGAAGCGATGATATACGGGTTATCGCGCAGCAGCTCAAGCGCCTCGGCGCCGTAATATTTATACATGCGCATGGCGAGTATCGGGCGCAGGCCGAACGAGCACACGAACTCCATGAGTCTGCGTATCCCAGCCTGCTGGCGGAAGCTTTTCGAAAGCTGCTCCGCCTTCGCCGCGCTTATGCCCTTTATCTCCGCCAGCTTCTGCGGCGCGTTTTCGAGCACGTCCAGCGTCTTATCGCCGAATTTGTTGACAATGAGCGCCGCCGTCGCGGGGCCGATGCCGCGCACGGCTCCGCCCGCGAGATATTCATAGATCGCGGGCGCGGTGCTCGGCAGCATACGCTGCGAAAACTCGGCCTTGAACTGCCTGCCGTGGACGCTGTGCGACACCCAGTTGCCGCTGACGATCATGGATTCGCCGGGCGCGGCGTACGGGAAGCAGCCGACGACCGTCACTCCCTCGCCGTTTTCGTCTCTCAGGCGCAGCACGGTGTAGCCGTTCTCTTCATTTTTATAAATTACGGAATCGACCGTGCCGGACAGCTCTAGCAGTTCGTTTTCATCCATTCGGGCAGCTCCCCATTTTCCACAAAAGTAATGCAGCGATGATCCTCGGCCATCGCGCGGGCGACGAATCCGGTCTCTTCGTCAAGCTCCGTGCCGATGATGATTATGCGGCAGCGGAGTATGCCGTTGTCATTGAGCCACAGCAGGCCGTTCAAAGTCTGCTCCAGCCGCGGCTCCGCGCCGCTGATATTTATGAGCATATAGCCTGTGCTGCTCCGGCCGAATTTCACCGGAGTCTGCATGATGCGCCCTATCAGCCACAGAATGCCGAGGCACGCGAAGCAGGCCGCCATGCTCACAAGGAATTTTACCGTCATGCTCTCCCCTCCCCGGATATTCTATGAGAGGGGCGCCGCCTCCGTTACGGCAGCATCTTCTTGAGAAACTGGCCGGTGAAGCTCGCTTCACACTCGGCGCAGCCCTCCGGAGTTCCGGCGTAGACAAGCTCGCCGCCCATATCGCCGCCCTCGGGGCCGAGGTCGATGATGTGATCCGCGACCTTTATGACGTCGAGATTGTGCTCGATGACGACGACGGTGTTCCCCGCTTCGACGAAGCGGTCAAGGATATTTATGAGCCGGTGCACGTCGGCGACGTGCAGTCCGGTTGTCGGCTCGTCGAGCACATACACGGTACTGCCTGTGCTGCGCTTCGAAAGCTCCGTTGCGAGCTTGACGCGCTGCGCCTCGCCGCCGGAGAGCGTCGTGCTCGACTGGCCGAGCTTGACGTAGCCAAGCCCGACGTCGCGCAGAGTCTCTATCTTGTGCAGTATCTTCGGCTGATTCTCAAAGAAGGTGCAGGCCTCGTCGATGGTCATGTCGAGAACATCGGCGATGTTCTTGCCCTTGAAGCGCACCTCAAGAGTCTCGCGGTTATAGCGCTTGCCGTGGCAGACCTCGCAGGGAACGTAGACATCCGGCAGGAAGTGCATCTCTATCTTCAGCAGACCGTCGCCGCTGCAGGCCTCGCAGCGGCCGCCCTTGACGTTGAAGGAGAAGCGCCCCTGGCCGTAGCCGCGGAGCTTTGCGTCCTGCGTCGAGGCGAAAAGCTCGCGTATGTCGCCGAAAACACCGGTGTAGGTCGCGGGATTTGAGCGCGGTGTGCGGCCTATCGGGCTCTGGTCGAGCGCGATGACCTTATCCACATATTCAAGCCCGTCTATCCCGTCGCACTTGCCGGGGCGCACCTTGACGCGGTTCTTCTCGGCGGCGAGGGTCTTGTACAGTATTTCGTTTATGAGCGAGGATTTGCCGCTGCCGGAGACGCCCGTGACGCACACGAGCTTGCCGAGCGGGATATCCACGTCGATATTCTTCAGATTGTTTTCCTTCGCGCCGTGTATGCGCAGGAATCTTCCGCTGCCCGCGCGCCGCGTCTCCGGCACGGGTATCTTCTTTTTTCCGCTGAGGTACTGGCCTGTCACGGACTCCGGGCAGGCGCAGATATCATCGACGGAGCCGGCGCAGACTATGCACCCGCCGTTCACGCCCGCTCCCGGGCCGACGTCGACGATATAATCCGCCGCGCGCATGGTGTCCTCGTCATGCTCGACGACGATGAGCGTATTTCCAAGGTCGCGCAGGCGCTTGAGCGTACGCAGCAGCTTGTCGTTATCGCGCTGGTGCAGGCCGATACTCGGCTCATCGAGAATATACAGCACGCCCATCAGGCTGGAGCCGATCTGCGTGGCAAGTCTGATGCGCTGGCTCTCGCCGCCGGACAGCGTCGCCGCCGAGCGGGACAGCGTCAGATATCCAAGCCCGACGTTCACGAGGAAGCCGAGACGGGACTTTATCTCTTTCAGAATACGCTCGGCGATCATCATGTCCTTCTCGCTGAGCTGGAGAGAATCTATGAATTTCAGCGCGCTGACAACGGGCAGATCGGTGAACTCCGCGATGTTCATGCCGCCGACCGTCACCGCGAGCGCGGTCTTTTTCAGCCTGCGTCCGCCGCAGTCCGGGCACGGAGTTTCGGACATGCACTCCTCAAGCTCCGCACGCATAGCGGGACTCTGCGTCTCCTTGTAGCGCCGCTCGAGGTTATTCGCTATGCCCTCGAACTCGCGCCGGATCACGCCAAAGCCCTCGTTTTTCTCATATCTGAGCTGAAGCGGCTCGCCCTTTGTGCCGTACATCAGCGCGTCTATCGCCTCGGGCGGTATGTCCTTGATGGGATCGGTCAGCTTGAAGTGATAGCGGCGCGAGAGCGCGTCATAGTACATCCTCGATATCGAGTCGCCCTTTGCATTGCCCCAGCCGCTCGCGGTTATGCCGCCGTCCATAATGCTGAGGTTCGGGTTCGGCATTATGAGATCCGGATCGACGAGCAGACGCATGCCGAGGCCGGTGCAGGTCGGACAGGCGCCGTAGGGGTTATTGAACGAGAACAGGCGCGGGGCAAGCTCGTCGATGGAGATGCCGCAGTCCTCACAGGCGTAATTCTGCGAGAAGCTGAGCCGCCTGTCCTCCTTGGGGATATCTACCGTAAGCAGTCCGCCTGCGAGCGCCATCGCCGTCTCCGCGGAGTCCGTCAGGCGGCGGATGATGTCCGGCTTTATGACCAGGCGGTCAACGACTATCTCGATGATGTGCTTCTTGTTCTTTTCAAGCTTTATCTCCTCGGTCAGGTCATACATGATCCCGTCCACGCGGACTCGGACGTATCCCGACTTCTTCGCGTCCTCGAACACCTTCATGTGCTCGCCCTTGCGTGAGCGGACGACCGGAGCCATGAGCTGAATGCGCGTCCCCTCCGGGAGCGCCATTATCTGGTCGACTATCTGGTCGATGCTCTGCTGGCGTATCTCCTTGCCGCATTTCGGGCAGTGCGGCACACCGACGCGCGCCCAGAGAAGGCGCAGATAGTCGTATATCTCCGTCACGGTGCCGACCGTGGAGCGCGGATTTTTGGAGGTCGTCTTCTGGTCGATGGATATCGCTGGGGACAGGCCGTCGATATAGTCAACGTCCGGCTTGTCCATCTGGCCGAGGAACATGCGCGCGTAGGAGCTGAGGCTCTCCACGTAGCGGCGTTGGCCTTCGGCATATATGGTATCGAACGCGAGGCTGGATTTTCCGCTGCCGGAGAGGCCGGTTATCACGACCAGCTTGTCTCTCGGTATATCAACGTCGATATTTTTCAGATTGTTTTCTCTTGCGCCTTTTATATAAATACTGTTCTGCATTGATCATTACCCGACAGTAACATCCGCCGTTTTCCCCTGAGTTATCCGGATAAGCGCCTGCGGCTCCAGCTCCACCTGAAAGCCGATCTTGCCGGCGCTGACGATCATCGTGTCCTGCGCGAGCGCGGACGCGTCATAGGTGGTGGTGTAGTGCTTTCTCATGCCGACCGGTGAGCAGCCGCCGCGTATATATCCTGTCAGTGCGTTTATCTCGCTGACGTGCACCATCTCTATCGACTTCTCGCCCACGGCCTTCGCCGCCTTCTTCAGGTCAAGCTCCGCGCCGACGGGTATCACAAAAACGTATATCCCCTTGCTCGCGCCGCGGGTCACGAGAGTTTTGAATATCTTCGCCGCGTCCACGCCGAGCAGCGCCGCGACCGTAAGCCCGTCCACGGCATCGTCGCCGTGCGGGTAGCTGTGCGGCGTGTATTTTATCTTTTTTTGCTCAAGCACACGCATTACGTTTGTTTTCTGCTCTGCCATTGAAATTATCCTCCGTTTTCCTGAAAGGATATTATAGCCCAAATCCGCCGCTGTTTCAATATAATTATTATAACCGGATTCAGGCCGCCGGTGTCGCCTCCGCAGACGGTGACGGCGAGGGCTGCACCTTGGGGATGAACATGAGGTTCATGTCCGTAGGCGTCTCGATCCCAGGGATGGTCTCCTCGAAGCTGTACTGCCAGATATCAAAGGCATAGTAGAAGTCGGGGAAATCGCCGGGCACGGCCAGCCAGAATTTATAGGAGTTCAGGCGGCTGAGGTCAAAGCCATAATAGCCGATATAGCGGTTGAAATATACGCCCGGCTCATATCCGGCCTTTTTCACCGTCTCGCAGAAGGCCACGGCGCACTCGTCGAGGATAGCCGTGTCGAGCTGATAAGTCCTCGCGTCGGCTCCGGCCTCCTCCATCTTTTCCCAGTCATACATCACGGGGAGGTCTATGTCGTACTGCTCTATGCGCTCCAGCACGAAGTCCGCCTCCTCTATCGCCTCCTGCACGTTTATCGCCTGCGAGAAGAAATAGACGCCGACCTTGATGCCATTGCTCTTTGCGCCCTCGATGTTGGCCTTGAAATAAGCATCCTCGAACAGGCCGCCCTGCGTGTAGCCGCGGTAGCCCAGACGGATGTACGCGAAATCTACGCCGGACGCCGCGACCGCCGCCCAGTCGATGTCGTACTGGTGCTCGCTGACGTCCACGCCGCGCAGAGTCTCATAACCTTCGCCCACGTACTTCGGCACGCCGTCATAGCGCACGATGTCGCTCTGCGAAATGTTGTTGACGTCCACGCCCTCGAGCGGCGTCATCCAAACCATGCCGAAGCCGTCGTTGATATAAACCTGTCCCTCATGCGGGTCGACCTCTTCCGTCGGGCGCTTCATCAGCGCCGCGACCAGCACGACGACCACCAGCGTGAGGATTATTATTATCGTAAACATCAGCGTGAGTACGAATTTATTTTTATTCTTAGTCGCTGTTCTCATATCTGTCTCCATTCAAGCAGGCATTGAAAGTGTATACTGATTGAATATAACATAAAACGCGCTTTTTTTCAATCTTCCGCGCATGTCCGGATGGCAAACTTAAAAAATATTAATATTTCGGAAAAAGGTTGTTGACAAACCGGAATTCCTGTGCTAATATAAGCGAGCTTGAGAAACGCCATCAAGCGTCATTGTTGATTCCGTGCTGGTGT